>JAGGTI010000084.1 GCA_021163775.1 Candidatus Zixiibacteriota bacterium
GTCTGTTAAAGCCGATAACCAGACTACGTAACTCTAAGTGACATATGTAGACTGAACATGATCAATTGGCAAGCTCTCAAGAATCACACTCTACGGCATCGTTATCCGTACCTCTTGATTGCATTGGCTTCGCTTCTCAATATAGAAATCTGGTATGATCTCATCCAGGACTGGATGCGGGACGACAACTACTCTCATGGATTCTTAGTCGTTCCGGTTTCGATATTCATACTGTATTCTCGTCGGAAAGAGCTACGTTTCCCGGCACCGCCCAGTAATCTCGGTATAACCATGATTCTCGCAGGGAGTATTGGCCTGATCTTAGGTATTGCCGCCAGTGAATACTTCACAACCCGGGTATCGTTGGTACTGCAGTTGACCGGAATCGGTCTGACTTATCTTGGAATGGAGAATTTCCGGAAGATCTGGTTTGGGTTTTTCTTTCTGTTGTTTATGATCCCTATACCAGCTGTGATCTACTATCAGGCGACATTGCCGATGCAACTGCTATCCACCAAAGTAACCACTTTCCTGCTTCACTTGATAGGAGTGCCTGCGATTCGGTTTGGGAATATAATTCACCTGCCGGATTATTCGCTGGAAGTTGTCGAAGCCTGTAGCGGATTGCGAAGCTTGGTTACGCTGTTGGCACTCGGTTCACTTCACGCCTGGCTTCACATGACTGGTCGGGTAAGGTCGGTAGTGCTGGTACTGGCAACAGTTCCTATCGCCGTGTTTGCCAACGTATTCAGGATATTTGTGACCGCAGTGGGGGCTTATAGTATCAGCAAGGAGCTGGCGGATAGTTTTCTGCATGAAATATCCGGTTTGCTGGTTTTTGTATCGGCGATTGTAATGATGATGATCACAGGAGCGTTCTTGAAATGGACCGCAAGAAATTCTTCCTGATAGCAGTTATAATTATAGTCGCGGCGACCATTAGCTGGGTTGTTAAGTACCGTCAGCCAACGCTGGAAGATTCAGCCGACTGGTCCACTTTTCCACTGAATAGTGGCGAGTGGGTCGGGGAGATCGACGCTGTATCCCAGGGAGTGATTGACCTGTTGCAACCGAGCGGCATTTTTAATGCCAATTATTTTGGTTCGGATGGAATTCAAGTAAATCTGTTTCTTGGTGACTGGTCGGATGCTCGCGGGGGACCACATTCACCAATGAACTGTGTGCCAGGATCGGGGTGGCTCGTGGAGGAGTCTCTTGATCACTCGGTGCAACACGGAAAACGCGAGATTCCCGCCAAGCGCCTTCGATTGGTATATAAGCAGAATGACTACTTGATGGATTTCTGGTATATCACACCGTATGGTGAAACTTCGAATGACTATCAACTCAAGCTGTACGAGATGCTTACTTCGTTGGCGCTACAACCGAGACACCTGACATTTGTTCGCTTGGTAGCCAGGGACACTGAATCCGGACGGGCGGCGCTTAATCGGTTTGAACAGACTTTTATAAATGAAATCTATCAGCGACTGCCGGTTAAGTCGCGGTAGATACTCTGGTAAGGCTTCCTCTATATTCTCAGCAAACACAACGTGCTATATTCAATTATCATTTTGGGGAGAAGCATCTGCCAGAGCCAATTTTACACAGTTGCTTATCGCCTCGTACCCGCTCTGGTTGAGATCAACTTCTGTAACCGAAAGATCGGCCCGGAGGTTTCCTGTACTATCGACCACCGCCGAATACCAGTCAGCCAGCAAAATGTCGTGTTCACGGGTATATACACTTAGCCAGTTATTGTAGGTTGCAACCGTGTCGGCTACGTTATAGTTGGGGTGTTCGTCAACTTCGTACATTCTCCGGGGTGGAAAAGCAGTTGTTAGGATCGGCTGGATATTATTGAACTGTGCCAGCTCGACCATCGAAACAACATAGTCATAGATTTCGTCGGCGCGTGTGTTCGGACGGAAATTGTAGGAACTGATCTCAATAAGTACATATTCCGGTCGTAGCTCAATAACATCCTGTCGGAACCTAAGTAAAAAACCAGCCGCCCGTTGACCGATCACACCACGGTCGATAGTCTCATAGTCAGGGAAGAATTTGTCGAGCGGCCAGTCATTTATCACTTGGGTTCCGAAGAATACGATTCGACCGGGGATAATCTTTTCTGATTGCAATTCTGAGTTAGCCGAGCGATATGTGTCGGTGCCGGAGAATTCATCGATCACGAGCAGATACTTGTCCAGCCAATAGTTGATGTTCGACCGATATTCCCAAGCCTTGTAGCCGACATAGACAATTGTCAGGTTACCAATCAGCGAGACCAATAGAATTAAACGCCACTTGCGAGTCATGGTTTACTTACCGATCCGATTTTTTTGTTTTTTTGGTATTTTCTTACCAGTTATCAATTCCAACAGAAAACCACAGCCAAGACCGAGATGGATAGCCAGAAATATAGGTGGTACCAGAAACAAATATGCGATACCCTGTCGGGCGGCGACTACGGTTGCGGAGGCAATCACCGCTAAAGCATACAGAAGGTAACAGCCGGAGTAGAGTTGTCCCAGAGTGTACGACAGGTTGTTGACCAGCGGCAACCCCAACAAACCGAGTGTAAAAAACGGCGGGATCAATGTACCGAGTCCAAGGGTGCCATGATGTTTCCGCGCTAGCCGCATCCGTCCCCGGCCATAGCGAACCATCTGCTTGAACAATGTTAGGAACGAATTTCGCGGATAGTAATAGACCGCAAGTTTCAAAGATGTGAACGCTTTGTATCCAGCTTGCGAGATACGGTAGTTGAATTCGTAGTCTTCGGAAGCATCAAATGATTCATCGAAATAACCGACCGTGTCGAAGACTTCGCGCTTATATGATGCTCCCGCGCTGGCCGGGTTGACGAGCATATCTTGTTCGGAGTAAATCGTTGAGTCCAGCCCATGCCCAAGTGGTGACTTGCGTGCGCAGGCGACCGCTTTCTGAAAAGTCGTGTTCTCCGGTGTATCAAGAAACTGGGGGCGACTGAGAACCGAAACATTGTTTTCTGACATCAGGCGGGCGGTGCTTTTGAGCAATTGGTCGTTGTCAATGTAAGTGTGCCCGTCGATGTAGGTGATGATTTCGCCGGTGGCCGCTTTGGCGCCGATATTCCGCGCCGATGACGACCAGTTTTTTTGATTATGGAAGTATCGCACCCGTTCGTCTTCCGATGCTATCTGCTGGACGATTTCGGCAGTGTTGTCGGTCGAGTCGCCGACCACGACCAGGATTTCGAGCTTATCACGCGGGTAGTCCTGTTCCTGGAGGTATTTGATCGTGCGAGCGATGAACTCCGCTTCATTACGAATCGGCAGAACGACAGAAATTTTGGGCCAGTTTTCCACTCAGGTTTTCCTCTTGGTGGAATAGGTAGGGTAGTTATGCCAGAAGATCAACTTCAAATTGGCAGATGGTGGACATCTGCCGGGCACAGGTATCCCTCACTCACTCTGGATGGCCCATTAATTATTGTGAAAGGCAGAATTTGGAGCATCGCAAATAAAAGGAGAGCTACCACGGGTGCCCCGACAATCGCCCCTGAAGCTATAGTTGATTAAGTTCTCGATCTACAATATGATAGCAGTGTTGTCACTGCATGCGATAGATGGTTTGTATAATAACCAGGCTTGTTTTGTGGTGCGTAACCGATAATAGGAGCATATTGCTATGCTGAAAGAAGTGAAATTACCATCTGCGCTGAAATTAATAAACCGGCATCGAATTATCACTAAGCATGCAGTTACAAGATTGTCCGGAGTGTCATGTTTCTTTTTGCTCCTGATATTTCTGATACCAGGCGGACTTCAAGCTCAGGCTCTTATCGTAGATCATCAGTCGGTTGCGGCCTTTGATTCCATACCAACATCTTTCTTTGACCTCGTACGCACCAATTATAACTTCTACTATGGTCATACTTCACATGGCAGTCAAATTGTAACCGGGGTCAACATGCTGGCAGGAGAGGACAGCATGTATAACTCTCCAACATTTTACGAGATCAGCGATGATTTAGGGCACCTTGGCGATATTTCCTGGGTTAGCCCAACCCGTGCTTATCTGGACAGTCACCCGGAGTGCAACGTGGTCATGTGGTCCTGGTGCGGTGGAGCATCAGACAATACCGAAGCCGGGATCAATACTTATCTGAACGCTATGACCGCATTTGAAGCAGATTATCCTGATGTCACATTTGTATACATGACCGGGCATCTTGATGGTACCGGTCCGTCTGGTAACCTGTACGTCAGAAACAACCAGATTCGAGAGTACTGTATTAACAACGACAAAGTTCTATTTGATTTCGCTGACATTGAAAGCTATGATCCGGATGGCACCTGGTATCCCGATGAATTCGATGCCTGCGACTGGTGTTCCGACTGGTGCGCCATTCATGATTGCCCTTCCTGTGGTTCGTGTGCTCATTCACATTGTTTCAACTGCTATCTCAAGGGTAAAGCTTTCTGGACGATGATGGTTGTGATTGAACAACCGGATCTGATTCCACCAGCGCAGACCACTGACCTGCATTAGTCTTGTGGCAAAACCCTCCGGTGGTTCAGCCGGAAGAATTAGATGTCGAAACCGCCCGAAACGGACTGGTTTCGTCCTACTATATTTCCCCTCGGGTGAATTCACACCGCTCGCTCTACGACCAGCGGGTGATCTGCTTCAACTCTGTCAAGCGTTTCTCTATGTCACTCGGTTTCAAATTTGCGGTCTTACGACAAGAAAAATCTTGTACACAGTAAGATGCCATCACGGTTCCGGTCGCCAATGCTCGACGGAACGCGTTTTCATTCAGCGTACGTGATTTTGCCAACCGGCCGATAAACCCGCCCGCAAAAGTATCACCCGCGCCGGTCGGGTCTTTCACGTTCGACAATGGCAGAGCTGGCAACGCAAAAAAAGTATCCTTGCCGTACAACTGCACCCCATAACCGCCCAATTTGATAATTACTCGGGTCGCGCCCAGTTTGAGCAGTTCCTTCGCCGCTTTGGAAATTGTCGACGTATTGCAGAACTGGCGCACTTCGCTATCGTTGATACAAATAACATCCGAGCGCCGGAAAACTTTCTCGAGTTCTTTTGGCTGGGTTTCGATCCATAGGTTCATGCTGTCGCACAAGATCAGTTCAGGGTCTTTCATCTGGTCGAGAACCTCCAGTTGAAGACCGGGGAGAATATTACCTAAAAATAGAAAAGGAGCTTTACGATACGATTCCGGTAAGGTCGGCTGGAATGATTCAAAAACATTCAACTGGGTGTCACGGGTGATCGCCTGGTTCATGTCACCTTCGTAGTAGCCTGACCAATGGAAGGTCTTGCCGCTCGGATCAACCTGGAGCCCTTCAAGATCAACCCCCCGTTTTTTGAGTAGGTTGATATGTTTGCGGTCAAAGTCGTTGCCTACCACTCCGACAATACCGGGTTTGGCAAAGTACGACGCCGAGACCGAGCCGAAAGTAGCGGTGCCGCCGAGTGCTTTCTCAGCTTTGCCAAATGGGGTTTCAACCGTGTCATAAGCGACTGAGCCGACGATCAACAAGTTCATCAATATGTCTCCAAATCCTTTTTTGGTGTTCGCAATGCAACTGGCGGTACAATAAGTCGTAAGCGTTAGGTGCGCTTGAAGTAATTACACTTGACCCGTTCATCAGCGGTTTGTTAACGAGAGTAGCACGTAGCCACCGCTAGACCATTCGAGTTTGTAGTCTGGTAGTAGTGCACTAAGTTTGTTATAGCTATCTTTAGTTATCAACGCGTGGGTGATCCGGTAATTGTTAAAGAACTCGATCGTTTCGGCTTTACTCATCCGGAAACTGAAGAAACGTCTCACCACATTCTTCCTAGTCGTGAAATCTTCCATAAATGGGTTGGCATGGGCTACTGTGACAACCCGGCAGCCAAGAAGTGAAGGTAGAACCCAGGACTCCATCGGATAGGAGAGAACGACATCTTTCGTTGACAAATGTTCAGACATAGCTTGGAATTGCTCAAGCATCTCAAAATTCGTACCTGCGATGAGACTATCACGGTGTTTAGAGGGTCCCCTATCCCCAGAAACAAGTATCAATCGATTCAGCGATGCTCTGGCTTGAAGTGAACCCGCGCCGCCAACTATGAAGAGAGACAGCAACACAATAATTGCTCCATACCGGGTTCCACGCCACATAATCAGTGACCGTACGATTAGAATTTGAAGGAAGAAGATGACAAAAACGATAAGCCTTCCACCCACGGCGCTCCTGGTGGTTACGTAGTTAGCCGCGAAGATAAGACCGAAAACGGCCAGGCCAAGGGTGAGGAAGTCAAACTTACGTGATTTAATAGCAGTACATATGGCTGGTACGGCTAATATACCTGGGAGCATGCGTACATGTAGGTTTTCGTAAAACTGATAGTAATTAGACTCAAAACCAATCATCTCATACCGAGATGATGCCAGTATCGCCCCCATAACTGGGAAGTACGGCCATAGCAAAGGCAGCAATGCCGCACCAACTACCGTTCCAATCAAGCCTAAGCGAATCGGAAACCCGACATCGCGCTCAAGAAGTGCCTTCAGCACCATGCTTAGAAAAAGGAACGCCCCGGTTATCGGGTGTATTGCAAATGTAAGCGCCGCTCCGAAACCAAAGGCAACTAACCAGCCCCAGCTGCGTGAATCAGATTCCGCATACCTGCTGACGATTATCAAAGCCAAAGGAAAAGCAAACCAATAGGGATAAACGATTGTCCCGGGCAACATTCCAAAGTTGTAAAAACCGCTCCACTCCCAGGGTATTACCCAGGCCAGGAGCAGAACCAGACATGTCGCCGTAGCATATTTGCTGTCGCCAAGGAAACGCCGCGACACTGCCCGACAGGCGACTAGAAACATGACTACGTTAGTCAATCCCACTACGGGTGTGAGATGGATGGGGTGAAGTCCGGTCAGGCGTACCACCAAACCCCAAAACAAGTGATAGGGTGTAAACAAGTGGGTGAGGTTACCGGGTCCGGTGTACGGGTTCTCGGGTTGCAACAAATTTCCTGCAAATGCACCGATCACGGCGAGATGTTCCCAGTAATCTGCCGTAGACCAGGTTCGCAGGAAAACAAGCCCTATCGTTACGTAGAGGACAAGAGCAGTAGCAACGACTATCCAGATTAGTCGAGATTCCAGTGTGCGCAAGAAGAGGTCAGCCTCTCTTGTGAGGACATCCAAGAAAGGTTCTGTCCTCTTAGGGGAAAACATCAATGCCAAGCGCCCAAACCTGCCCATACATCATATGGTACCAGTACTAGAAAGACCTATCAACAAGTTTTTTTCGAAGGGGATTTGATCATCATTGAGAGTTCGCAATCACTTAATCGCTTGCTTGGTCTCGGTTCGGGCTGTATTTTCGAACAGCTGAGGCAAGTCACTCTGTACGCCGGCTCACTCCGGCCATGACAGGAGGTATCAAATCAATGTCTCGTCGCACTAGAGCAGTTCTAAGCATCTTCGGAATTGTAGTCGTTGTCTCCGCCGTTGTTGTACCCCTGTACGGCTACAAGATATTAGATTACAGCATTGCCTGGGCGCGGGGACAGTATCATGCGTACGAGCATCACCTGAAGCAGCGACGTCCCCAGACAACAAGAAACGCTTTCATGTACCTGGGCGCTGACGGTACATGCCCTCCGGACAAGCTAATCGCATACGCCAACGGTTCTGTAGCAGTTGGGTCATACCCTTATGTGATAGGCACAGCTTTACGCCTTGATTCTGATGCCGATTGGCAGCTAGAACAGACCCGGTCGCCCTCTGAATTCAACTGGCGTTTGGCGGATCGCTATCTCCCTATCAGCATTAGTGAGTACACCTACCAGACTCTGAGCTGTGCGTCGCGCGTTTTTTGTTTGCCGGAGAGACGCAACGGCAAGACTTCGGTAGGGATGAAGGATGTCACTCTTGTCAACTCCGGTGATCAACCTGTGACTGTTTCGATCGAAACGACAATCAGATTTAGTCAGGACCAACAACATCTGAGTCTTGGATTTGAGCATGGTTACTGGCCAGCACCGACTCCTACAACATCCGGCTTGTACTATCGCCTGGGGGCGGGAGGGGTGTTACTGGATGTCGAGTCAAATCCCATAACCGTGACTCTCGACCCAGGGCAAGCGTTCACAACGCGCTGTCAGATACTCTTTGGATCCGATGCCACCATTGACGACCATCTCGTATGGACCGACTTCACGTCTGAATATGAACAAACTGTTGCTCATTGGCGTAGTCGCATGAGCGGCATCGCCAAGCGTATCCCGGAGTCAAACAGCAAGTACGAGGCGCTAGCGGCGCTAGTACACATCCTGCAAGCCTGCGATAACGCAATTAGGCCAACTCTGTTCTACCGGTCCGCATTCATTCGAGACGGTGCTGTGATCTCCCACTGCCTGTTGGAAGCTGGGTTTACAGACCTTGCCAAGGCCCAAGTGGACTACTACCTCAATCACCCGTGGAGTTCCGGCTTTGGTCCGGAAGGCGACGCCCCCGGTTGTCTGGTCTGGATGGCTGGTGACTATGTTCGTCACACCGCAGATACAGCTTACGTGCACCAGCATTGGTCGATTATGCAGGCAAACGCCGAGATCATCCTGGATATGTACCGGCAGCCTGCCAGCGAGGTCGGCGGCCTAACCATATCAGAATACCATGGTCCCATTCTGTGGGGTCGCATGGATTCAGCAATGCGACCGGTTTTCTGTAATGTTTGGTTGTTAGCCGGACTCCGAGAGGCTGCCTACTTGGCCTCAGTTTGTGGTGACAGCGCGGCCCAACAGCGGTATAGGTGGGCGTACGAGACAAATCGGACTGTCTTGATTGAGTACATGAGTGAAAACCCGGATGTCATCAGAAAACATGTTCGGGCTTTCATTGCCGGAGTTCATCCAACCAAAGTGTTTGATCCTGAATCTAAGGTAATCAGAGAACTCTACGATCTGCGCTGGCCGGATAATAACGAGTACGTCGCAAGCCAATGGCCGTATTTCGATCTTGCTCAGGCAACTGCCAGCCACCTCGTCGGAAGACCCGATCGTAGCGAGACTATCTATCGAGCTATCTGCAAACGCTACCCGTATCATTCAGTTGGGGGGTATATCACGAGGGTGATGACGACCAGTACATGCCCCATCTGTGGGCAGCAGCCGAGGCATTCTTTTGTAACCTGTACCGATCAGAAGCTACGATCGCTGTCCAGCCAACGATATCCTCAGACTGAATCTGTCAGGATCGCTTTCTTAGAGCGTTCGCCTCAAAGGGTAGATGAATATGTATAGACTGTTTGTTGCGCTTGACCCGCCGGAGGAAATCAAGAACCAGTTGACCGAGATCTGTTTTGGTCTGCCGGGTGCGAAGTGGGTTGATCCGGAACAGATGCATATCACCCTGAAGTTCATCGGTGAGGTCGATGGGGCGGTGTTGCGTGACGCCCGCGAGGCGCTTGAAGTTATTTCGATTGATTCGTTTGAAGTTACGGTTGAGGGGATGGGTTTTTTCCCACCCCACGGTTTGCCACAATTGATCTGGGCTGGAATTGAGAAGAATGACCGCTTGGTGCAACTTCGCAACAAAGTCGAGTCAACTTTGGTGAGGGCCGGATTAAAGCCGGAGAAACGAAAATTCGCACCACATATTCGGCTGGCCAATGTTAAAGAGACGCCGCCGCGGCAGTTGATAGGTTACCTAGGGCAGTATTCACTTTTGAAGTTGCCGCCGTTCAAAGTCACCGAGTTTTATTTGTATACCAGTTTCCTGTCGTCCGAACGAGCGATCCATGAAGTTGACACGGCGTACCCGCTTATCGATATTAGTGGAGAAGAATAATGAAATCATATCGTAAAGAATTGTTTTTCGAAGTGCCGACCCGTCGTGCGTTTATCAATATTACCCCTGATGTCAGCGAGTGTGTGCGGGCCAGCGGTGTTACCGAAGGTTTAGTGCTGGTCAATGCGATGCATATCACGGCATCGGTGTTTATCAATGATGACGAGCATGGTCTGCATCAGGATTACGAAGAATGGCTGGAGCGACTCGCTCCGCACGCTCCGATATCGCAGTATCGCCACAACGATACCGGTGAAGATAACGCCGATGCGCACATGAAGCGTCAGGTTATGGGACGCGAAGTAACTGTCGCGATTACAAAGGGACAGTTGGATTTCGGAACGTGGGAACAGATTTTCTACGGGGAGTTTGATGGGCGGCGTCGCAAGCGGGTACTGGTGAAAATTATTGGGGAGTAAATAGTTGTTATTCCCTTGAGGAATTATAACGCGAGATTATTGAAGCAAAACTGAAGTCATATTAATAGCAGAAGGAACATAATAATGAAAAGAACACTGTTTACTATAGGGTTCTGTCTGGTAGCGCTCGGGCTGGTCTTAGCCGGGTACTCACCGGTCGAGGCTACCGATCTCGAACCGCCGGTAGCTAAGATTGAAGCCAGGGTCGACACCTTGTTTGGTACTGAAATGCTGGACAACTACTTCTGGTTGCGTGGCAAAGAAAAGCCGGAAGTTATTCAATACCTGGAGGCTGAGAACGCATACACTGAAGCGGTCATGAGTGGTACTGAAGTTGCTCAGGAAGAGATGTTCCAGGAAATTAAGGGTCGCATTAAGGAAACCGATCTGTCGGTGCCTGTCAGGCGTGGTGATTACTACTACTATTATCGCAACGAAGAAGGAAAACAGTACCGAATATATTGTCGAAAAAAGGGCAACCTGGAGGCCGAAGAAGAAGTTCTATTGAATGTGAATCAACTGGCCGAAGGGCACGATTTCATGAGTCTCGGAACTTACGTAATCAGTCCGGATCATAGTCTGTTAGCCTATGCCACCGATACTCTTGGCAGTGAAAGATACACTTTGCAAGTGAAGAATCTCGTTTCCGGCGAGCTTTATCCTGAAACGATTTCGAATACGACAGGTGATCTTGTATGGTTTAATGACAACAAAACCTTTCTTTATTCCATGCCGGATGATGCCTGGCGACCCTATCAAGTTTATCGGCACCAGCTTGGCAGTGATCCCGAGGATGATGAGCTGGTTTATCAGGAAGATGATGAGAAATACTGGACAGGCCTTAGTCGGACCAAATCCGGTGCTTACCTGTTGCTTGGCACCGAAAGCAAAATGACCAGCGAGTATCGTTTCCTGAGCGCTGATGAACCTGACGGCGCCTTGAGGCTAATTTCCCCCCGTGAGCCTGGTTTGGAATATTCGGTGTACAATCATGATGATCAGTTTTTGATTTTGACAAACTACGATGCGGTGAATTTCAGATTAATGAAAACTCCGGTCAGCACTCCCTCCAGGGAGAACTGGACCGAGCTAATCCCGCATCGCATTGAGGTGAAGCTGAACGGCTTGGATGTGTTTAAGGATTACATGGTCATCTATCAGCGCGAGAACGGCTTGCCCACACTTGAGGTCCGTGATTTCACCAGTGGTGAAAAACACACGGTGACATTCCCCGAGCCGGTGTACTCGTATCATGGGGATGCCAATCCGGAGTTCAAGACTGATCTGTTACGCTTTACCTATATGTCACTGACAACGCCCAATTCTGTTTATGATTACAACATGAAGACGCGCGAGCGGGAACTGAAGAAAAAGCGTGAGGTGCTTGGTGGTTTTGATTCCGACAACTACGAATCAGAACGTGTTTTCGCCACTGCCTCGGATGGCACCGCTGTCCCGATATCATTGGTATACCGTAAAGGCACAGTTAAAGACGGCAATCACCCGTTGTACTTGACGGGGTACGGTGCTTACGGGATGAGCTATGATCCGTATTTCTCGACCAGTCGAATCAGTCTGCTGGATCGGGGCTTTATATACGCTATCGCCCACATACGCGGTGGTGGCGAGATGGGGAGACCCTGGTATAATGATGGTAAATTGCTGAAAAAGAAAAACACTTTTACGGATTTTATTGCCTGCGCCGACCATCTGGTGGCTCAAAAATACACAAATCGTGACAAACTGGTGATTAATGGCGGTAGTGCCGGAGGGTTGCTTATCGGAGCCGTGTTGAACATGCGCCCTGATCTGTGCGGTGTTGCGATCGCCGATGTACCGTTTGTCGATCTTATGAATACCATGCTTGATGCGTCGATTCCTCTGACGGTAGTCGAATACGAAGAATGGGGAAACCCGAACGAAGAGGAGTATTTTCGTTATATGTTGTCATACTCGCCTTATGACAACGTTAGTAAAGCCGCATATCCTGATTTGTTGATTAAAGCCGGGCTGAACGACACTCGGGTGCAATACTGGGAACCGGCAAAATGGACCGCAAAACTTCGCACCATGAATACCGGTAATAACCGTCTGTTGCTCAAAACAAATATGGGTGCCGGTCACGGTGGAGCTTCGGGCCGTTACGATTTCCTAAAAGAGGTAGCGTTCAGTTACGTGTTCATTCTTGATTGTCTGGATATGCTGAACTAATTCGCGGCTAAGGTTGTCGCCAGGGCGGCGCCGATCAGGCCGGCGTTGTTGCCTAATCTGGCCGGGACAATATCGGCGTTGAGGTGTAGTGAGGCCTGGAATCGTTTGAAGTTCTCGCTGATACCTCCGCCGATTATTATGAGGTCGGGGGTGAGGAGTCGTTCCATTTCGAGCAGGTACTGGTTGAGGCGGGCGCCGTATTCGTCCCAACTCAGATTTTTTCTGGTTCGCACCGTGGCGGCCGCCAGATCTTCGGCTTCGGTATCTCCCAATAGCAAGTGGCCAAACTCGGTATTGGGAACCAAAAAGCCGTCGCGGATCAGGGCACTGCCGATTCCGGTGCCGAGCGTGATTAGCAGAATCGTGCCGTTCTGCGACCCGGCACCGAATTGCATTTCGGCTAGAGCGGCCGCGTCGGCGTCGTTGAGCAGAGCGACCGGTGAATTGGTCAGCGACTTCAAGTCGGTCAGCCAATCATGCCCGACCAGGCTTTTATCCAGATGGGGAGCGAGCGAAATCACGCCGCTTTTGACCACGCCCGGAAAACCAACCCCGAACGATTTTGTGGCGCTGAAAATAGATCGACACTCCCGGACTGATTCGAGCAGTGCTGTAGCTGTAGCCGGTTGAGGCAGAGACAGACTTTGCGCCGGGGCGGTTAGTTGGCCGGTGTCTGTGTCAACCGGAGCAAACTTGAGAGCGGATCCGCCGATATCGATTCCGAGCACAGGTTGATTCATGTTTGTTCAATAAGGAGGAGGCGGGCTTAAGGCAAGAGATTTGTGACGAAGCTATATTTCATGGTACATAGATTGTTGTCGTTGCATAAACAACTGGATGCTCGCTTTTGCAAGGATAACAGAGAGATGCGGGTTTGACCGGGTGATTTATGAGGCAAACTGCGGGTTCAAAAACACCAAAGGCAGACCTGCCCTACTCTAGATTGTTAGAAGATCATAGTTCTGATGGTCTCCGAAAAATTGAGTTTCGCGCTGACCAATTCCAGAAGAAACCGGGACAGGGCTGTTGCAATAACCACCCGTATCGTCCACTTGAACAGGACCGCAATCTGTTTGATCAGCCATGAGACGATTCTGAAACAGACGTAGATGATCGTCAGTGACCCGACCAACGTCAGGAGCACTTGTATTGTGGCCAATTGTTCGAGGTTCAGAAACTCAAACATAGTTCGTGGTTCCAAGGGTGATGTTTGTTTGCCGTAGACTTACCCATTGGGTAATGTACGTCATTGGAGCCACGATGGCAAGGGCAGATTCGCCCGACAACACATGAAAAATCTCGTAGGTCAAAACCAGCCCGTTTCGGGTGGTTTCGACATGCAATTTTCATTTAAGCAGAATCATCTTGCGGGTCTGGCGCATAGTGCCGTATTCCAATGTGTAAAGATAAACACCGGAGGCGGTCTCTCGACCGTGTGCATCGAGACCGTTCCAATCAATTGAGTACAATCCCGATGAAACCAAACCGAGTGGCCATTGCCGTACGGTCTGGCCGAGGATATTATGAATAGTGAGGGTGACATTGGCGCGTCGCTCAAGTGAAAACTCGATTGTCGTGGTTAGGTTGAACGGATTGGGGTAATTTTGTGCCAGGGCGAATGATTCGGGTAGCCAGTCGGTTGGGTCGTCTTCGACATCGGTAGCGCCTTCGGCGGAGATCTTCAGCAGATAAATATCGGAACCACCGATGGCGTATGAATACGAATAACCCACCAGAAAATATGACCCGTCATCGCTAACGGCGGCGCGGCAGAAATCGGACTGACTGCCGCCGTAAGTATTGTCCCATTCGGTGATACCGAGCGGATTGGTTTTAATGACATGCATGTCGATTTTGCCGTTACCGTACGAGTCGGTTGTTCCGGCGATGAAATAACCGCCGTCGGCAGTAGATCGAACCGAGTAACCGCAGTCATTCTGGGTGCCGCCGTAACTTCGTTCCCATTCTATCCCGCCCGTGGGATCAGTCTTGACCAGGTAGGTGTCGTAGTAACCACCGTTAGCGGTAACGCCAACAAACACCAGTCCGCCATCAAGGGTATTTTCGACACCGTAGCCGATATCGGCTTGATCGCCGCCGTAAGTGGCGCTCCAGAGGGTGTCGCCGTTGGCATCGGTGCGAATCGCATACAATGAGTAGTAACCGGCACCGAACGAGCCGGTGAAACCAGAAGTGATAAATCCACCATCAGGAGTTGGCCGTACCGCGTTGGCGACATCTTCGGCAGTACCCCCATAAGCGCGAGTCCAGAGGGTATCGCCCTGGGAGTCGGTCCGTATAAGGTAGATATCATCGGAGCCGGCGCCATAAGAACTGGTCGATCCGGCGATGATACAACCGCCATCAGAAGTAGCCCGAACTGACAGGCCGGTTTCGAACTCCGATCCTCCGTATGTTTTGGACCAGATCAGTCCACCAATAAAATCAATCTTAAGCAGGTAGACATCGCTCTGACCGGCACCGAATGAACGCGTACTACCGACCGCGAAATAGCCGCCGTCGCCGGATGGACAAAGGTCATAACCGATGTCAGCTTCTGCGCCGCCGTAGGTTCGGCTCCACAAAGTGTCTCCGAGTGAATCAATGCAGAGGAGATAGAAATCGTGATCGCCGGCACCAAACGAATAGGTTGAACCCAGAACCAGACATCCGCCATCAACGGTGCGCGCCCCGGAATAGCCCCCCTCGTTGTAGTAGCCGCCATACGAGGCAGACCACAACATATCCTGGGCTGAGACCGGACTAAGCGCAAGAACCAGCAGTGTCAGCAAAGTGACACTTACCAGCCTTATGCGGCTTGATCGATTCATGGTTCAAAATCCTATTTTAACCCGAACTGTTCATTTGCTGAACAGCTCTACATATATAGAGTTCTCGGCTCTTCAGCCTCGGACCTTAACTCAAAGTGAAACTATGATTTTGGGATATTTACCCCGGTATATGGGATTGCTCCAATAGTTCCTTCGCCGTTCACCGATCAAATCGTATCTCTAACTCATGGGTGGGTATGCGGTTACGTCTCGTACTCAGGTCGGCAGGGGGGTTGCATATATACTGTTTCAGAGAACCATTAATGTCAGACTTGAGGTTAGAAAATGTTTCGCAAGCAGATATTCGCATCAATTTTAGCGATGGTGGTGCTATTGGCTGGACCGCCTGAAGCAGTTGCCCAGGAGAGCGCGACTATTCAAGCTCTGGCAACTGTGATTTCCAGTCTGTCCATTACTGGTAACACCAACCTCCAGTTTGGGACGGTTATTCCAGGGATTAGCAAAGCGGTGGATAAGTCCGAACCAGGTTTCGCGGGCGAGTGGACTGTCACCGGATCAGTAGGAGCGGAATTGACGCTCGACTTTACTTTGCCGGACTCCCTGCTTCTGATGGGTGACAGCACTTCGGGAATGCCGATAAACTTTGTGGCCACTGACGCCTCATTCGATGATGGTGCCGGGGGTGGGCAGTTGGCGCCGAGCGGGGTGCTTGATCCGAATGGACTGGGAACCGAGCGGTTGGGTGCTGGAGGTCAGTTGACGGTTTGGATTGGTGGTACTGTGAATCCGCGTATTTCCCAGACCGGCGGTGACTACGCCGCTGATGTTATCCTGAGCGTTGCCTATACCGGTAATTGAGGCGGGGTTCCGTCATTTACATTCAGGAAACAGATCAGGTAGAATAGCGGGTCCGAAGACGGCGCCGCCCTACTTTGCTACAATCCAGTAGGTTGGGCCCACTTGAGGCCCGACGCATATCGGTGTCAGGCCCCGAGTCGGCCTGACCTACAGTTATATCGTCTTTATGTTCAACAGCTTAACAGCTATACCTGTTGACAATTTGGCGATATTGGGTATCTTGCTGATGTACTTGTTGAGTTACATCAGTTGGAATGCTCAGAATTCGCTACAAATATTTTCTATTGACACTGATAATTGGTCTGGTGTCGACCGTCCACGGCGGTTCGGATGAATTGGTGGTTTGTCGGGCATCGGCGTCGATCCAGGCTACGGCACATGTTGAGCCAAGTTTGGGTTTGGCCGAAGCGCATATGATCGAATCGGAGTCAACAGTTGCGGCCCTCGATATTGAGCGTGGTAGCCACCTGTTTTGGCTGTTCTGCCCCAACCCATCAGGGATAATAGTTTCAATTGAATCGTTGGGAGAGGAAGCCCAATTAATCCCCAAAACTACCGAATTGCAAGTATTGCAGGAATACCAATATGCTTCGTTGGTAGGTTTGAGTCGTGAGTCGATGGTCTCAGAAACGGCTGACGGTAATGTCCTGATTACCGTCATTTACGCCGACAACTGATTAGTCGTACTTATCTGATTTATCTGATTTATCTGATTCTTGTTGACGATATTGATGTTCGGCTCTACGTTTTGATCACACGGAGGCTGTTATTGAATATGTGTGAACGTCGGATATTATGTAGCTTGGTGTGTGGTGTGATAGTGTTGCTGTTCTCGGTTTCGACTCCGGCGCAGACTATCACTATTAATAACAATCTTCTGTTTGGAAATATCTATCCCGGAATACCCAAGAGCGTGACCAAATACACCGCCGGTGCGGCCTCCGAGTTTTTGGTGACCGGTACTGCGGGTAACGAGATTTCAATCGACTTCACTTTGCCGACCTACATGAATCAGGGCGGTTTCAACATGCAGATGATTTTCACCGAGAACGATTGTTCATTTGACACCCGTGCTACACCGAGCCAGTCAGCTCCGGAATATGATAATCAGGATCCCTGGAGTACGCTCTATGGGCGTTTGGGTTCGGCAGGTCTAACTATCTGGCTGGGGGGAACAATTGTCCCCAAGCTATATCAGAAGTCAGGGGCTTATTCTGCCTCAATTGTGTTGACGGTTGCCTATACTGGTAGTTGACGGCCGTTCCAGTTCGATACCCCCTGTTCATTGCCTCAGCATTAATCAGTAGCTTATAAGTAATCCTCTGCAAAATACTTCTAAAACCGCAGGACGGGGCGATGAAGATATCAGGAGTATGAGCCTTGATGTTTAAACAAATGGAGTTGGCGGGATGAGAGTTGACGGAGCACCCCATGGATATTAAACAGCTTTCGCAAATATATAGATGGTCAGTCATTGTGACTTTCTTGGTCTTGGTTGTAGCGGCAGGTTCGGTCCGAGGTCAAGATGTGGCCAACGGTCAGGCTACCGCGAATGTGCTGGCCGCATTGTCGGTGACAGCAACTCAGGCCTTGCAGTTTGGCAACGTCTATCAGGGAGTTGCTAAGAGTCAGGATGAGACCGATGATGCCCTGTCGGGCATTTTTGACATAGTAGGAGCCGCGTCGGCCGGTATCTCTATATACCTGACTTTGCCACAGTACATGGCTTTAGCCGATGGTTCGGACCGGATGACAATTGCTTTTGGAACCACCGATGCTACAGTAGATACCATGAATGTTACACCCTCGACCGTGGTAGCGACCGACGGATGGGTAGATACTGACCCGAACAACCTGCCGGGTGTATTGGTAGTTGGTCAGGCTGGCCAGACCAACCTGTATCTTGGCGGCAAGGTGATTCCCGCGGTAGATCAGGCGGCTGGAGGCTACACCGGTGACATTATCTGCAACGTTGCCTATAACGGAACTTAATCAATTAACAGACAATGAGTTAGGAGGGCTTCGGCCCTCCTTTTTTTGTGCCTGAAATAGCTCTTGGTGCTGGTTGGGCTGTTTGGCCAATTCTTGCCGGGCACCATATTTGAGGCCAGGGTAGTTTCACGTTTCTGGAATCTGAAACAGATCGTTGGGGAGACCTTTCAATAGCTGATCCCCTGTTTCGCATCTTGCCATTGCAAATCGCAAAAAATATCAATTCAGACTGTTAAGAAATTGAACTGTGTACCGATTAAACAGATACGATCTGATTAGGAAAGAAAACTAACGGGAATTGATTAGCTAAATGAACATTGAGGTAAACAGGATGAATACTAAACAAGGAACGTTTAGTGGGCTGAAGTTACTGAGTACTGTTGTTGTACTCGCGGCGTTGCTGATTCCGTCCACCGGAACAGCGCAAGATGTTGCTGTTGGTCAGGCGACTGCCACGGTTCTGGCGATACTAACTGTCACGGCCACCTCGGCTCTGGCATTTGGTAATGTCTACCAGGGGGTCCCCAAGCCAATCGCCAAAGACAATGCTGATGCCGGTGTGTTCCGGATTGTTGGTGAAGAGGATGCTGACGTTGCTATTTATTTCCAACTGCCGGATTATCTCGCGACGGCGACGGGCGATGACAGGATGGTTATCTCGTTTAGTGCGACAGATCTCAACGTCGATACGACAGCGGCCAGTACCCCGGCAGGATTTGTGGCGACCGATGGCTGGATTGACCAGGATCCTCATAATGTTACCACAGCGGCAGATATCGGAAGTACTGCGACCGATTTATACCTTGGCGGTGAAGTGATTCCATCGGTGGATCAGACAGCAGGGGCTTACACCGGGGATATCGTTCTGACGGTAGCCTACACCGGAACTTGATACGGTTTATTAATGTTGATAAATAATGATAATTTAAACATAGGGAGGGAGAGGTAAAACTTTCCCGCAGTGCAAGGAGAGAGTAATGCACAAACAATCAAGGACGAAAATCAGTGGGATACTCGTTATCGCTATCGCGCTGATGGCCTTCATGGGCACTTCAGTAAATGCTCAGGACGTGGCCACAGGTTCAGCTACTGCTACGCTGGTCGTTGCTCTGACCGTAGCTTCGGGTGCGGCTCTTGCTTTTGGTAATGTCTATCAGGGCGTAACCAAGGCGATTGCGAATACCGATGCGGCCGCAGGGATTTTCAATGTAACCGGGCTGGAAGATGCCGTCTTGGCTATTTATTTTCAGCTTCCGGATTATCTGGCCACAGCTACCGGTGATGACCGGATGGTGATCTCGTTTAGCTCAACCGATCTTAACATTGATACCACCGCGGCCGGTGCCCCGGCTGGTTTTGTGGCGGCTAATGGCTGGATCGATGAAGACCCGCACAACGTGACCAGTTCGGCCGATATTGGCAGTGGTGGTGTTGATTTGTACTTAGGTGGCAGGGTTATTCCATCGGTTGATCAGACGGCTGGTGCCTATACCGGTGATATAATTCTGACGGTGGCTTACACCGGCAGTTGATCCGACAGCAACCGTTTTGTTGACAGCTATGGCTGTCAGATAGTTATGTTCTGTTCGGGACCGGCATGGATGGCCGGCCCGAGCAGAATTGATTAAGTTTCAAGACATAGGATAGCGACTATGAACAGATCACAAAAGCATCTCTCCTCAATCGCAGGCGCGCTTAGGCGGGTCAGCGTTTTTCTTGTTTTCACCCTGGCTCTCTCAGCCTCCAATTTGGTAGCAGGCGTTTTGGTGGCACCCACGGTGATCTTTCTCTCCAGTGACTCTCGAACCGGGCGGATGACGCTCCAGAACCTGGGCGATACACCACAGGAGGTGTCAGTATTTTTCAGTTTTGGTCTGCCGACCTCTGACAGCCTCGGCGATGTTCGTGTCCGGTTGCAGGACTCGGCGGTAACCGACCCGAAAGCCTGCCTGGATTGGGTAAGAGCATTTCCGCGACGGTTGATTATGCCTCCCAACGGTACCCAGGTAGTACGGTTTGTGGCTAATCCTCCGCGGGATCTGGCCGATGGTGAGTACTGGGCCAGAATTGTGGTCAAGACCCAGGATGCCACACCTAATATTCCGGAGCCATCCGGTGAGGGACAGATTACCACTAAGCTCAATATGGTTATGCAAACAGCGGTGATGCTCAAGTATCGTCATGGTGATGTGTTCTGTGAACTGGAACTGAAGGGAGCTTCGGCGACCTTTCGGGATCAGATAGTAGAGGTCATGATTGACGCTAATAATGTCGGTAACGCATCGTATCTGGGCGTTTTGAGTTGTCAACTGGTAGATGCTACCGGCCGCGAAGTTGCGACCAAGAGAACACAGTTGGCGGTGTATAGGGATATGCGTCGTCGGGTTATGATTCCGATACCTGAAGGCGAGTTCGTGCGGCCGTTTGAGATCAATCTAAATATCACGAGTAAGGGACGCACCGATATTGCGGCCGAAGATATGCTCTACGGCAACGATATTGAGTACTCGGCGGTAGTCGAGTAACGCCGGTTGACCCGGCCGCATTGGAGACACGCGATGCTTGTCGTTCTCAAAAACATCAAAAACAGATTACTTGGCTCGCTCCGACTTCTGGCGGTTGTCTGTCTGGTACTGTTGATCATGCCGATTGCGGGCACAGCCCAAACCGGTATGCTTGAAGAGATCGTGGTTGGGTTTGAAGTCCCCAAGATGATTAATCAGGACATTTTTGTTCAGTACGATGGCTCTACTGTTTTTGTACCGATCATTGAAGTATTTAGTACTCTTCAGTTTCCATTGCAAGCTGATCTTGCGAGCGATCGCATTTCCGGTCAGATGCCGGACCCGACAGGTGAGATGGTAAAATTTCTGATCGATTTAACCCGATTCAATATCAAAGCACTTGGCACCGAACGAGAGTTGTTGCGCTCGGACTATTACCTGGACGATCGTGATTTTTATCTGCGGATTGATCTTTTCGACGAAATTTTCGGTATGAAAATGAAGTTTGACTTTTCGTTGCTCAGGGTTTGGTTGCCACTCAACGAAGAATATCCTGTCTATCAGAAGCTCAAGCGTGGTAAGGCTCACAAGAAGATGGCCAAGAAAAAGGAAGCCTTGCGTGACGTGCACATATTACCCCGGGAGCGCAGTTATGCCGCTGGTGGTGCCTTGGATTGGCGGATCTCGGCTAACCCGATCGGTGGTGGTTCTCAGCACTACAATTTTGACTTGGGCGGTTTGCTGTTGGGTGGTGATCTTATGTTAGGTGGTGCCGGTAACAGCCAAACTGGATTTGAATCCGAGCAGGTTGACTATCGCTGGCACTACTTTTTTAACGAAGGGAAATATCTCACTCAGGTTGATGTCGGTCGGGTTTTTATGCTGGGGGCGCTCGGGAGATCGATGACTGGTTTGCGCCTGACCAATCAACCTCAGGTGCGACGCAAGTATTTCCGGACGATTGATCTGTCTGGGGCACCAGGTCAGGGTTGGGAAGTAGAACTGTATATTGATGGTAAATTAGCCGATTTTCAAACTACCGATGAGAGTGGTCAGTACGATTTTAATGTGGATGTCTTTTATGGGGCGTCTAATGTCGAAGTTCGTATGTATGGACCAAACGGCCAGATGAAGACCCGATACAAGCACTATCGGATACCGTTTAACCTGATTCCTCAACACCAAATCGAATATACCACGGCGGTCGGACAGGGTCTCGGTGCCGAGTCTGACCAGGCTTTTGCTCAGAGTACAGTTTATTATGGACTGTTACCCCAGGTGACAACCGGGTTAAGTGTAGATTTGCCGCTGAAACCGCTAATCAATGAAAAACCGCTTTATTCATTTGAGACTACGGTTCAGGCCGCCGCTAACCTGACGATGAGTGGTACCTTGTCGCCCAACAATCGAGCCGAGATTGACGCCA
>JAGGTI010000083.1 GCA_021163775.1 Candidatus Zixiibacteriota bacterium
CATAAATTCGAAATCCAAATAGGGTATCCCGACAGACTGCTAGGAACATGCGTGGTTCTACTGAGACGGTGTCATACCTTAGACCGCTGGAATCCCTTACCGGCACCACCTGTACCCTTCCCGCTTCTCTCCATTGAGGTTGGCCCGCGAATGTGTATTCGATGAGTGTCCTTGGGAACAGTTCCATCAGTTCTTGCTCAGAGAGACCGGAACCAGCACCCTCGTAATCAATACTCAGATTAAGTCGCTCACTAGCCAACGTTTGAGTTGCCGGCATCATAGTTATGATGCAAACCAAAGCAAATCCAACTGCCAATTCAAAAAGAAGATCACGCATTTCTTCACTCCTCTCCTGCCCATTCTATTCGGTAATCAGGAAGCCACTGTCGAACATCCTGTGCATATGTCACTCCCCTATTATACAGGAATAGTGTCGAGTCGATCGCAGTTTCGTATGTGACCCAAGATCCACTCCAGTTATGTGGGCGGCAGACCCCCCGGTCTGCCCCTCCGATGATAATTTGTCAGGTTGCAAGCAACCGTGACCTACTTGCTAAACCTTTACTCCGCCAGTCTCTCCAGCATATCCTGATCGATATCGAAGTTGGAGTAGACCTTCTGGACATCTTCGTTGTCTTCCAGAATATCGATCATCTTGAGCATCGATTTGGCTTCGTTCTCTTTGGTCAGCTTAGTCGTGTTCTGGGGAATCATCGTGACTTCGGCCAACTCAATTTTGATCCCCTTGGCTTCAATTGCTGTCCGAACATCATCGAGTACGCCCGCCTCCATGATAATCTCGAATGCGCCGGTGTCCGAAGTCATATCGTCCGCTCCAGCCTCGAGCGCAACCTCCATTAGGGTATCTTCATCGGTGACATCGGTGTCAACTGTGATAACGCCTCGCTTGTCGAACATCCAGGCCACACAGCCGCTGGCACCCAGATTACCGCCATACTTGGTGAGAGTGTGACGGATCTCGGCCACCATCCGGTTCTTGTTGTCAGTCAGGGTTTCCAGATAAAGCGCCACGCCACCGGGGCCGTAACCTTCGTAGGTAGCGGCTTCGTAAGTAACCCCGGGGAGTTCGCCGGTCCCTTTCAGGATCCCCCGTTTGATATTATCAGCCGGCATATTTTCGGCTTTGGCGGAGGCAATTGCTGTACGCAACCGAGGGTTGCCGTCGGGGTCGCCTCCACCCTCGCGGGCGGCGGTTGTCAATTCCTTGATTAGACGAGTAAATTTCTTACCACGCTCGGCGTCTGTTTTGCCTTTCTTGCGCTTAATCGTGGCCCATTTTGAATGACCGGACATGCCAAATCTCCTCAGTTATCGAAAACGACCAGTTTCCATATAATACAATACGCCGATCCCCGACGCACTCCCAAAGTTAATAAATGATTTCTCAATTGGCAAGCGAGCTGTTGCCCTTCAAGCGTGTGTTTGTATATTCAGGTTATGCCATCCGTGTTCACACGTATAATCCGGCGCGAGTTGCCGGCTAAGATTTTCTACGAAACCGGCGAAATCATTGTAATCGCCGACCATCGCCCCCAGCGGCCGGTCCATCTGCTGATTATTCCCAAAGAGGAATACCCCGATTTCCAGCGAACACCATCTGAGATACTACAAATTTGCTTTGAGACGGCCAAAATTATAGCCGAGAAGCTGGGAATCGAAGATCACTATCAGTTGGCGGTCAATAACGGGTTAGGGCAAGAAGTGTCCCATTTTCATATTCATTTCATGTCAAATCGGGGGATGGAGAAGCTGGAATCCTTGTAAATCTTAGGCCATTGGAACAGTACTTAAAGTATTGGAATTACTTCGATTCACATGTTGACAGAACTCAAAGATACCGATATACTTAGGGTTCCTAAAGAATTGTCCCGAATAATGGGGCAAAATTGAAATGTTTAACCTTCCCATGGAGGAGGTGAAACTGTTTGACCGGAGTTAGAGTTAGAGACGACGAATCTTTTGAAAGAGCCCTTCGTCGCTTCAATAAATTTTGTGAAAAATCAGGCGTGCTTTCGGACTATAAGAAGCATCAGCATTTTGAGAAACCGTCTGCGACACGCAAGCGTAAACTGGCGGCCGCACGCCGTAAGGCGAGACGTGCTCGTATGTTAGAAAAACGCAATAAGTAGATTACGCATGTCAATATTCGAGCAAATCGATAAAGACACGATCAAGGCCCTCAAGGGCGGCGACAAAGAACGTCTGACCGTCCTTCGGGGCCTTAAATCTGACCTTAAATACAAGCAAATCGATAGCGGTGAGAAACTTACCGATGAAAAAGCACTTGAGGTGCTTTCCCGTGCCGCCAAGCAACGTCGGGATTCAATTGAACAATTCCGTCAGGGTGATCGGGATGATCTTGTCCAGCAGGAAGAATACGAGTTGGAAATCATCACTGCTTATCTACCTAAGCAACTATCCGAAGATGAGTTGCGCCAATTGGCGGAGGCTACAATTGCCGAACTTGGAGCCGATTCCCCCAAACAGATGGGAATGGTCATGAAAGCGCTGATGCCCAAAGTCAAAGGCAAAGCTGATGGCAAAATGCTGAGTAAATTGATCTCAGAATTACTTGCCAAGTGATTCAAAAAACATCTATAATTCCTACAGAGAGTTTGAACCCCAGCAGGGAGTAGCTAATGAACTGGGTTGATGCTGTACTTGTAGTATTACTTTTGGTTTCTGTAATTGTTGGTTCCAAGAAAGGCCTTATACGTGAGTTGATGGCGTTTAGCGTCTTTTTCGCCGCTATTATTGTTTCGGTGAATTACATTGATGATCTCGTTGTCTACGTCTATGACAAGTTGGGTGGCTCACCTTTGATTTCTGCATTCCTGGCATTTGCCATCTTGTTGGCCGCTTCTTACGCCGCTTTCAAACTATTGGGTCTGCTGTTTTACCGTATTGCTGATATCAAGTCAGACAAAAAGCGTGACCAGATGGGTGGTGCTCTGATTGGATTTCTGCGTGGTTGGGTGGCGGTAGGTTTCCTGACCATGCTAACTTTCCTGTTACCGATGCCTGATCAATTCTATGTTGATTTTGAGGCTTCGTTTTTCGGGCCAACCGTAGCAAAAACAGTTCCTCTGATATACGAAGTGTCCTCTCCCCTTCACCCAAACAATCCCAATTTTATGGATCAGATGGAAAACACCCTGCTCGTGGCCCCGTCCGAACGGAGTACGCGGGGAAATATTCCAACCGAGGATCGGGCCAACGTTCACTATGTGATGTATCAATTGGATAAGTTCTTCAATCTTGACCCAAATCCGATCTAAAACGATTTATCTTTGATTGCAAATCGCTTATATTGTGGCCGGCCTGACAGCCGGCCTTTCTTTTTGTAGTGCGGCACGGGATGAGTATTGATCGACACACATCAGAAGTATTAGAGTTTCCCAAGGTCATCACCTTGATACGGGAGCAGTGTATAACCGCCTACGGCCCCGAAGAGGTTGACCAGTTCTCCCCCATGTTTGACCGTCAGGCTATTGAGACTCGTCTGTCTGAGATTACCCAACTCCGGGACATATATCAGTTCGGACAAGCCTTTCCACTATACAAGATGGAAGACTGTCGTGAACTGCTCGACAAATCACAGGTCAAAGGCGTTTTTCTGGAGCCTCCGGCACTGTTATGTATACTGGAGATGGTGGAAGTTTCCATATCCATGCACGACTACGATGTCAAGAACCGGGTGAATTTCCCCGATGTGACTGTCTACTTAAAAGCGATCAGAGCCTTTCCTGAGTTGAAAAAAGAGATCGACCGGTCAATAGACCGTGATGGGCTGGTTAAAGACAAAGCATCGGTGCAACTGCGCCGGATACGGTCTAACCTGATATCGAGCAAGCGGAAAATAATCGATCAACTTGAGAAGATACTTTCGTCAGGACAAAAACAGGCTGGTTGGCAGGATGATGTAGTCACTCAGCGTAACGGCCGTTACGTAATTCCGATTTTGGCCGGTCAGTACCATTCTAATGAGGGCATCCTGCATGATCGTAGCCAGTCCGGCGCAACCTTCTATGTTGAACCGCGTGAAACAGTTGAACTGAACAACCGAGTGAACTTACTAGCGCAGGAAGAACACGCCGAGGTTATCCGCATACTACGCGCTCTGACAACCGAGGTTGGTCAACGAGCCGAGGCATTGCACGAGAATATCAGACTGATCGGTGCCCTTGATGCTCGGTACGCCGCGGCTAAATTCGCGGTTGAGATCGGCGCTTGCCAACCGAAGATTGATTCGACCGCACGATTTGACATCCACGAAGCACGCCATCCACTTCTGATCAAACAATTCGGCAAAGTAGACAAAGTCATTCCACTCACTCTACATCTCGACAACGATCGCCAGGCGCTCCTTATCACCGGCCCCAACACCGGTGGTAAAACAGTAGCGCTAAAAACGATTGGCCTTACAACACTAATGGTGCAATCCGGGCTTCTGGTACCTGTCAAAGAGACTTCAACATACGGGATATTTCACCAGATATATGCTGACATCGGCGATGAACAATCGATTGAGCTATCACTCTCGACTTTCTCATCGCATATCAGGAATATATCTCAAGCTGTCACTAACGTATCGGACACATCGCTGGCCCTGCTTGATGAGATCGGCGCAGGGACCGATCCAAAAGAAGGCGCCGCACTGGCTGAGGCGATCGTCCTGCACATAGTTAAGCACGGTGCCCGTTTGATCGCTTCCACTCATTACTCACAGTTGAAAACTCTCGCGCTGGATCATCCTGAGATAGAGAACGCTTCGCTGGAGTTCAACCGCGAAACACTGGCACCGACTTACCGATTGCAGATGGGCATCCCCGGTTCATCGTATGCGGTTGAAATCGCTGGCAGGCTTGGTATCCCCAAAAGTATCTGCGAACACGCGTCTGACCTGCTCGGGAGCGGAGAGCGTTCGATGTCCGAGCTGATTGCATCGCTGGAAACTGAATTAACCCAGGTACGCGAAGATCGCACCAGTTTAGCCGAACGCCTTGATAAAGTTAATGAACTTGAGCAGTACTATCGCACTCAGACCGAGAAGTTCAAGCGTGAGATTGATACGCAACGCGATGAAGCCGTGGCCGAGACTGAGGAACTGCTTGACTCAACCCGCAAGGAACTCGAAAGACTCGTGTCCAAGATACGTTCAGAGCAAGCCGAAGCCACCACTGTCAAGAAAGCACACCGGTTTATCAGGGAAACCAGTGCCCACGCCAAAGAGATACGCAAGAGACGTAGCAAGTCGGCACCCAAGCGACTGGATCGATTCAGTTCTGGTAACCGAGTGCGAATTGTGTCACTGAACCAGGAGGGTGACCTGGTGGAGTTGATAGGTGATGACCGCGCCCGAGTTCGGGTTGGATCAATGAACACAATAGTCAAAATTCGTGATCTGGAACGACTGGATGACCGCAAGAAAGGAACACCCGGCAAAACAATCGCCCACACACCATCGAACGATGAGGTTAGTCGCGAAATTCATCTGCGTGGCATGACTGTGGAGGAAGCTATTGAAGCAGTGGATCGGTTTCTCGATCAAGCGGTCGTTACCGGGTTACATCAAGTGTACGTAATTCATGGCAAAGGCACCGGCAAGTTGAGACGCAAGCTCTCGGATTATCTAAAAGGTCATCGCGAAGTTGAATCGATCCGATTGGGCAACTGGAATGAAGGCGGCGCCGGTGTGACAATAGTGAAATTGAAATCATGATTCCTCAGGAAACAATAGAGCAGGTTCGAGAAGCGACTGACATCGTGCAAATTGCGGGTGAATATGTCCGACTGAAGAAAAAGGGGCGCGACATGTGGGCCTGTTGTCCGTTCCATACAGAGAAATCGCCCTCGTTCAAAGTCTCGGCAGACCGCCAACTATTTCATTGTTTCGGCTGTGGTAAAGGCGGCAACGTTTTCACTTTCCTAATGGAACACGAAGGAATGTCGTTCGTCGAAGCGGTGCGTTACCTGGCTGAACGAGCCGGCATCCCCATTCGCGAGACTCGTTCCGATCACCAACACGATGAATTGGAACGATTGAATTACGCCCATGAAATTGCAGTGGAATACTACCGGCAACAACTCAAAAGTACGACTTACAAAGTTGTGCTGGAGAATTACCTGCAGAATAAACGTGGTATTAACCTCGATTCAATTGAACAGTTCAACCTCGGCCTGGCAGGTGAAAGCTGGGACGGGTTGTTGAAATATGCGGCGACCAAAGATATCAAACCGGAAGAGATGGTGCGTGCCGGTCTTGCCGGACGTTCGGAACAACGCGGAACGTACTATGATCGTTTCCGCCAGCGGCTGATGATTCCTATTTACAATCTTACCCACAAACCAATTGCCTTTGGCGGGCGCACGCTCAAAAAAGGTGAACCAGCCAAATATGTAAACTCGCCGGAAACACCCCTCTACAGCAAGAGCCGAGTGCTGTACGGCCTGAACCTTGCACGCGACCATATCCGCAAAGAAAACTCGGTCTATGTTGTCGAAGGGTATTTCGATGTTATCTCGCTGTTTCAATGCGGGATCAAAAACGTAGTCGCTTCATCGGGAACCTCGTTCACTTCGCCACAAGCTCACCTGCTTGCCAGGTTTGCCGAGCAGGTCTATCTGTTTTTCGATGCCGACTCAGCCGGACGTCAGGCCGCTCTCCGTTCGGTGGACTCGCTATACGATGCGGGACTGGAAGTAAAAGTCATCACGGCGCCATCAGGTGAAGATCCAGACTCAATCGCACGCAAACAAGGACCGGAACAGATTGAGGAATTGCGTGCGGCGGCACTCCCCTATCTCGATTTCCGTGTCCAACAAACCGATCTTATACAGGATGGCATTATCGGACGAGAGAAACTGGTCAAAGAACTGACATCTTTAGCCTCACGTATCAGTGATCCGACCCGGCGAGACCTTTTTCTTCAAGCTACCGCTGAAAAACTGGGTGTCAACCAATCGGTTCTTCATGTGGCCGGAGCCGGATCACCAGAACCAAATCGTTCAACCGGACCAACGGGATCACAGTTTCAAGCCCATGAATTTGAATTACTTTCTCTGCTCCTGCTAAAACCGGGAGTTGTTGATTTTGTGTTTGATGCTATTGCCTCTGACGATTTTGACTCGCCCCTGCTTTCACGAATCTACGATGCGCTCAAAACTCAGTACAAGGCAACTGGCGATTTCGATATCCATAGACTGATTGAAGATTCCTCAACTGATCCGATGGCCGCGACCGTATCTGAACTGGCCGCTAAAGACTGGACAACTGACAGTATTGATTATGAAATCAAAACCGTGGTCGGCGAATTTGTAAGGCGGCGACAAGCGGCTATTCGTGACCGCCTGAAACAGGCGATACGTCAGGCCGAAGCCGATGGCGATCAAGATCACGCTGACGAATTGATTGAAGACATGAAACAGTACGGACTCTAACCATGTTACGTCGACTCAAGATTCAGAACTTTGCTCTCGTAGATGATTTGGAACTGAAATTCGACCGGGGCCTGTCGGCACTGACCGGCGAGACCGGGGCTGGCAAGTCGGTTATTGTTACTGCGCTGGGGTTAGTGCTGGGCGACCGAGCTGACCGCGAACATATCCGACATGGATGCACCCGGGCATTCGTAGAGGCTGAGTTCACGATCGAAGGCATGACCCAGCGGTACCGCACGGACTTTGCCGAATACATCAAGGGCCAGCGGCTGACCATCAGTCGTGAGGTGTCCCGTGATGGCAATTCAAAAGTACGGGTCAATGGCAACGTCGCAACTCTGGCGCGTCTCAAAGAACTTACTACCCCGCTCGCGGAAATACTCGGTCAGCACTCTAACCGATTGCTTCTCGATGAAGACAACCACATGTTGTTCCTTGATAGTTTTGCGTCCTCGATTGATCTTTGCGGGGAAGTCGGTCAGCTTTTTACGACCTGGGATAAATCGGCGGCTGAACTTCGCCGGACACTCAGACGACGCGACGATTTGGAGCGTGAACGCGAGCTTCTCCTGTTTCAACAGCGCGAAATTTGCGATGCCGATATCCGAATTGGCGAAGAAGATGAAATTAACAATGAACGTCGCATTCTGGATTCATCACGGACGCTGATAGAATCAGCCAGCCTGATCGAATCGCAGTTCGGTGGTGACAAGTCGGGCGTCATCGATTCACTGAGGGTTGCCCGCAAAGAATTGGATCGCATGGCGGCTATCGACCCCAAGTTGCAGGAACAGGTGAAACAGCTTGAGGATGTCGACTTCCAACTCGAAGAATTGCGATCTTTTGTCGAGAAGTATGGTTCTTCGGTACCTGATGATCCGAATCGACTGGAGGAAATCAACCAACGTCTTGACGAGATTTATCAGTTGAAGCAGAAGTACGGGGGTAGCGAAGCATCGACTTTGCAAGCGTTGGAAGATATCGATGCTAAGCTGACTGATTGCCCCGACACCAGCGCACTAATTCAGAGACTTGAGACTCAGGAAGCGAGCGATCGTACCGCTTACACAAAGCAGGCTCTTCAGTTGTCCGAAGTGCGACGGAAAGCAGCCAAGTATTTACAAAAGCTGGTGGTCAAAGAGATGTCCGAACTGGCTATTGACCACGGTCAATTTGACTCTGAATTTATCTATGAAGAAATTGCGGACGGTGTTGAAATTCGTGGCCAGAAAGTCAGACCACATGCTTACGGGTTGGAATCGTGTCGTTTCTTATTTTCGGCTAACCCCGGAGAACCTTTGAAATCTTTGGTCAAGACCGCTTCTGGCGGCGAGATTTCACGATTACTGCTGGCGTTGAAGGCGGCAGAAAAGAAAAACAACCGGATGTCGCATTCGCTGATGGTTTTCGACGAAGTCGACGCTGGAATCGGCGGCCAAACTGCTATTGATGTTGGGCGTAAAATCAAGAAGATATCCGAAAGCAGTCAAGTGATAGTAATAACCCACTTACATCAGATAGCTCGCTTAGCTGACTATCATTATTTAGCTGTAAAAACCGGCACTGCATCCAAACGCGTGACGATCAGAGTCAGTCGACTCGAAGGCCCATCGATTGAGAGGGAACTCGACCGCATGGTAGCCTTGCCGGAAGATTGACGAGCCAGCCTTTTTGTCTTGACAAATTGGGGCTATGATACGTTATTTATTATGTACAATCGTAATATTATACTGCAGGACATTCTGCCCAATTCAATTGGAACCCTGCGGTGCCAGTCATCAGGAGTAAGAATAGACAGTCTTTTAATGGTATTTTTCAGCTAATGGCTGAGGCTAGAGTCAGTTGATTGCACAAGCATCAACCGTTTGACTGCTTTAATCCCATTCGCTGATGGTCCATTAATATGGAGGATTGATTATGATTGCGCCTGTATTTCTCAGGATTAACATGAAACGGAGCCGACTCTATACCCCCAAGGAGGCCGAAACAATGATGAAACTAAGAATACTCATTGGTGCTATACTGCTCTGCGCCATAATGTCAATTCCGGCGGTGGCCCAACAAGATCCGAACGATCAGGGAGCGGCCGACTCAGTATTCATGCTTATTAAGCATCCATCGGTAACAGGTGATCTCGGCCTGGCTGAGGTTTCACTCTATTTCTTACACGACGAACAAAACGTAGTAGCCGCCTCGGCGGGCTTCTCCTGGGACAACCCAAACTGGTTGATGGACTCGGCCGTTTGGTCGCCACAGGCCGACACAACTTTCAATCTCTTTAAGAGCGAATATTACAACAACTCTCTTGATTCGACTAACGCTTATCAACGCTTTCAGTGTGTTGGTCTCCTCGTGTCTGGTGATGGTATGCCTACGGCGGCGGATCCGCAGATGATTATCACCTACTATTTCCATCACGTTGGTCCGGACACGAGCGGTTCACTCTGCATCGCTTTGGAAGACTATATTCTTCTTCTATTTGTTGATCCGGCCAACAATGAATACGAACCAATCTGGCGTGGCGATGTCTGTTCCCCCGATACGAGGATCAGTATTATCGAAAACCCACTCAATGGTCACACCTATGAGTTTGTCAAATTGCGTGGTTTCGTCTCGTGGCACACTGCCAGGGAGATGGCCGAAAACCAGGGTGGGTACCTGGCCACTATTACCGATTCAATTGAGGCCGATATTGTCAGGCGGTTGCTGGCATATCCGGGCGACGAAGCCTGGCTCGGTGGTACTGACTCGGTCCAGGAAGGCACCTGGAAATGGATTACAGGGGAACCATGGAACTACACTAACTGGTATCCCGGTGAGCCAAACGCATCACAGCCTGACGAAGACTACTTACTGGCTCAGCACATACTGGGCGGTCGCTGGGTGGATGTTTTTGACGATAACAGCGGCTACATTGTTGAACGAGACAATGTACAGCCAGTCGATACGCTCATCAATCTGACGCAATGGCCGGTCTCCGAAGGCGGCAACGGCCACTGGTACGCGGTTATACCTCAGGGTTTGAATTGGTGGCAAGCCGACAGTATAGCTGGCTCTTTCGAAATCGGCAGTGCCTCGGGCCACCTGGCTACGGTTCGATCGGCCGAGGAAAACGCTTTTATCACTAATCACATTCTACCCGGCGTGTGGCCGGAATTCGCTCTTACATCTGAATACTGGTTGGGCGGACAGCAGTTATTTGCAAACTGGAAATGGGTAACCGGCGAACCATTTATCTACACGAACTGGGCTGACGGTGAACCAAACGGTACGACCGGCGTCGAACCGGTTCTGGCTATTATTGGCCACGGGTGGGATGTCAACCCACCTCTCCCCGGTCAGTGGGTCAGCCGCTTGCCGGAGTGTGGCTACGGTGGGTATCCCTGCCGCTGGGCGGTAGTCGAATTTGATACACCCGGACAGGAACCACCGCTCTTGAATCTCAGCTATTGGCCGGAATCCGAGGGCGGTAATGGCCATTGGTACGCTCTTTTGCTCGGCCCATCGACTTGGTCTGAAGCAAATCGTTACGCCGCCACTCTGCTCAAAGACGGCATGCCCGGTCATCTGGCGACAGCTACATCTATGGAAGAAAATTATTTCATATTGCAAAACGTAATGCACTGGCCTGTCTGGGACACAGTGATAGTCGATTCGCTCGTTCCCTGGGTAGCGCAGGCCTGGATGGGTGGTTACCAGACCAACCCAGGTTTCTGGAATTGGATAACAGATGAGCCGTTCGATTACACTAATTGGGGCTTTGGTCACCCGGTGGATAGTACGCCGGAATTTGTCCTGGCTATGCAAGGCGGATCAGGTTATGTCATCCCTGAGAACCCGTCACCAGGTGAATGGCTCAGTGTAGATCCGGTTTGCTATCTTGACTGCATCAACTGTTGCGCGTCGATTGTTGAGTTTGACACCAATTCCACACATCCGCCGCGGACGCTGTATGTACCTCAGGAGTTCCCTACAATCCAGATGGCTATCGACTCGGCACAACATTACGACAAGGTGCTGGTATCTCCCGGCACGTACCACGAGTCGCTTAATTTTAAGGGCAAAGCAATTGAGGTCATTTCAACTGGCGGTCCGCTGGTCACTACTATCACCAATAATCGCACTGCTGATCTGGTTACTTTCAATCAAGGCGAAGGCCCTCGAACCAAACTAGATGGATTCACTCTGCGCGGCGGTTGGATGGCCATTCTCTGTGTTGGTTCAGGCCCGACTATTTCACACAATATCTGTGTAGATCAGAATGTCTGGAACTGGTCGGCAATTGCGTTGGCCGGTATGATCGAAAGGTCAACCGAGGCAAACGGCGATCCACTATACCACCCCGACATCGGCCCGGCCCCGGCTACCCTGATCAACAATACGATCGTTAACAGCGCCAACGGCGGTATCTCGAGTTTCTCGTCGGAGCCGCCAACTATCAAAAACAACATCGTGGCGTTCAACACAGCTTACGGTATTCACCAGCAATCTCCGCACAGCCAGCCGCAGCCAAATATGGGCTACAACGATTTCTATGGCAACCCTCACGGCAATTACAACATTACTGACTTCGGTCCGGGGGCGATCAGCGCCGATCCGCTGTTTGCGAATGATTTCTCACTCGACAGTCTCTCACCATGTATTAATACCGGTGACCCTGACCCGCGCTTCAACGACCCGGACGGCAGTCGCAACGACATGGGTGCGGTATACTATAGGGAAGGACCTGGCGGCGGAGTGATTCCGACCAATGAATGGATTGTGGTGTTTTGCAGCGGCCTGCCGATCTGGATGCCGATGGGTCCCGGCGATTGGGTTACCGCCTATGATCCCGACGGAGTCCTATGCGGCGCAGTTCAAAGAAGTCCCGGGGATGGCTCGTTCGGGTTTATGGCGATCTACCGCGACGACCCGTACACCAATCTTGACGAAGGCGCTGAGCCGGGCGATCTGATCCAGTTTGCTATCAACGGTCAGATGATGCAGAGCGATCCCATTGTTTATTGGACTACCAACGGCGACATCTATGAAGTCTGCAATTTCGCCTCCGAAATGTGTCTCGATATTCCACTGCATTCCGGCTGGAACTTAATTAGCTGGAATGCGAATTTTCATGACGACATCTACAGCGCCTTCGGATCAATCATGGGTTGTCTGGATGTGGTCCTCTCATTTGAAGAAGGAGCACTGGTTTTTGATCCCGGATTGGATCCATTTAACACTTTAACGCACGTCGATCCGCATCACGGCTACTGGGTGCGCGTCAACTGCGACACCGCACTTCAGATTTGTGGTGAACCTCTGCAACAGTGGGAGGCGATCTACTGCGAACCGGGTTGGAACCTGGTGTCATATTGGCCACCAGAGCCTTTGCTTGTTGAGGACGCACTCATCTCTATCTTGCCACACCTGCAACAGGTAATGGGCTTTGATCAGACCGCGCAGGTTTGGATGACCGGCATGGGGCAGTTCAACACCCTGACCGAGATGCGGCCAACATTCGGTTACTGGGCAAAAGTCGACACTTGGTTACCACTCATCTACCCCGGCTTCTTCCCGATGGACTGCACTTCGACAGATATTGTGGTCCGCGACCGCAATGACGGAGCCTCATCCGGCGGCATCGAAACCTCGCGAACCTGGATGTCAGTATATGGTGATGATATTAGCGTTGATGGACAGTCACTAACTGAAGGAACCAGAATTGTATTCAAAATCGGCGAAGCTGTCTGCGGTGAAGGGTTCTATACCGATGGTAAACTTAAGCTGACTCCGGTGTACGGCTATGACGCATCGGGCGAAGTCTCAAAGCTGTACCCTGGAGAAAATGACGTTATCTCTGTGTTTATTAACGATCAACAGGTCTACCCTGATCTGAGTTGGACCGGCGATGGAGCACGCGTGCGACTCGCCGCTCTGAGCACAGACGCCGTCGGTTTGCCACAGACGTTCGCGTTGAAACAGAATTATCCGAATCCGTTCAACCCGAGTACCAACATTGCTTTCGAATTACCGAGCAATGGTCATGTCAGCCTGGCGATTTACAACGTGTTGGGCCAGAAGGTCGCCACCATAACCGATCAGCTTTACCCTGCTGGTCGCTGGGAAGTTACATGGAACGGCAACGATGACAGCGGAGATCAGGTAGCAACCGGCATCTATTTCTACCGCCTGACAATGGGCGATAATGTCCTAACCCGGAAGATGATGCTGTTGAAATAGCGTTTGCGTGTGGTGTCGGGCGACCCCGCCCGGCACTCGACTAACATACAAGAGCGGTCAGGCCGAGTCGCCTGACCGCACAATGATAGCGACACCCACAAGTCAGGTTGAGCCTGTCGAAACCTGCCTTACAGGTATCAACAGCGTTCTACACCACTGTCGCTTTCATTAAGTCGCGGGCAGAGAGTTTTTCACAGTTGAAAATCGTCTCTTTCAGCTTCTTCTGACGGTCTGCGTCAAGCAGACCATCGGCCAGACCGGCGAACTTGACATCAAGATCTTCCTCGGTCATCGGTTCACGCGGGTCGCCTTTCGGATACTCAAGATACGCTTCGTATGATTTGCCATCGGTGGTCTTGACCACGACTTTCGACGGCTGTTTAGCGGGAAACATCTTCTCGAATTCCATCGACGCCTCACCTTTGATCTTGTCGATCACCGCCCAGATACGCGGGTCTTTGAGTTTCTCATCGGAGAACGACGCCGTGCTGATCTGGCGATCCACAATCGCCGCCGCCAGACAGTAGGGTAGCGAATGATCGGCGGTCTCGCGCGACTCCGGACGATACTTGTGCGGATCAAACAAGATATCACAAGCGCGTGCGATTGTTGTTATGGTCGCTGACTCTATTTGCTCAGGCTGAATATCATTCTCTTTGATAACCTTGAGCATACAGGTCAGGTGCGTGTGAGTGAGCGCTTCGGTTGGGAAACCTTTCATACTACATTCGAGAATCTTGAACTTGTCGCCCAGACCACCGAGCAGTTTGTCGTTGTCCCAGCCTTCGCCGAAACAGTCCATGAGGCCTTCTTTGCCTTCGAACACCGCCTCGGTACCGGAATACCCTTTCTGAGCCATCAACGCCGCGAAGACGCCCGCCTGAACCGCCATCGGATCGACCGTGTTTTTCATCATCGTCAGCTTGCCAGCGGTTGGGCAACCAATCGTATGATTGTGCGCACCATTGATACCGATCGCGTGGGTCATCTGATCGACAGTCAGCCCCAGTAGCTTGCCGGCGACTATCGGTGACACAAACTGAGTCAACGTAGCGTGGTGCCATTTGCGTTCGCGCACACCGGGGACAGCAAACTCACAGAGGCGCATTTCGAATTCGTAGGCGAGAATGATCGCTACAATGACTTCCTTCATCGAAGCCCCAACCAGTTCGCCGACCGAGAGTGTCGCCGGGATCAGATCGGACGGGTGCGACGGGTCTTCTTTCCAGTAGATATCGTTGTAGTCGAGAGCGCGGACCATCAGCGAGTTGACCAGGGTGGCGTTGACGGCGGGCATTTTGTCGCCGTAACCGAGAATCGTCGCTTCCTCAGCCCCGCCCATACCTTTGTAGATATCGTGCAATATACCGACATCCTTGGTATGATAGCCGCCGTAGGCACAGCCAAGTGAATCGTACAGGTACCGTTTGACCTCGTGAATCGCTTCGGACGAAAGGTCATCGTAGCTGAGTCCAACCGCGAACTCAGCAATCTGCCGTGAGATTGTTTTTTGCGTTTTTGCTGTTTTTTCTGACATGTTTTTTTTGGTTTCCAAATCTATCGTTTTCGTTATCTGCAATTCATTTCAATGTTGTGCACTTAACTCTCAAATCATCCTGATTGATACTCGCAAGTCACCCTGAGCCTGTCGAAGGGTGACTTATTCCGAGTAGGTCGGGTTCGAGCATTGACCATTTGAGCGAGATACCCGACATTTCCCATTTCTTTACCTCAATGTCCCCGAAGCTCAAAAAACATCTTGGCGCCCACGCTCCATCCGTGAGATACAGAAGAGCCTTCCCAATTCCAGAAATTGTTGTAAGCTACAAAAAAAGTCCAACCGCCTCTCCCCATAAATGAGTGATCCGAGTAATTAGTCATTCCGATCATGGGTCTCAGTAGCACACCCCTATCCTGTTCTGCTTTGTTGATGAACAGGTAGTGAGTGTTCATACCTACTGTTAATTGCCAATTCTTTCTCAGTCGGAATTTGTAGATACTATTCGGCAATGTAATTATGGCGGTATGCCAATGGAATTCACTACTGGATGGTCTTTCTGCACACAGACTAACGCCTTTTAGTGCTGTCCACACCGCATACAACATTACGTTGATCGCTGGTTGTAAATCGAATCTGGCTATCCCATCCTTTCGCACCCACAAAATTGGAAACGTTGAGTAATTCCATTCAATAGCGCCCTCGAAAAAAAGCTTCGGACCAGCAATTCCGACACCATACACTTGGATATCATGCCCGTATGAATATTGAGGTAAACTGTAGACGATATCAGGGGGCCACTTATCTGCTGCGACAACTTCGTTACAAGCTACGTAACTCATGACTAGAATAATCATTAGATATCGAATCGATTTCTTAGTCATATGCACTTCTCCTTCAAGCCCATGTCGGGTGTCGCCGACCGCTAAAACGCCCGTCTGAACCCGATCTACAGTTTTCCTAGCATCCAACGCATGGCGGAACCACCAAGGGGTTCCACCCTACAAGAATTGCCTGTTCTACCAACAAGTCACCCTGAGCCTGTCGAAGGGCGACTTACTCTTCCAGCCGGCAGATGTGGACATCTGCCGGACACAACATCGTCGAAACCGCTAAGGGGTTTCGACCTACAAGAATCGAATCCAATTCGCTCGTCTACAACCGCTCCTTCACCCAGTTTTCCAGACCACCGGACAGTACCAACTCCTGTGCGGCAGCGCCGACCGGGGCAATACTATACATCTTGCCGTCGGCTTCAAGTTTGGCCGATGTGAAATCAATCTTGGCCGTGATCCCGGTTTTGACCGTCAGCTTGTCGGTTCCGAACTTGGATTTCAAATCGTTCACCAGTTCGGGCGCTTCAATGGCCAGGAACCCGTTGTTGAGCGCGTTGCGCCGATACGTCTGGCTGAACGAGCCACCCAGCACCAATCGTATGCCCCGATACTTGAGCGCGGTCGCCGCCTGCTCGCGGCTACTGCCAGTGCCGAAATTGAACCCGCCGACCAGGATATCACCATCTGAGACAATCTTGCCGAACTCGGGATCGTAGTTCTCCATAACCACTTCGGCCTGTTGCTCCGGTGTGAAACCATCAATATAAGTGTACTTGCCAGGGTAGATGCCATCGGTGTTGAGACTATCTTGATGGCAGAAAATCAACTCACTCTCAAGAGCGATCGGGAAACCCTTCAGAACAGGCACGCCGCCAGTGCTTCCGGCTGGTTTATCGCTAATAGAGATTGACGCTTTGATTTCTGGCGGCTCGCCATAGTTAGGCCCATCGATATATCCGGCGATTGCCGACGCGGCGACAACCTCTGGTGAAGCTAAATAAGCCTCGGCATTTTTGGAACCCATCCGGCCTTTGAAATTGCGGTTGGTCGCCGAGATACCGACCTCGCCGTCTTCAAGCAGACCAACACCCAGACCAATACACGGTCCGCAACCCGGCGGGAGAGTTTTCGCACCACACGCTTCCAGTTTCTGCCAGTCGCCCCGACTCTCGCTCTCGGCCTGAACTTCCGATGAAGCCGCCCCGACATAGAACTCGACCCCATTGGCGACTCGCTTGCCATCTACTATTCTAGCCGCGGCGGCGAGATCCTCTACGCGACCATTGACACACGAGAGGAGATACGCCTTATTAATTTTCATCTTGCGCTTACGCATCTCCGCCACCGAGGTGTACGTTTTAACATTGTGCGGACCAGCCACATGAGGCGAGACGCTGGCCAGGTCGAGCGTCAGCTTGCGGGCGTAAAATGCGTCCGCGTCAGACTCAAGTGTATTGTTAGTTAATTCTGCTATGCGTGTATCGTACAGACGCTTACTGATACCGTCTACTGCCTCAGCATCCGACGGCACCCCAGACAGGCCGCGTTCTTTCACTTTGTCTGCCCTGCTCCTAATCCAGTCCAGACTCGTCTGGTCGACAGGGAACACACCGGCCAGAGCACCCCATTCGGTCGTCATATTGGCAATCGCCAACCGCTCGTCAACCGAGAGCTGGGCCACGCCGGAGCCGGTAAACTCAATGACATGATTCAGCACCTCGTCCTGATTGAAATGGCCGCAGAGGGTCAGGATGACATCCTTGCCGTACACGCCTTTGCGCAGTTTGCCAGTCAGTTCGACCTGCGCCACCGGCGGCACCTGCCACCAGGTTCGGCCAGTCGCCCAAATCGCGGCCGCGTCGGTGCGGACAATCGGCGTGCCGAGACAGCCCAGACCGCCGTACATGTTCGAGTGCGAATCAGACGCCACAACCATCGTCTGTGGCCAGGCGTAACCTTCTTCGCACATAATCTGATGCCCGATACCTCGTCCAGCCGGGTAGAAATCAATCCCGTGCTCAGCGGCGAAAGCCTCAATTCCGGCGTATTTTTTCAGATTAGTTTCGCTGGTGTCCTGAACATTGTGGTCAAGCGTGAAAACTATCTGGCGCGGGTAGGCTACTTTGGTAGCACCGATAGCCTTGAATTTCGGAATCACCGCCCCGGAATTATCGTGGGTCATCACATGGGCGGGGCGTATAGAAATGTAGTCACCGGTGTGGACTTCGTGACCCGGTTCGAGACCAACCGCGAACCGCTGGGCAATCTTTTCTATCAGAGTCTGGGCCATATTATTTCACCAATTCAAAGTCAATAAAGTCGGCATGATGGAAGATGATACTCTCAGGAAGCCGCTTCTCCCCCGCCCCTTCCTTAGAGTGGGTGGCGATGACGTGCATCACCTCCGATGGCAAACCATGCTTGAAAGCCAGACCAACCCCTGAGAACGGATGGCGGATATGCTTGCCGTAATCCGATTTGATCGGCTTGCCGTCAACAATTTCGAACTCGCAGAGCTTTCCGACATCGGCTAAAAGCGCCCCGGCAATCAGGTAGTCACGGTTGATTTTGGTCTTATTTTCACCGTGGTATTTATCGAGTACCTTGTCACAGGCGATACACATGCCACAGACCGCCCGGACATGATCGATAAATGTAATCTTCACGTTCTCGGCCAATAGCGTAAATGGCATGCTAAGCAGGAGTTCTTCGCTCCAGCCCCGAAATTGAATCGCCTCTTCCCAGCAGGCAATCACATTGTTTTTCAGTCCCGAGTCTGTGATCTCGTTGATTTCGGGGAGTAATCTGAGCACCAGGTCTTTCATTTTGTCCTCGTATAGTAGAAAGTAGCTTTCAAATCATTCGGCAATGATAAGCCGGGCAATTGAGTGGGTCAATTGGATTTTTTGCGATATCGTTAGTACAACACAAAAGATATGAAAATAAGGCCAAGCCAAATTGTAAATAAAGATTATAAGTTGGCGTTGGGGCAAGCGAGACCTATATTTGGTTCCTGTTGGAAGAGACTAATTAGAAGAACACGGAAAAAAGTATGTCCAAAAATTTTGCCATCACCGGAGTCGGCGGCTATGTTGCCCCGCGCCATCTAAAAGCTATTAAAGACACCGGCAACAAATTGGTCGCCGCAGTTGATCCGGCCGATTCGGTCGGTATCCTTGACCGCCATTTCGAAGATGTTAGTTTCTTCACCGAGTTTGAGCGATTTGACCGCCATATTGAAAAATTGCGCCGACTCGACAACGACAAACAAATTCACTATGTCTCAATTTGTTCACCCAACTACCTTCACGATGCCCATTGTCGGTTTGCTCTGCGGGTAGGCGCCGATGCCATCTGCGAAAAACCGCTAGTTCTCAATCCCTGGAATCTCGATGCTCTGGCCGAGTTGGAACAAGAGAGTGGCCGCAAGATTAACACGATTCTGCAACTACGGGTCCATCCGGCCTTAATTGCTCTCAGGAAGAAACTGCTAAAAGAATCACCTGCCGACAAACACGAAGTCATCCTTACTTACATCACCTCACGCGGGCGCTGGTACCTGGTATCATGGAAGGGTCAAGTTGAACGTTCCGGTGGCCTGGCGACCAATATCGGCGTGCACTTTTTCGACCTGCTGACCTGGCTATTCGGAAAAGCAGTTACTAACGAAGTGCACGTTTCAGAACTGACCACGGCGGGTGGATATCTCAAACTTGAGCGTGCTCGTGTTAAGTGGGTGCTGTCAACCGATCGTAAAATGTTGCCACCTGAAGCAATCAAGAACAATCAACCGACTTACCGCTCGATCACTATTGATGGCGAAGAAGTTGAATTCTCCGGTGGCTTCACTGATCTGCATACCGAAGTTTATCGACGTACTCTTGATGGTAACGGCTTTGGCCTCGACGATGTTCGGCCATCGATTGAGTTAGTGCATGACATCCGCGTGGCGAATCCAATCGGCGTAACCGACCGCTCGCACGATTTCCTTAAATAGTTCTTGTAGGGTGAAACCCCTTAGCGGTTCCGCCATCCAACATCCGGCAGATATCCACACCTGTATGTCACGTAATACAGGATTAAATGTAGGGCCGTATCGCAAGAATGCTACCCTACAGTACTGTTCAATTTTCGTACACATTTGATATCGTGGCATCGAATGTCCTCGACTGCATATTTAGAGCTAAAACTAAGAATTGATTAGTCGACATTATTACTAATGCAAATAACAAATCACAAACAACCTGTATGGAGGGTGGAATGTTTAGCAAATTGACAACAGTAGCGGTAAGCCTGTTGGCACTAACGATTTTTGTCATTGTCGGTTGTAGCGATGACGAAACCACGCCGACTGGTACCAACCCCACTAATGACAGTGGAACCGTAGAATTCACTGAGTTTGGCAACTTAGTGGAACAGATAGCACCACCAGTGTATACTACCCCAAGCGGAGCACCTCATGGAGATTGGGACAGTTTATGGACCAATGGTACCAATCCACTTCTCGGAAAAGTGTTTGGGGCCGATGAACCCATGTCGCTCTATTGGAACATCGAGAACCTCGATGGGGCTATTGAAGAACTGACCATGATATCGCTCAGGTTAGATAGTATGGGAATCACCGGTGACACCACTTTCACTGTTCCGGAAGGCCCTACCATCGAATTGCAGACCCTAATCGCCAACACTGCCATCCCAACCCAGTGCCAGGCCATCCTGGGGTTCACCGAAGTCGATTTGGATAAACTGGTCAAGCTACACTTTACCGAAGGAGATTTCAGCGGCGATTACCACATCGGTTACGCTCTGGGCGACTCCACCCAAAGTTATGTCACCTTTTTCACAGCCACGGAAGGAACCTTGGTAGAGTCATTTCTTTACTATGCTTTCGTTAATCTGAATGACTCATCGGTTGATATCCGAGGTATTTTCTTCAAGGATTACGGCAATCAGACTTCAGCCCGCTGGGGCTATAACATTGAGACTGTCAACGAGGTTGATTTCTCATACCGGATGTCCTGGTTTTCCGATGAATCCCCCGATTTTTCATTGCTCGGCTGTGTAGTCGGCGGCGGTAACAAGGATGAAATGTTCGCCTTGAAGTACCGTCAGTACGTTCCGGCTGACACTACTGTTGTCGACTCAGCGTATATTCTGGATCAGACCTTCGATGGTAACTATGCCTATATCGGAACCGGTATCGCTACCGGCTACGAGAGCTTCGTCAACGAGGACAATATCTTCACGCTCGAAGACATGCCGACAACTCTGCTCACCAGCCCATGGACTGAATAATTACGAAAAATAAATTGGGCGTACCTGCAAGTGCGTCACTTCACGAAAGGCGACCGACACCGGTCGCCTTTTACATTTTATCGCATTTAATATTATGCCCACCGCCTGCGGGGTCGGCCATATTGCTTTTCCGCTTTTTTGTGGGCGGCAGATGCCCTCGTCTGCCCCAGAACCTCGTGGCGCACGAGGGCGTACACTACGGAATTCCCGCTTGCGTCACACATCAAAATAGACTATTCTGATTGTGCATACAGTGTGAGCCAGAGGGCTGTTTAATGTTATACGATGAGGAACGGTTTTTGGGGTCGGCGTTAGGAATCTACACCTACCCGTTCAATTTGGTGGTTAATAGAGACCGGGTGATATTGGAGGTTTACGGCAGTGTCCTGTTACCGGATGACTACGAGAGTTT
>JAGGTI010000015.1 GCA_021163775.1 Candidatus Zixiibacteriota bacterium
GCTCAGTGATAACGTGTTCACCAATCCAACCAGACAGAAATCTCGGTGGCAGGTGTCATTATCCAGCCCGCTTAAGATTTTTGGTCATCGTTTAGGTCTGCGGTACAATATTTCGCATAATAAGTTTGCCGCTTCCAGCAACACCAGTATGACGTACGGTTTTAACACATCAATTAAGCCTATTCATTTCAATTATGTGGGTCAGTATATACAAAAACAGGTGCTAACCGGTGCTGGCAATCAAGCGCAGAAGGAAATGTCGAGTAAAATCATGGGGTCGATTCAGTTGCACCGAAAGTTCCGACCTCAATTTCATTTCAGTTACGACCATACGCTTAACCAGCCTGTTCGTTATGGTGTTATGTTCACTCAGCGTTTGTGGCGATCGGCACAGCTTACTTTTTCATACGAGCGCAATCCGTTAGCCGAAATGAACAGTATCTCTGTAGATATACATTTTTTCACAGATTTTATTGATATTTCTTCGCGTACTCAAGTGGCGGGTGATAATGTCACTATAACCCAACAGCAACGGGGATCGATCCGGTATGATCAGAACCACAAACGGTTCATGTTCGATCGGCGGCGGTCGGTGGGGTATGGCTCAGCGGTGGTCACACCGTTCCTGGACGAAAACTACAACGGTCTGAAAGACCCGACCGAGGAAAATCTCTCTGGCCTGAAAGCAAAAATAACAGGTGTTGGTGGGCGGCCGCGTGGCGGGGACCGAGTTTATTACTATGATCGTCTGCGACCATACGATGAATATCTGGTGCAGATCGACAAGTACAGCCTTGACGACCCGACCTTAAGGCCGAGTAACGAAAATTACAAAGTCACATTGAATCCGAGTGTAGTAACCTCGATCGAAGTACCGATTGTTACTGCCAGTGAGATCAGTGGCTCGGTAAAGCGGAGCGTAGGATCAGGAACTGCCGGGGTGGGTGGTATTCGCCTGATGCTCTTGAATATTTCCAAGGATGTATTGACCGAAGTGATGACTTTTACCGATGGTGACTATTACTATATGGGGTTGTTGCCCGGTTCGTACCGTGCATATCTCGATCCGGAACAGATATCGCGGGCCGGTTACCGCTCCGAACCGGAATCAATCGAGTTTGACATCAAGCCGATTGTAGGTGGTGAAGTGATAGAGGATATCAACTTCCTAATGATTCCCAGGGAATCGACTGACAGCGGTCGGTAGCCTTTCCTGTAGGTCGGCGTTCACGAGTCGTGAGCGGAGCGATCGACGAGCAACCCGACACATGTTGCTGACCGGTAATTTGTCTTGTTTCGTCATCCTTGCGGAAGCAAGGATTCAGTTGTCTCCTTATGAGAACCGTACTATGATTCATAGATTACAGATGTTGCGACCACAACTGGATGCTCGCTTTCGCGAGCATGACAGACATCTGCCGTGAGCTTCTGGATAAACAAGAAAAGAGCCAACCCTAACGGGGGTTGGCCCTTTTGCTTTCAAATGAAAAGTGTGCGAACGGGCGCTTAGTTTTCGTCGAGTAACTTTTCTACTTCATCGACAAGGTCACTAAACACTTTTAGCGTGGCTTCAATCGGTTCCGGGGTAGTCATATCGACACCAGCCTCTTTGAGAATCTCCACGGCGTAGTCGGACGTACCGGTGCTGAGGAATTTCAGCATGGCGTCAACAGCACCCGGTTTACCATCCAGAATGCGCTGGGAAAGCATCTGCGCCGCGGCATAACTGGTGGCATACTGGAACACGTAGTAGTTGCGATAGAAATGGCCGATGCGCACGCAACCCATGTCATTGAGGGAATCAATTACCAGGTCGGGTCCCCAGTATTTTTGGTACAGATCACGGTAGGTCTGGCGCATATAGTCGGCCGAGAAGGCATCGCCTTTTTCGACCCGCTGGTGCATGGCCAGCTCGAATTCAGAGAAGAACACCTGCGTATAGAACGTGCCTTCGATCTTCTCGATATACTCAATCAGCAACTGAAGCTTTTCCTCACGGTCGGTAGTGGTTTCAAGAAGGTGTTGCATCAGGATTGCTTCATTGGTAATTGAGGCGACCTCGGCCGTAAAAGTTGTTGTGCCGCCGTAGGCATACGGCTCAACCTGATGTCGATAATAGGCATGCATAGCGTGGCCCATTTCGTGTGCCAGCGTGAAGATATTGTCAACCGTTCCGACAAAATTGAGTAGCACGTACGGGTTTGAGCGATAGGTGCCCCAATTATAGGCTCCACTGCGTTTGCCCTGGTTTTCGTAGACATCGACCCAGCCGGAATTCATGCCCCTTTCAAAATCGGCCAGGTATTTCTTGCCCATCGGTTTGAGACCGCTGAGGACGACTTCCTTTGCCTCTTCAAAGGTATATGTTTTCTGCTCCTTCTGGGTGAGGGGTGCACTCTGGTCATAAGAATAGAGCGTGTCCAGACCAAGAATGCGTTTCTTAACCGAGGTCCACTTGTTAAGCGGGGCCAGGTTGTTATTGACTGCTTCAATCAAATTATAGAAAACATCGGTGGGGATGTTATCGGCATCAAGCCGCCGATCCAGACAGGTTTCGTATCCGCGAACCTGGGTATAGAACCAGTCGGTCTGGAAAGAGGTCGCCAAGGTGGCGGCCATGCCATTGAGATATCTCTCAAACGTTTTTACATACTCACGGTTGGCGTCACGCCGGACTCGCCGATCGGGCGACTTAAGTAATTGGGCGTAGCGTTGGCGGGTCAGTTGAACCTCAACCGAATCTTCGTTGTAAACGGTGCCAAAACTGATATCAGCATTATTGATCCGATTGAATATGTTTCTCGCCCCGCCCGCCACCGGGCTCATCAGCGAAAGGATTTCCTCTTCGCGCGGGCTAAGAGTGTGTTCTTCGGTCCTAACGATATCCTCAAGATAAAAACGGTAGACATCCAATTCCGGTGTGGTACTCATGAAGGTCTGGAGTTTGTCACCGCCGATAGCCAGTATTTCCGGTACGATAAACGAAGTAGCGGTGCCGAGTCGGGCGTTTAGCGATGCTGAGCGGCCAGCCAATTCTTCGTTGGCATCGACCCGCTGGTCCTCGTCAAGCTGGAGATGCGTATAAACGTAGAGATCGTCGTTTATGACATTGATGCTGTCGCTCAGTTTCAGGCAGTTCAACAGTGTTTCGGGTGACTCACTCAGACGGCCCTTGAAGACTTCAAATGCTTTCAGGCCGTTTTCGACCGTAGCAAAATCAGCTTCGAAGGCTTCCAGATCCGCGTACATGTCGCTCAGTTTCCATTTGTACTGATCCTCGATATCGCTCCGCTGGGGGGCGTCACCTTCCTGTGCGAGGGCCAGACTGCCGGAAAGGGCAATTAGGCAACAGCCGATGATCAGATGCTTAAGTGTTCTCATAACTTCTCCTGAATAGGGATTAAAACTCTGTTTTTGACAATTATAGTACCAGTTTAACATTGGCCGATATGATACAACGTGATCGGGTTGAGCGCAATGGCAAGTTAGCTATGTTGTTTGCAACACTTTCCGGTTAATACTCGTCTACGTATTCAAGTGATTTAAGTTGTCCTGATTTGGCCGATTTTTGATTTGTGCCGTCAGGCGACTCTGCCTGACGGTCTTGGTTGCGCGTCGGGTGTCGGGCAGAGTCACCCGACACCACTTGGATTTTTAGGCAAGCTGTTGTTCGGTCTGCTGTCGTGCGAGGTTGGCTGGTAGACCAGTTGACAGCGCAATTTCGGGCGATTACATTAGCGTAATACAATAATAGCAATACAGAGAATTCTATGACCTAATGAAAGGAATGACCTCCATGTACGTAGTCAAACAGTTAAAAACCTTCTGTTGCCTGTTAGTTTTAGCGTTGTTGATGCTGGCGCTCGGAGGCCAGGTATTGGCCGCGCCGGGTACACTGGTCCGTGATTCGATACCGGACAAATACAAATGGGATCTGAGTCACATCTACGCTGACTGGACAGCTTGGGAAGCCGATATGGAGCGGATGCAGGACTTGATGGACGAATACGCCACTCTTAAGGGGACGTTGTCCAGTGGCCCGCAGGCGATCCTCACGGCGACCAAGATGAGTGATGAACTTGGAATGATTCTGTACAAAGTATTTCGCTACCCCGGGCTTATGAATGCCCAGGACACGCGGGACAATGAAGTCGCCGGGCGATATCAGCAGGTGCGGCTGGCCTTGTCCCGGTTCGGAGTGGCGACCTCTTGGTATAACCCTGAATTGCTCGAGATTCCGTGGGAGACAATGCAAGGCTGGATCAACGACACCCCTGAACTCGAACCGTATCAGTACGGTATCGAGAATCTCTATCGTCAGCAGGAGCATGTGCTGAGCGCCGACAAGGAAGAACTACTGGCATACTACAGCCAGAGCAACCAGACAGCGTCGAATATCTACTCGGAGTTGACGACCAGCGACATCAAGTACCCGACCACGGTGCTATCCGATGGTGATTCGGTTACATTGACACCGGGGGCATACTACAATATTCTGCAGACCAACCGGAATCAGGCTGATCGCGCCAAAGCTTTTGAGACTTTTTACAGTACTTATGTCGACAATGCTAATACCTATGCGGCTATCTACAATGGTATTATGCAACGCAACTGGGCCTCAGCCCAGGCGCGGAATTACAACACGGTGCTGGAATCTTACCTGGATGGAGATAACGTGCCGGTCGAAGTCTATGAGTCACTTGTTAATACGGTTCGCAATGGTACTGCACCGCTCCAACGGTATTACAAGTTGGTACGGGAGCGGCTCGGTCTGGAAGAGTATCATCTGTACGATGGTATGGTTCCGCTGGTCGATTTTGACAAGACGTATGAGTACGATGATATCCAGGAGTGGATTATCGAATCAGTGGCACCGCTGGGCAAAGCTTACCAGGAGAAAATGCGCGAGGTGTTTACCAACCGCTGGATTGACGTATATGAAAACGAAGGCAAGCGGACCGGAGCGTTCAGCGCCGGAACCTATGGTGTCCACCCGTTCTTGTTACTCAACTACAATGGTACTCTCTCGGATGTCTTTACCGTGGCGCATGAAGTGGGGCACTGTATGCACAGTATTCTCTCGGCCGAGGGACAACCGTTTGTAAATCATGACCCGACGATTTTTGTGGCCGAAGTAGCATCCACTATGAACGAATCGTTGCTTCTGAGCTATATGTTAGAGCGGACCGATGACCCGATCGAACGGATCGCTCTGTTGACGCACGCTATCAATGATGTCGATGGTACTTTTTACACCCAATCAATGTGGGCTGACTATGAATGGCGCGCGCACAAGATGGTCGAAGAGGGTCAGCCGATAACGGCGCAGGCGATTCGCGATCTGTATTCGGGTATTCAGGAAGAGTATTATGGCGACGCGGTTACGATCGATGAAAAATACCGCTATGTCTGGACCCGGATTAGTCATTTCTATGGATCACCGTTCTATGTTTACAAGTATGCTACCTGCTATTGCACCTCGGCGAAGCTGGCGGCGGAAATTACATCGAAGGACAAGAGTGTTCGTGAGGATGCACTCGAGCGGTACATGACTCTTCTTCGCGCCGGCTCCAGTGATTATCCGATGGATCTACTCAAGAGGGCTGGTGTTGATCTGAGTGATCCGGCGACGATGCAGGCGATTGTCGATCAGCTTGACTATCTGGTCAACCTGCTCGAACAGGAACTGGCTAAGCTGTAGGCGCAGACGGAATAGTATAGCGATGGTACGGCCGGGTGGGTTGACATCCGGCCGACTAAACGATTTGTGAGGACGGGTATGGCGTTTGAATATCAGACCACGATAAAATTGTACGACACCGATGCGGCTGGATTGCTATTTTTTGGTAATCATTTTCGGATTGTGCATGATGTCTACCAGGCGTTCATGGAAAATAGCGGTTTCAACTTTGCCAGGATTATAAAGCAGGGTGAAATGCTGGTGCCGATCGTGCATGCCGAGGCCGACTACCTTGAACCGTTGGCGGTTGGTGATGAACTGACAATTGTGATGAGCGCCACAAATATATCCGAACATTCGTTTACGCTGAACTACGACCTCAGGCGGGCCGATTCAACATCAGTCGGTACTGTGCAAACGGTTCATGTAACTGTTGACCGGACAACCGGCAAGAAGATGCCTTTGCCGATCTCGTTAAGGGAAGCTTTGCAGAAGATTGCTGGTTAAGCCGCGCGCCCGGTTGTCGAAACCGCCCGTCCTTTGTCAAGCTCAGGCTGGGCTGGTTTTGACCACATTTCTTTCCGTCACATCCGCCTTTTCTGTCACCCTCCGCGTCCTCTTTGTCACCCTCCGCGTAGGCGGAGGGCCATGTCCACTCGCGTTTCACCGAAAATATAATAGTGTTCTTGAGAGAAGACATTGATTTACAATATCGGAACCGCTAAGGGGTTCCAACCTACTACTGTTCTCTCGTTTACGATAATTTGCGGTCACGGATTTCCGTCTGCACGGAAATGACAAATTGTAGGTCACGCCTACTCGGGGCGTGACACACAAAGGCAGGCCTCAAGTCTTGTAGGTCGGCGTTCCGATAGGCGCTCCAGCGCCTTGAAAAACCCGACAAAACCCAACAAATCGGCAGATGTGGACATCTGCCGAACACTTTCAGTGGACATCTGCCGAACACTTTCAAGGGATATCTACCGTCCCTTATCCGTCCCAAGAGGTTCATTTTTGATTTGGTGTACCGGCCGGTACGGTGTCGGTGGCCTTTTGGTTCTATGGTCTGCGCTCGTATTCTATTGTGGTACAACATACTATGACTTACAACCTGTTCCCGGCACGGAGGTTGATATCATTAGGGCAGAATGTTAGTCAATCGATAAATTTATCCGAAAGGAGTACCCCTACGATGTTCAGAAGTCGTATCATTTTATTGTTCACTGCGCTACTTATGGTTTGGGCGGTCGGTTGTTCCGATAACCCGCTTGAGACTGCTGGTGATACCCCTAACTTGACAGAAGATTTTGGCGGCTACACTGCTACCAGCGAGCCTGTTGCGTTTGGTGACAGCGAATTGCTTGAGGCCGAAGGCGAAGAAGAAGTAATCGAAGATCCTATCCTGTCCACACCGGCGATGGCCGAGCTGACCAATGATATCGACGCTGGGATGTTCCATCTTAGGGTAGTATGGGGTATGATTCCGTGCGATTCGACTGTAATTGATATCACCGACTGGACCGGTTCCTTGACCGTTACAAGTGGTGGGATTGCTGTCCGTCGCCTGATCCGGTTTGAACTTAACCAGGATTACCTGTTGCCGCGGACCGACCGCGCCCTCGTTGAATGGGTTTCGGCAACTACGATTCACAACGATGGCATTGTTTTTGATATTTTTGTCCCGCCGATGTTACCGACCTACGACAGCAGTTGGGTTGACGATGGTCTGGGCGGCACAACTCTGGTAGTCGATACGATTCTGCCCGAGCCAGCTACGGTTACTTTTGCGACTGGTCCGTATACCCGCACATTCACGCTTGATGAACTGGCGGCGCTTGATGAAATCGTAGAGCTTGATGACGGCAACAAAGTGGCTTTGAACGGTTTCCAGATGTTCCGTCAGAAGTGCGCCCGTGGCATTTTGGCCGGTAATTGGGGTTACGATGAAGAGGGCAACGGAGTGTTTCGAGGCTTTTGGTTCTCCGGTAACGCGCATGTGGCCGGTTATCTCCAGGGTCACTATGGTCAGGACGACTCTGGTGCGAATGTCTTCTATGGCAAGTGGATCAACCGAAGCGGCGAATTTGAAGGTCTGCTTCGCGGCATTTGGGGCCATAAGGCCCACTCGATCACCGATGAAGGAACCCGAAACCGTCCGACCGGCTGGTTCGCAGGGCGAATTTTCAACGCCGAGAGCAATCCTATTGGTGTGTTAGGTGGCCATTATGGTTCAGCGCCTAACTACCGTGCTGGCTGGTTCCAGGGTCGCTGGAAGTTGATCTGCGTCGGTATCCGCGAGACTGAGAACGGCTACGATGTACTGAGCGACGGTCTCTACGGCGACGGCTCGCTCTAATAGGTACGCATCATACAAAATATCAGCCGGCTCCATTGTGGGGCCGGCTGTATTATTAATAATAAATTAGTACGGGTGGAAACAAATAGGGGGTGAGGTTGTTACAACAACAGGGAACAGTTCGTATCCCTCCTGTCTCTGTCCTTATGGACAGTCGCATATTGGGTGGGGCTTGGCGGAGTTCCACCCATTCTTTTTATTCTATTTCAATTCGTTACGAAGCGCCTGCATCAGGGAATCGACAGGGAAATCTCGAGACATCACATCATGGATTTCCTCGTAAATCTGAAGGGCTTCTTCTTTCTTGGCTCGCTGAGGCTGGGCGGCAAGGATATTGGCCAAGTTCATTTTGAGGGCTGGCAGTGGGGTTTCACTTTGATTGATGACCGAACGCAGGGCCGCTTCGGCCTGGCTATAATGCCCCGTGTACGCCAAAAGCATAGCACGGTTCACTACGAATTGATCCTGAGGGCCAAACTTGGCGATGGCCGCTTCCAATATCTCAATAGCGACTCCCACCGAATCATATGAGGCGGCCATTGAGGCGGTTTGAATATACAACCCCGGGATATCAGGGCTGGATAAAAGAGCCTTTCGGGCGTGATAGAATGCTCGCCCCGGCTGATTATTTTTCAACCGAAGATCGGCCAGCTCGACATGATACGGTTCCATTGTGCTGTCCAGCCGGGCCAGAGTTTCGATGGCATCAATTGCATTCTGCCAGTCGCCGAGCGCTTTTGCCACTTCGCGGATCTGTTCGTTGATTTCGCGATCATCTCGTTGCATCAGGTCAGCACGTTTGAAATAGTACATCGCAGAATCGAGCAAATAGTCCTGGCGATACGCTTTGCCACAGGCCAAAAGAAGATCTCGGTTTTTGCTATCGATCTCCAGCCCACGCAAATAGTGCCCACGAGCTTCGGCGTAATTCCGTTCTTCAAAAGCCTTATTACCGGCTTTGAGTATTTCCTCAATCGAATCACCACTGCCGCATCCGGCGATAATCGCCGCCGCCAGCAATCCCAGCATACAAATTGTTGTTTTCATAGTCATAAACCTCGACCGAGATTATAGCCAAATCGACTTATATTATCAAGTCATCTGGCGCATAGTAGTGAATCTACATCGCCCGACTTACTTTGTTCGAGTTGACAGCCAGCTTCAAACGATTAGATTGAATTATGAACGATAAAACTGAAAAAAACGAGAGATCAATTTCCAGCCGAGTGCTGGCTCTGACCTATTTTTGTAACGTTTCGCCCCGTTTGTTTGAGGCACTACTGCGACACTTCAAGACGCTCGATGCTATCTACACCGCTGAATCGGATGAGTTCCTTCAGATTGAGGGAATCAATGAAGATCAGGCCGAAGAACTAAGTTGTGCCTCTGACCATCTGGACGCGGCCGAGGTTAAGGTTCAATTGTTGTCAGAGCGGGACATTGGGATTGTCACCCGGTTTGACGATACTTACTGTCGTCTGTTGTTTGAGCTGAATGATCCACCTTCGCTCCTATTCTATCGGGGTCGGATGATTGCCAACAATCAGAAAAGCGTTGCTGTTGTCGGTACCCGGACCGCTTCCTCCGAAGGAATAGAACTGACTTCGCAACTCGTGAAAAAGTTCGCTTCGAATAAAGTACAGGTTGTTTCTTCGCTGGTTGGAGGTATCGATGTCACCGCGCATCTGACCGCCAAGAGTGCCGGCGGGAATTCGTTTGGTGTACTGAATTGCGGTTTTGACAATATTGATCGTGCCGAGGGAGTACCGGTGGCTATTGATATTGTTCAGTCGGGTGGCATGATTTCGGAATACGCTCCCGGAATGGAGGCTGAAGAGAACGCCGACAGTGAAGTCAACCGCCTTATTGTTGGAATGGCTCAGGCAGTAGTGGTTGTTGAGGCATACAAAGATTCCAGCCGGGTGCTGGACCTGTTGCAGGCTTGTAGTGATGTGGGCAAGATTGTGTTTTTTATGATAGACCCTGAACATGGCGCACTTGCCGATAAAACCAGTCTGGCCGAAACGGTGAACTGTGGTGCGATACCGATAGAAGGTTTTGATCGCATCGGTGACATAATCAAATCACTGGTTTAGAGGTCGCAGTGGAAGACGCCTATAACACCATTCGGACGGAGTCCCACATCGAGATCAAAGTCAAAGGATCCCGATTTATCGGTGAGACTTTTTTAGCTGTTTCGGCTAACGAAGCCATGACCCACCTGACAACTGTTCGCAAACGTGAGTACCAGGCCACGCATCATTGTTTTGCCTATGTTACCGGATGCTTGAGCCAGATTGAATTTAAGTATTCCGACGATGGGGAGCCATCGGGAACAGCCGGCCGACCGATCTATGACATAATTACCGGCAACGATCTGACTAACCTGTTGGTGGTTGTCACGCGCTATTTTGGTGGCACCAAACTGGGGACTGGTGGGTTGGTGCGGGCGTACAGCGATGCCACTCGGGCGGTGGTGGAAGCTTCCGGTCGGCGTGAACAGTTCCTGACCCGCGATTATCGTTTTGTACTTGAGTTTGCGCGTTACGATCAATGGTTGCGTGAGATACACCGTCTGGGTGCTACCGTAGTGGATTCGGATTTCAGCGATGAAGTGGCTATGAGAATTCGTGTACGCCAAAGTTTGGCAGAATCGATGGTCTCCTCTTTCGTTGAACTTACTTCGGGAAAGGGCGAAGTTGAAGAAATCGACGCGTCAGAGTGAACGACTTGCGGAAGTTGACTGTCTCGGGCTGGGCATCATGCCTCTTGATTTTCTCTATGAAGTAGATGGCTATCCGGAGGCCGGTGCCAAGAAGGATGCTCTTTCGCTGACAATTCAGGGAGGTGCCCCGATTCCCAATGTTTTAGTCGGCTTGAAACGATTAGGACATACAGTGGCACTTATGGCGGCGTTGGGAGGCGATCTTCCCGGTCAACTCGGAGCGCGGGAACTTGAGAAGGAAGGTATTGATACCGGGTTGCTGATCTGGAAGCGGCGGAGTGAATCGGATACCGCGGGTGGTTTTGTCGAGCGCGGCAGTGGTCGGCGAACAATTGTACTGGGACGGAAAACCAGAGTGTGTCCGCGTGATATTAAACTGTCAAGACTACCTCGACCGCGTATCATTCACCTGGATGGTCGTGATCTGGAAGCCTGCATGAAACTGGCTCGCTGGGGACATCGGGTTGGAGCAACGGTCTGTTTTGATATCGGATCGGAACGTAACGATGTCTCACCGATTTTCCCGCTTGTCGATCACTTGATCGTAGCTGACAGCTATGCTCTGCCGTTTACGGGTTGCCGTTCGGCGCGTCGGGCGGTCGAGAAACTCACCGAGTATTGCCACGGGACTGTGATTGTCACCGAAGGTATCCGGGGATCAATTGGTATAGAAAATAACCGTTGGGTTAAACAACCTGCCTTCCGGGTACGTGAAGCCGACACTACCGGGGCCGGTGATGCTTTCCACACCGGGTATATCCACGGTTTGTTGTACGGACTTGATTTGGCTGAGCGTATGCGTTTCGGGGCGGCAGTGGCGGCACTCAAATGTACCCAACATGGTGCGCGTGCCGGTGCGCCAACACTTCGCAAAGTAAACGAGTTCCTGGTACGCAAGAGGCCTGTCCATGCTTGAGACCCTGATAGAAATAGATCGTTCACTTTTTCTTTTTCTCAACGTAAGCCTGGCTAATCCGGTGACAGATTTTGTCATGCCGATTGTGACATCAGACAACCTTTTGCGTATCGCCTACGCTTTAGCGATGTTGCTTATTCTCTGGAGGGGCGATGCCCGTCTGCGCTGGCTGGTACTGGTGTCGATTATCGTACTTGCGTTCACCGATCAATTATCGGCCGGGTTACTCAAGCCGATGATCGGACGTCTACGCCCTTGTCATGTGCTGGATAATATCAACCTGCTGGTCGGGTGTGGAGGTGGTAAGGCGATGCCTTCGTCTCACGCCGCGAATGCTTTTGGTCAGGCTATCCTGTTCGCTCTCTTGTATGCTCGGGTGCGTTGGTGGCTGGTGGGGCTGGCGACGTTGATTGCAATTAGTCGTGTTTTTGTGGGAGTGCATTACCCCGGAGATGTAATCGCTGGGGCGTTGCTCGGCACGTTAGTGGCACTGGCAATGGCGTTCATGTTTGAGCGTCTGATCGAAAAGCGTTTGCCCGGCAAGTAAAGGAGGTTCGTTGTGGCAATTCTCATGATTGTTGTGCAGGGTGATATCACCCTGCACAACAATCACCAAAGTCAAGACCGAGGCGATTGTCAACGCGGCCGACAATCATTTCTGGATGGGTTCTGGTGTGGCCGGAGCGATCAAAGCGGCGGGTGGCACAGTCATTGAGGAAGAAGCGATGGCCCAGGGACCAGTGATGCCAGGCAAGGCGGTTTACACTGGAGCGGGGAACTTACCGTTCAAGTGCGTCATTCATGGGGCGGTCATGGGGCAGGGTTTGCATACGACCAACACGCTGATTCGTCAAACAACAATTGCCTGTCTCAATATCGCCGACAAATTGAAACTTAAGTCAGTTGCTTTTCCGGCTTTTGGTACCGGAGTTGGTGGCTTCCCGCTCAAAGCGTGCGCTAACTTGATGGTCAATGCTGTCCGTACTTGGGGCGATCTGGCGAAGCATGTCACCGAGGTGCAGTTTTGTCTCTACGATGATCTTGCCTACGGAATCTTCAAGAAAGTGGTAGATCAGGTTAACGAGTCGTGAGCGAAGCATCGTAGGTCGGAACCCTTTAGCGGTTCCGACATTGTAAATTGGCATCTTTTCTCAAGAACACGATTATATTTCTGGTGGGTGCGAGTGGACATGGGCATCCGCCTGCGCGGATGTGACAGAAAGAAGCGGATGTGACGAAAAGAGACGGATGTGACAAAAGAGACGGATGTGACGAAAAGAGACGGATGTGACGAAAAGAGACGCAAGTAACAAAGAATCTTTCGGAAAATGGTCGAGAAGAAATCAGTCTGATGTCTTGGCCTTGAACTGGCCCTCAAGAGCAACCGGCTCGCCGTTGCGGTTCTCAAATCGGCCATCAATCGTCCCGAATAGTTTGTTCCCCGCAAGAGAATCGACAACTAATTCGCCACCGATCGGATAGTACAGTTTGTCTTCGGGGGCAATCTCGTAGCGGCCCAGCATCTGTAGCAGAGAATTATCTTTCAAGGTCATCGAACCAGCTTTAACGGTCGCCGCCAACTGGATAAACAAACGATAGCGGACATACCGATCATAACTTGCCAGATTGTGAGCTTCAGTATCGAGTGTGCGACCACGCGAACCAGTGATCAGCACCAGGCAGTTGCCATCACCTTGCTCAACTTTGTTGCGGGACGTCGGATCACCGAGTACGGCACCGACCATAAATTCTGTTTTCTCAACCTTGATCTTGGTTCGGGCCTCGCCCTCCAGGAGGTATAGATCCAGCCGATACCGACTGGTGCAGGCGGCCGTGAGCATTGTAAGTATAAGTGTCGCAAGGACGATTCGGCTGTAAGACAACTTGTTCATAATCTTGAGACGTATCATCGTCATCATCGTTCAGTTATCATCGTTGGTTCATAGCGGCATTTCCAGAACGCGATAGCGTTTGTAAACTTTGGCCTGCATTTGTTCTACGCCGTGTCGCATGCCATCGTTGGTTTCCAGTATCCAGCTAAGTTCGCCCCACTTGTAGCCCTTTTCTAAACAGCGCTTGTGGCACTCCATGTAAAGCATCATATCGATGGCGCGTTTGCGGTACTCTGGTACGACCCCAAAAGTCAGCAGGCGACACTGATCGACTTTGTTACGGATTTTTGTATGCCACAGCAGTTTGATCAGGCCGGTGGGAAAGAGCCGCCCTTTGAGCCGGATCAGCGCTTGGTTTATGTTTGGCAGAGCCAGCGCAAAGCCAGCTGGTTTGCCTTCCATTTCGGCTATAATGACAATATCTGGATCGATGATCTGCTTGAGATTTTTGGCCATATGGTCAAACTCAGCCTCGTTCATTGGGATAAACCCCCAATTGTGTGCCCAGGCAGAATTGTAGATTCCTTTGATCATGCGTACTTCCTGAAGGAAGTTATTCATATCCAGAGTACGAATCTTGATATTCAGTCGTTCGGACTGGCGGGTCACCACCCTGCTTACTCGATCGCTGGTGACATGAGTGGTCGGCAGTTTGTACGCCAGCAGATCCATAACTTTTTTGAGTCCGAAATCTTCCGCCAGCTTGGCTTGGTAAGGATAGTTGTAGCTCATCATCACCATCGGGGGACTATCAAATCCCTCAATCAGAAACCCGCACTCATGGTTGGTGGTGAAATTCATCGGGCCACGCATACGATCCATGCCAGCCTTCTTCAGTTCGATCATGGCGACTTTCAATAAGCTGTGTGCGACATCTTTGTTGTCAATCGTATCAAGGAAGCCGAAGAATCCGGTCTGTTCGTTGTGGTATTCGTTGTGGCGATAACTGATACAGGTAGCGATCCGGCCGACTAATTTTCCTTCACGATGAGCCAGAAACATTCTGGTAAGGGCCGTGTGATAGAACGGGTTCTGCTTCTTGTCGAAAAACTCTTTCCGCTCAAGAATGAGTGGTGGCACAAAATTATTATCACCGGCATAAAGCCGATATGGAAACTTGATAAACTCATTCAGTTGGTCGGCGGATTCGACCTCGGTTACATTGACTTCGGGCATAGTGCTAAGAGATCAACCCTTTCTCGCGCCCGACTTTGGCCAGCACCTCAAGTACCCGATCCAGTTGGGCGTTGGTTTGAGTGGCTGTGTAGGAAGTCCGTATCAGTGCGCCACCCGGCGAGACCGCAGGCGAGACGACCGGGTTAGTGTAAACACCGTTATCGAACAGAGCTTTCCAGAACTCAAAACAGGCCATATCGTCGCCGACAATAATTGGAATAATCGGAGTGGCGGTGTGTCCGATATTAAATCCGAGATTGTGGATTTCACGTTGCATACGAAGGGCGTTTTTCCATAGCTGTTCGCGGCGCTCTGGTTCACTTTCGATAATATCCAGTGCGGCCAGTACCGCAGCGGCCGATGAAGGTGTAATTGATGCCGAGAAAATCAAGGCGCGCCCAAAATGCCGCACGTAGTCGATGACTTCGTGTTTGCCGGCGGCGAAACCACCTTGGGCGGCGAATGATTTAGAGAAAGTACCGATGGTCAAGTCGACCCGATCCTGCAGGCCAAAATGTTCGGCGGTACCGGCTCCGGTGCGGCCCAACACGCCCACCGAATGGGCATCATCAATTAGCACCTTGGCACCATACTTATCAGCGACATTCACCAGGCTTGGCAAGTCGACAATATCGCCTTCCATCGAGAAGATACCATCGACGGCAATCAGTATACCACCACGCGTGTTGGCTTCGCGTACTTTAGCCAGAACCCGATCGAGATCGTCCATGTCGTTGTGGGCGAACTTGTAAGTTTTGCCGTATGACAGGCGACAGGCGTCCACGATACAGGCGTGTACCTGGCGATCAATCACCAGGGCATCGTTCTTACCAGCCAGACACGAGATTGTGCCCAAGTTAGTTTGGAAACCGGTGGAGAACACCAGGGCATCTTCAGTGCCGGCAAATTTTGCCAGACGTTGTTGTAATTCCAGATGCAGGTCAAGGGTACCATTGAGAAACGGTGAGCCGGTGCATCCGGTTCCAAACTTCTTGACGGCGTTGATAGCGGCTTCTTTTACTTTGGGATGACCAACCAGTCCCAGGTAGTTATTGGAGCCAATCATAAGACATTTCTGTCCATCGATGATTACTTCATCGCCGGGAGCCGACTGCAGGGGACGAAAATAGGGATAGATCCCTGCCGCCCGCACTTTGTTGGCGGCCGTGAACGAGGAACATTTGTCAAAAAGATCGACGTAGTCAATCAGGGCCTTTTTTTCCGCTGGCACCGGGACTCCTTTAATCAAGTTTTACGTCAGCGTTTGGGTGGAATGAACCAACTCAAACCAGAAAAGTCAAGTTATTAGCCATCAGCCTACACAATAGTACACGGGTGTAAGTTGTTGTGTGTCAACAGTACAACCGTGCGCTCGGCCGGGCACATAACAGAAGTACGCCTGTAGGTCAGGCCGACTCGTGGTCTGACGTTGGCATATGTTGGGCCTCAAGTGGCCCCGACCTTGTATCTCACCGTGGGTGTATGCAATCTTGTGAAATACGCTGTTATATTATCCGAACCTCAGAAAAAAACCGGAGCTGAAGATCAGCCCCGGTCTGTTATTCTACGAACTTATCAGGCAATAGCCTTAACTGTTCGCTTTGCGGAACTCGTCCATAAAGCCGAGTACCTTCTCGACACCTTCCAGCGTCATAGCATTGTACATCGAAATACGAATACCACCGACCGAGCGATGGCCTTTGAGACCACCGAAACCGGCGGCTTTGGCATCAGCGATGAGCTTCTTCTCGAGGTCTTCATTGGGCAGTCGCATAGTGGCGTTCATCCAACTCCGGCTGTCGGTCTGGACGGTACCCTTGAAGAAATCGGGATACTGATCGATCATGCCGTAGACTTTGTCGTATTTAGCCTTGTTGACTTTTTCCACCGCGGCCAGACCGCCCTGGTTCTTGATCCACTCCAGGATCAGTTTGACGATGTAGATTGTCAGTGATGGTGGGGTGTTGTAGAGCGACTTTTTGGTGGCGTAGGTGCGGTAGTCCCACATAGCGGGATTGCCGTCTTTGCGCTTCTGTAGCAGATCGTCGTGCATGACGACCAGACAGGCGCCGGCCGGTCCGAGATTCTTCTGAGTGCCGGCATAGACCATAGCGAACTTGCTGTAGTCGAGTTGATGGGAAAGGATATCGGATGACATATCAGCAATGAGCGGTATCCCGTCGTACTCCGGCGTGTAATGCCACTGGGTGCCTTTGATCGTGTTGTTGGTGGTGATGTGCAGGTAGGGAGAGTTGGCCGGTACATCAAGGTCAGCCGCTTTCGGAATGTGCCGATACTCGTTGTCCTTGGAGCTTCCCGCCAGGTGCGCTCCACCCATGATATTGGCTTCCTTGATCGCTTTGGTCGACCAGGTACCGGTATCGACATAAGCGCCTTTCTGACCGTTGCCCGCAAAGTTGAACGGGATCATCGCGAATTGCGTCGATGCGCCCCCGGTGCAGAACATAACATGGTATTTGTCATCAAGTCCCATCAGTTCTCGTACCAGCGTAATAGCGCTTTCGTTGATTTCGTCGAATTCGGGGGAACGGTGTGAGATTTCCATTACCGACATCCCGGTACCACGGTAATCCAGAAGTTCTTCCTGGATAATTTTCAGAACGTCCAGCGGTAACGTGGACGGTCCGGCGTTGAAATTAAATATTCGGTGAGCCATTAGTTTGCCTCATATCTATCGTTTCAATTACGTTCGTTATTTCTGAGCCACATATTTGCCAATGATGGCATCTACGATAGCCCCGATTCGACCCATATTCTCTTTGGTGGAGGCACCGATATGTGGAGCCAGCACACAGTTGGGAGCACCCAACAGCGGAGTGTTCCAGTCGGGGGGATCGGAGTACCAGACATCATTACCGTAACCGGCGAGTTTGCCACTCTTGAGTGCTTCGGTGACATCTTCCTCGATTACACACTTGCCGCGGCCGGTGTTGATGATATAGGCGCCGTCTTTGCACTTGGCCAGGGTAGTTTTGTTGATCATGCCCTTGGTCTGGTCAGTCAGCGGCATATGCATCGAAATGAAATCAGACTGCGCCAGGACATCGTCAAGGACCGGTGTCATGGACGCCAGGTCAGAGTAGTAGACAAACGGGTCGTAGCCGAGAACTTTCATATCGAATGCTTTGGCCCGTGTTGCCAGCGCGGAGCCGATCCGGCCCATGCCGAGAATACCGAGTGTCTTGCCTTTCAGCTCGGTGCGCTTGAGTTCTTTCTTAGCCCAGTTTTTGTCATGCATAGTTGAGTCGGCGCGGGTGATATGATTGGGCAGGGAGATCATCAGGGCAAAAGCCAGTTCAGCCACGGCGATTGATGAGGCATCGGCCGTGTTGTAGACTTCAATACCCTTGCTGTTGGCGTAGGGGATATCGACATTGTCGAGACCCACACCGCCGCGAATGACCAGTTTCAGCTTAGGAGCCGAGTCAATATACTCCGGCATGACTTTGGTTTTACTGCGAATCAGCACCACTTCGGCTTCCGCCAGGCGATTCCTGTCGTCCGTTACTTCGCCATACTTGGCCAGTTTATCCGGCAAGGCGGTGTCGAATGCGTCGGAAATAAGTATAAGCATATCTATTACCTCTATATGAATTGTTAGTCTTTCAGCAGGTTCACGACCATACCAGAGCGGAGCTTCGGCTCAAACCAGGTTGATTTTGGGGGCATCACTTCACCGGCATCAGCCACGTTCAAAAGCTGGGTGATTGAAGTTGGGTGGAGCGAAAAAGCTATCTTGTAGTCTCCCGAGTCGACCAGTTTCACAAGTTCGGCGTTACCCCGAATCCCGCCCACAAAATTAATCCGCTTGTCGGTTTTTGGGTCGGTGATTCCGAACAGGGGCGCGATCAGATTATCAGCAAGGATTGAAGCATCAATCGACTTGGTCGGATGTGTCGCCTCAAAGCTTCCGGGTTTTGATTCCAACCGGTACCATTTGCTATCGGCGTAGATCCCAAACACGTGCGGATTCTCCGGGTTGACTTCGGTGGTCTGGGGGGTGATCTCGAAATGCTTTGCGGATTGCTTCATAATATCGTCAATGGTTAGACCGTTCAGGTCGTTGACGACTCGATTGTAAGCCAGGATACGGAGTTCGCTGTCGGCAAAAAGCACATTGAGGAAGAAGTTATACGGTTCTTCTCCAGTATGATTCGGATTTTCACCCTTGAACCGGCGACAGACTTCCGAAGCTGATTGGCTTCGGTGGTGGCCATCGGCGATATACAGACAGCTCAGTTTTGCAAAGGCGGCAATCAGTTCATCGACCGTCGGAGTGTCATCGACTACCCAGAGTTCATTGGTGACGTCATCGTCAGCATCAAATTTGGTAGTCGGCGGGGTGGCGGTGATCCGATCAAAAATTGCGGAGATGGTAGCGTCGTGACGGAAGGTGGAAAATACCGGTCCAACCTGAGCTTCAAGAAAAGTGATATGATCGGCCCGGTCGCTGACTTTTTCCGGCCGAGTGTGTTCATGTTTCTTGATCTTGCCAGCGTCGTATTCCTCAACCGATGTAAGCGTAATTAATCCGGTCTGACTACGCCCCTGCCAGGTGAGACGGTAAAGGTAGAAGCTGGGTCGCTCGTCACGAACCATTATGTTTTCATCAATCAGCCGTTGAAGATTATCTTTGCCGCGACGGTAGACTTCATCGCCATAGGGGTTGGCACTTTCATCGAAATCAATCTCGGCCTTATTGATGCGCAGGAACGAGTTTGGATTGCTCTTAACGATTTCCCGTGCTTCGGCTGAACTGAGAACATCGTAGGGTGGGGAGGCAACCTCTCTGGCCATCTGTGGTTGCGGCCTTAGACCGCGAAAGGGACGGATTATTGACATAACTTCCTCAACATTGCTTAACCAGTCGGTGAACTATCTAACAGTTTGGCCATTATAACGTTTCATCCCGTTACGTCAACCGAATTCGTGTTTGTTGCTGTGGAAGATAAACCCTTGGAAAAGGCATAAAAAGAAAGGGCCAACACATAGTGCTAACCCTTTCAGGGAGGTGAGAACTGAAGAAATACTATTTCATATGTTTGGAGACCAGTTTGGTCATTTCAAACATAGAGACTTTCTTTTTGCCGCCGAAGACTTTCTTCAGTTTTTCGTCAGCGTTTATCATCCGCCGGTTGATGTTATCCTGAAGCTTGTTCTTCTTGATGTAAAGCCAGAGCTTCTTGGTTACCTGGGTGCGCGGAATCGGCTTGTTGCCGACCACAGCGCCGAGGGCGTCCGAAAGGGTCATTGGGCGCATAAAAGCGGCGTTTGGTTTCCGTTTGGATTTAGCCTTCTTTTTGACGACTTTCCTCTTGGCAACCTTTTTCTTGGCAACCTTTTTCTTGGCTACTTTTTTCTTAGCGACCTTTTTCTTAGCCACCTTCTTTTTGGCTACTTTTTTCTTAGCAACCTTTTTCTTGGCTACTTTCCTTTTAGCGACCTTTTTCTTAGCAACCTTTTTCTTGGCCACTTTTTTCTTAGCTACCTTCTTTTTGGCGACCTTCCTCTTAGTCGTCTTTTTCTTGGCGGCTTTCTTTTTTACGGCTGCCATGATGTTACTCCTTTAGCATCGGGTTTGTTTTAGTTCCCTGATATATTCGCGCATTGTAGTCGTGTTACGTTTTTATACCATATAAGAGAGCGAGTTTCCTTCACTTCAAATGGAAGGAAGGTTAGTTTTGAATGTTATTGCAAGAAAAAATTGCGCCTGAGTTGATTTTTTTTTGAGAATTCATAGAGGGGAATTGACGTTCACACGGTGGAAGCGATGCGCCTATGTAGTTCTCAACTCTATGATCGGTGCCTCAGCTGGACAGCCGAGACGAAACGGGAACCAGTGACCGGCACCGCAACTGGTATAGAGGTGCGAACCATTCTTCTCATAGTGGCCCCAGAGGTAACTATTGGGAAATGAGCTGTCGAGAATAGAACGTCCACCGAAACCAATTTGCCCTCCATGGGTGTGACCAGCCAGGGTGAGGTCTACGCCACGCCGGGTCGCTTCGTCAAAAACGTTAGGACGGTGACTCATCAAAATGGAAAAATCACCCTTGAGCGTGTCGCCGAAAGTGGCACTAAGGCTGTTGTGGAAATACTCCGGAGCAATGTCGTGCATAGAGCGCGGGTCATCGACTCCGCCCAACAATAAGGTGATGTCACCAATCTTAAGCTGTACTTCTTCATCGACCAGTAATGGAACCTCGGAAGCATCATAAGCACGACGGACTCCAGCTACTCCCCGGAAGTACTCGTGATTGCCCAATATGGCATAGGCACCAAGACGTGGTTTGGTTTGGGCGATCATAGCCAGGGTGTCAGGTAGCAGAGTGAGGTCGTCGGCAATATCGCCAGTTAGCAGAATAAGGTCGGGAGTAAAAGTTACGGCTTCAGACAGGATTTCTTCAAGGTCGTCCAGAGTCACATAGTGCCTCAGGTGGATGTCAGACAATTGGAGGATGCGAAGCCCCTCCAGAGCGGTGGGCAGGTTGTCAAATTGGAACGGTTTGAGGGACACGTCCGCACAGCCGTACGCATAACCTACACCGGCCACGCCGGATGAAACTGAGGCAACCGGTATCAGGACGGCGGCACCGCGTAGCAACAGCCGTCTTCGTGGGTCAGCAACCTTCTCTGGAGTCTCGTGGTGGGTTCGTTTACAGCGCTCAAGCAATTTTTCTGTCAGGTTGAATATACCCGATATCGGAAGCGAGAACATGAGACAAATTTCCAGCACAAGAGAGAAAACAACCAGAGGCGATGTCACTGTTGAGAGCCAACCCAGTCGATTGTATTCACCCACACCTAGCAGTCTGTCGGGATACCCTATTTGGATTTCGAATTTATGTGGTTTAGATTT
>JAGGTI010000058.1 GCA_021163775.1 Candidatus Zixiibacteriota bacterium
ATCGGCACCAATTTCGCCAACGACTATTTCGATTTCAAAAAGGGAATCGACACCGAAGAACGCCTGGGGCCGATGCGGGTCACTCAGGCCGAACTGGTCAACCCCGTTACAATGAAGCGAGCGACTATTCTTGTTTTTGCTCTCGCCCTCCTCGTAGGAGTCTACCTGGTCTGGCTAGGTGGCTGGCCAATTGTCGTTATCGGACTGCTGTCAATACTGTTCGGCATCCTCTATACCGGCGGACCATATCCACTCGGCTACAACGGCTGGGGCGATATATTCGTCCTGATCTTCTTCGGTCCGGTCGCTGTCGGTGGCACCTATTACGTGCAAACACTTGATATCAATCTTACGGTCCTGATCGCCGGACTGGCGCCTGGCCTGTTCTCGGTTGCAATCCTCACGGTCAACAACCTGCGCGACCTCGACAACGACCGCGCTTCGGGCAAAAAGACCCTGGCGATTAGGTTTGGCCGCACATTTACCCTGATTGAGTACCGGCTGACCATTCTGATAGCCTGCCTGATCCCTATTTTACTTGTTCTTGTGGAAAGAAATCACTTACCGGTTATAGCGGCAACAGTAACGCTCATCCCGGCGTTTGTCGCCATGCACAAAGTTAGCAGGATCCACGGACGCAAACTCAATGACTGCCTGGCGCTGACCGGTCAGCTTCTTTTGCTTTACAGTCTTATCTTTTCGGTAAGCTGGATCATATGACTATCGCGCGCGCCGACATTTTCAGCTACGATCTGCCGCTGGTGCGGCCGTTGCAATTGAGGGGCCAAACGCTGATCTCACGCTCCGGTTTTCTCATTCGCCTGGTATCCGACTCCGAGCATATCGGCTGGGGTGAAGCGGCCCCGTTGCCTGGTTTTTCTGTCGAATCGGCCGAAGACGTCGTAGCCGAACTGAAAGAGCTCAAGCGTCTACTGCCGGGCAGCAAACTGCCGCCCAACCTTAGCGACCTGACCGGACAATTTCATTCCTGGCCATCATCACACCGGTGGACAAACTCGGTAAACTGCGCCCTCGAGATGGCCGCCCTTAACCTCATAGCAAACGAGCAGGCAATTTCTCTGTCCAGGTTGCTCTCCGAACAACCCCTCGAAACTGTGTATATTAACGGTTTGATTGTCGATACCGAAGGCGTCGCCGAAGCTACCCGGGTACTAAAACGCGATGGCTACCGCGCCGTCAAATTGAAAGTTGGTAGCAACTCGATTGATGTGGATATCGAGCGCACTCAAGACGCTTTCCATGAACTGGGCAATACAACTACGTTGCGACTTGATGCTAACCGAGCCTGGTCGTTTGAAGACGCCTATCGTTTTGCCGCAGGCATCACCGACTGCGAAATCGAGTACATCGAAGAACCTCTCGCCGACCCAAAACTGTTACGAAAATTTTCTAAGCGAACCGGATTAGCGATTGCCCTGGATGAATCAATCGGTGACCTCACACCCGACACTCTGACTGAAAGCGATCATGTCGGGGCCGTGATCCTGAAACCAACTTTGTTGGGCGGTTTTGAACGAACAGCTATATGGGCGCGCAAAGCCCAGAAATGTGGTATCAAAGCTGTCATCAGTTCCTGTTTTGAAAGTTCAATCGGCATCGCCGCTCTGGCTCAACTGACTGCCACCTTCAATACGCTCAACACACCAGTTGGGCTGGACACTCCAAGTTGGCTGAAGCACGACCTGCTCCTTGAACCTATAGACCGTGCTCACGGCCGGATGCGTATCGTTCAAATTGCACAGGTAGCATCACAGGTTAATGAATATATACTAAAGGAAATTTCTTAATGTCTGAAATTCGCAAACGAATTGAAGCGGCGGCTCAACTCCATATAGATCAACCCGCTCTGATCAATGACACCCGCAGTCTTACCTGGCGGCAACTTGGATCAATCGCACGCCTTGAATCAACAAAGCTCCGCAACCTTGATGGCTACGACTTAGGCAACATCGCGATCTGCGGTCCCACCAGCTACGACTTTTTCATCGCGATGCTAAGTGCGTTTGATCTCGGCGTTACGGCGGTGCTACTTGATCCGCGCTATCCATCAGCCTGGCTACGCCAACAACTGGTTTCGCTCGGTTGTCAACTCTATTTACATTGTGGCAATGCACCAACTTTTGATGCCCCTAACCTTGTGCGCCATGCGTTCAAAACTTCAACCGATATTGATGAAACAACCGAAGCCGCTGACTTTTCTATTTTCTACAATCGTCTATCTACGATTACTTTCACATCAGGAAGCACCGGTTCGGCCCAACCGATTCTCCATCTGCTCCGCCATCACTATTACAGTGCCACAGGATCAAACGCCAACCTGTCTGTTGAACCGGGTGATCGTTGGCTTCTTTCGTTACCGCTCTGTCACGTAGGTGGTTTGAGCACCATATTTCGATGCCTGTTTGGAGGCGGTGCGATTGTTCTTGCGGACAAATCGGTCGGCATGGCCGAGCAGATCATCCGTGACAAGGTCACTCATCTGTCTCTGGTTCCAACTCAACTTGTACGATTACTCCAGAGCGATCTTGTCTCTGAAATTGCCGACCAACTCAAGGTCATCCTGGTCGGAGGCGGCACGATCCCGGATCATCTTCTCGATAACGCCCGCCGAAACGGTTTGAATGTCTACCCAACTTACGGTTCTACCGAGATGGCCTCTCAAATTGCCACCGCCGGGGCAGGGCATGAAAACTGCATGAAAGCATTGACTTATCGTGAGCTTAAGATATCTGATGACAGCGAGATTTTGGTTCGTGGTCAAACTCTTGGCTGGGGCCAGAAATCGGGCGCCAACTGGAATCTCTTGAACCACACCAGCGGCTGGTTTCACACTGGTGATGTCGGGCAAATTGATGACAATGGTTGTCTGACCGTAACTGGCCGTCGGGACAATATGTTTGTGTCGGGCGGGGAAAATATCCACCCGGAACAGATAGAACTCGCCTTGACCGAAATTGATGGTGTTGACCGGGTATCAGTTGTTCCTGTTGAGGATGACGAATTCGGCCATAGACCGGTCGCATTTGTGAAAATGCGGAACAATGGCTCCGCACCGGATGGCGACTTTCTCCTGTCGGAACTCAAATCCAGACTTCCTCACTTCATGTTGCCAATAGCGTTTTTGGGCTGGCCTAAAGAGTACGCCGATCCAGAATTAAAACCGAACCGTTCTTTCTTTGTGAAATTAGCATCCGAATTGCACGGCCTCTGATTAGGGTTTGCTGAATAAAGTCTAAGTCTTTATCTGTTAATAGATATGTTTGTGTTGTATTGTTTTTGGTGAACGGGTTTTGTTGTAAATGGCCCCAAAAGCTTGCAGATACAATGTCAGGTTGCAAGCAACCGTGACCTACGAGGCTACTTAACATCCTCTTTCTGTCACATCCGCCTCTTTCTGTCACATCCGCGCAGGCGGATGCCCATGTCCACTCGCGTCCCACCAAAGATATAATCGTGTTCTTGAAAAAAGAGTTTCATCCGAGGTTTTGGTTTATTGTGTGGATTGATTGTTTCTGCGATGATTTGTGGTCATAGATTCCCGACTGCTCGGAAATGACAATCCAGGAGATATCCACAACTGCAGGATGTCAGGACGTCGGAACACCTACCTACAATAAAACGTCTGAGAATTGTCACAGTTGCTTGCGACGAACTCACCCCCATTTACAACTACAACTCCAAACCGAGACCTAACTGGAACCGGCTCGTATCGTAGTGCGATATCTGCCAGGTGAATGTAAGCGCAAAATTGAACGGCATAAGAAACGGTGTCAGATTACCTAACCCAAATCCGAGTTCGCGGTACGGACGCTCAGCGGTATTGATCAGTTCGTCACCGATCTGATACTGACGATTTTTGAATTCGGTCCAGAAAACACCCCCGTGCACACTTAGCCACAACGGAATATCCTTCACCAACGGAATACCGCTTGCCACAAATAGACGTCTGCGAAAATCATGATGGCCATATATCAATAGCGCTCGATTGCCGCTGAAATTCTTTTCGGTAATAGTAGCCGGTCCGATTCCATTGAAATTCATGAACCCACCGAAATCAACCGTGTAATACCGCTGGGGCGGCAAGTCGCCTTCCGACCCGCCGGCATAGATTCTAAATGAAGTCACCCCTAGGCCAAGCGATCGCTGTCTCCGCTGAAGTTCAATATAATAGCGACGAAAATCAAAATCATTATCAAACCAGTCCGGAGATGCCGCTTCGATTCCGGCTTCAAAAGTCAGGTACTCGACCTCGTCAATACGCACATCGCGCCCCTTGTTGCAAAACATCTTGCGCGAGTCGTAACGAAAGGTCGCCTCAAACGATCGGAAATCACCCTCGTCAATCGGTAAGTTCCAACGTGGCCGGTCGGCATCGCCTTCGAGAATCGTGTGCCGGGTCACCACCGGCGCAGATTCGTGTTGGTAATCGTTGTACTGTAAACGCAGACGGGTGTGATCAATCAACTTGGTCGAAACAAACGCTCCCCAACCCTCGGCTCGATAGTAGTCAAACGGATCATAACCGGCCGCCAGAGCCATCAACATCGGGTTGTAGTTCGAATTGGATACTAACGTTGGTCGTCTTTCTATCCGTCGCCGATAGTCAAAACCAAGAGCAAGCCGCCGACCCTGATGTAACTGCCAGGTCAAGCCAACCTGGTACTCTGCCCGTTTGGCACCAAAAGCATAGCCTGTCTTAAATCGTCCGGTTAGTTGGTCGGAAAGCGAAACATGGTTGAGGCCTACCCCCAGATAGTACCCTTCCACCCGGTTAAAACGCACAAAATCATCGGGGCCAAACACAAGCAACATAGGTGCGACCGCCAGACCGGTCAGGAGTTTCTTACCGATCGGCTTCGGTTCATTCTCGACCGAATCGATACGTTCATAGGCGATCATTTCATCGGATGTCAGCGGAATCGTCTGATTGGCAAACCACGATGCGCTATCGAACTTGTCGGCGTCTTTCTCGACCTCAATTAAATACTCGCCAAACGTCCCTTTCGGATGACCAGCATCAAATTCGTAACTGTACAATGAAGCCACATGAGAAAAACTCAGCTTATTAGGTATGAATGGTATTGGGGTCTTGAACTCGACCCGCCCCCCGAATCGGATTTCAATCGGCATCCAGTATTCATTCTCGAACTGGGCGAACCGCTGGCTGTAGCGCGGATTAATCAGTAGCGACAAATCTACCCCGGGAGAAAAACCGACGTCAACCATAACCACATCGAAAGTCGAATCGGCAATGTGAATAAACCCCTCAAAGAGCGGATCCTGCGGGTTCTTCGGTTCAATCTCCAACCGAAAAATCGCCAGCGAGTCCTGATAGAGCGTGTCCATCAGATAGTAATTGTAATGATCCAGAGCGTCCTCGGCCGTCGGCGAAACCAGCGAATACTGGCCAATTTCAATCCGGTTGCGATTGAAATTGACTATCTCTCCCACCGTGACCAGGTTGTTCTCGGCTTGGATATTGGCCGATTGACGACGCGAGGTTATGATTTCCTTGTATCGGTCCGGCTGTTCCCAAAAAGCGGTCACCTGGCTCTCGATGAGCAACCAGATCTCGCTCGAGTCCGGTTTGGTTTCATCGTTGACCAGTAGTTTGACATAGGCATCGTAACGGTAGTCATCGATTTTCGAGAGAATATCATCCTTGCGCCGAATCGCCTCAACGATGATCCGCTGACCCGGATCGTACTCACGCCCATAGACCTTCATTGAACCGACGTCAACCATACAGGTATGCATACCAACATCGTACACCAGAACACTATCACCAGGCGGTAAATCAACTAATTCGGAAAAGTAAGCGATATGGCTGAATCGAAGCTGTGACTCACCCGACACCAGCAGAATCCGATAGCGACCTTCTTCGTTGGCTAACGTAGAACGGTCACTCCCCAGCACTCGCACAGTCGCGTACGGAATCGGCTCTGACGTATCAGCGTCATAGATCAGTCCCTCGACAGCCCGGGTGCCATCAACGGCAAAAACCGGCGCAAAAGTCATCAGCAGACCCAATATCAGCACAAATAGACAACCCCAAAGACCAATTTGGCCATCAGACAGGGTGGATAGACCCCCCCTAGAATGTGCATAACCTGTTAGCATCTTGTGGGTCAATTGTAGACACCCCCATAACCGGTTGAGAACCAATAAATTAACATATCTTGAGTTTTCATTTCTATTACTGAGATCTATGTGAATTTTTTACAGAGCACTAATCTACTGATATACAAGGTATTAGTTCAACCAAAAAAATGAATCTTCCAACACTCAGGTCCTCTGTATGTCAAACAGGATCGCATGTGACACTTATACGTCTTTGACAGTCAAGAGAATACAGGTTCTTGACAAAAAACCACAATTTTTTGTGGTTAGCGTGATAGCAACCACAATATATTGTGTCCTCGCTTGCAGGAAGTAGTGGTTTCCGCTCTTGAGGTGACGCCATAGGCCGCCCATATAGGACAGGTGACCTGTTGGTTTGTTTCAAGTCGGAATCCTGCCCGAGTATGGCAGGATAGTAACGGTACAGGAGGTACTTTTGAAAGTTCAGCGGTTCTTCACACATGACGGAGAATCTCCCTACGCGCGTATCAATTTTGAAAAGCGCTCATCCGAGATCAAGAACCCCGATGGAACGGTGGTATTCAAACTCGATAACATTGAAGTTCCGGATACTTGGTCGCCAGTTGCGGTAGACATACTGGCCCAGAAATATTTCCGGCGGGCCGGTGTTCCTCTTGAAGATGAACAGGGTAACCCGGTCTTAGACAAAGACGGAAAACAGAAATTAGGTGGCGAACGGGATGCTCGCCAGATTTTTCATCGGCTGGCTAATTGCTGGCGAAAATGGGGCGAAAAACACAACTATTTTGATTCGCCCGATGATGCCGCGACCTTCTACGATGAGATGGTCTACATGCTTGCCAACCAGATCGCCGCACCCAACTCGCCGCAGTGGTTCAATACCGGCCTGTATGAAAGTTATGGTATTCCCGGCAAGTCGCAGGGTCACTATTTTGTTGATCCCGAGACGCATACGATGTCCGAGGCCAAAAATGCCTATGAACATCCACAGCCACACGCCTGTTTCATTCAATCGGTCAGCGATGACCTGGTCAACGATGGCGGTATCATGGATCTCTGGGTGCGGGAAGCGCGACTATTCAAGTATGGTTCCGGCACCGGTAGCAACTTCTCGAATATCCGTGGTGTCAATGAGCCACTCTCCGGAGGTGGCAAATCGTCCGGGCTGATGTCATTCCTTCGCATCGGCGACCGGGCCGCAGGGGCTATCAAGTCGGGCGGCACTACCCGCCGAGCCGCCAAAATGGTCTGCCTCGATCTGGATCATCCCGACATTGCTGAGTTCATTGACTGGAAAGTGGTTGAGGAGCAAAAAGTCGCCGCGCTGGTAGCCGGCTCCAAGATTATTCAGGAACAACTGAAGACGATCTTTGAGGCCGCGACTTTGATTGGCGAAGGCGGAACGGAGACTATCGAAGTTGATCCGAAGAAAAACAAGAAGCTTCGCAAAGCTATGCGGATAGCCCGTAGTTATGCGGTACCAGCGGCTTATATCAAAAAAGTTCTGGAACTGGCCGTACAGGGAGTCTCTGAAATTGACTTTGTCGACTTGGACACCAACTGGGACAGAGAGGCCTACCTGACTGTAGCAGGTCAGAACTCCAACAACTCAATACGTATTCCTAATCACTTCTTTGATAAGCTCCGGGCCAGTGAAGACTGGTCGCTAAAACGTCGAACTGACAACGAAGCATCAGACACGATCCCAGCCTCAGAGCTATGGGATAAGATCTGCTACGCCGCCTGGTCGTGTGCGGATCCTGGCGTTCAGTTTGATACCACTATCAACGAGTGGCATACCTGCCCCGAAGATGGCCGCATCAATGCTTCCAATCCGTGCTCGGAATACATGTTCCTTGACGATACGGCCTGTAATCTCGCTTCAATTAACCTGGTCAAGTTCCTTAACGAGGATGGTAGCTTTGACCTGGAAGGATACCGTCACGCAATTCGACTATGGACTATAGTACTGGAGATTTCGGTACTCATGGCCTCATTCCCATCACGGCCGATTGCCCAAAAGAGTTACGAGTTCCGGACTCTTGGCCTTGGCTTTGCCAATCTGGGTACGGTCCTTATGCGTCTCGGGATTCCGTACGATTCAGCTCGGGGCTATGCCTGGTGCGGTGCGTTGTCGAGTATTCTCACCGGTCAGGCGTATATAACATCGGCTGAAATGGCTCGCGAACAGGGACCATTCTCAAGCTACTACCATAACCGCGACCATATGCTGAGAGTAATCCGAAACCACCGTCGGGCCGCTTACAATGCAGACCGATCAGAATATGAAGATCTCACCATCAAGCCACACGGTATCAACCCCAACTATCTTCCCGAAGATGTTACCGCTACCGCACGTGAGGTCTGGGACATGGCGATCGAGATGGGCGAGGTACACGGTTTCCGAAACGCCCAGACATCGGTGGTTGCGCCGACTGGCACGATCGGGCTGTTGATGGATTGTGACACGACCGGAATTGAACCCGATTTTGCTCTGGTCAAATTTAAGAAACTTGCTGGCGGCGGGTATTTCAAGATTATCAATAATTCGACTCCCATCGCGCTGGAGCAACTCGGCTATAACAAAGAAGAAATCGATAAAATCATCACCTATGCAACCGGGCATCTAACCCTCAAGGCGGCCCCGTTTGTTAATCACGAGTCACTCCAGGCTAAAGGGTTCACTGATGATGAACTACAGAAACTGGAAGAGGCGCTCGAAAACGTGTTCGATATCACTTTCGCGTTCAATAAACATATCCTCGGCGAAGATTTCGTGCACGATACACTTGGTTTCTCTGTTGAAGCAACCGATGCGTGGGATTTCAACCTGCTGAAAGAACTCGGTTTCACCACCGACCAGATAGCCGCCGCCAATGAATACTGCTGTGGTACTATGACCATTGAAGGCGCCCCATCAATCAAAGAAAGTCACCTGCCGATCTTTGACTGTGCCAACCGATGCGGCCGGAAGGGTCAGCGTTTTATCAGCTACGCCGCTCATATTCGGATGATGGCCGCCGCTCAGCCATTCATCTCCGGTGCAATTTCCAAGACTATCAATATGCCGGCCGAAGCCACTATTGAGGATGTCAAGCGAGCCTATATGCTGGCTTGGGAAGGTATGGGTAAAGCGGTGGCACTATACCGGGATGGTTCCAAGTTGAGCCAACCACTGAGTGCAACGCTGTTTGATGATGACGACTCCGATGAGGAAGAAGTATCGATCAAGCAGGCTTCGGAAAAAATGGCCGAACACCTGGTCTATCGCTATATCGCCAAGCGACGCAAACTACCGCATCGTCGAGCCGGCTACACCCAGAAAGCAATTGTCGCCGGACACAAAGTGTATCTGAGAACCGGTGAGTATTCCGATGGCACCCTAGGTGAGATATTTCTGGACATGCACCGCGAAGGAGCCGCTTTCCGATCACTAATGAACAGCTTCGCAATCGCTATTTCACTCGGCCTCCAGCATGGCGTGCCGCTTGAAGAATTTGTCGAGGCTTTCCTGTTCTCGCGGTTTGAGCCGAACGGCATGGTCATCGGCAACAAATCGATCAAAATGACGACTTCGATCATTGATTATATTTTCAGGGAACTCGCTATCTCCTATCTGGGCCGAACGGACCTGGCCCATATTTCCGATGATGATCTCCGAGGCGACACCATGGGTACCCCCCGGGATGAATCGATCGAATTCGAAGAAGAAGAGGATGCTACGGCTCAGGTCACTGGCCAACTGACCAGAGGCAGTCGTGCGCAGGATACTTTGGTCAGCCCACACCTCCGTCGATTCGGTTCGGATAACGGCGGCAATGGGAAAGGCAACGGAAATGGCAATCATGGAGGAAGAGCCAATGATGAGCAGATGGAGACTCCGGTTACAAAAACATCTACAGACTCGAAAAAGGTGCTTGAGTATGTCACCTCGTCGAAGACAGCAGGAGTCGCTCAAGCAGAACATCGATTCAGAGAAAAAATCCAAACAGCTCGGCTAAAAGGCTATGAAGGTGACATGTGCGGTGAGTGTGGCCAGTTCACGATGGTCCGTAACGGCACCTGCCTGAAGTGCGACACTTGTGGCGCTACTTCGGGTTGCTCCTGATTGACCGACAAAATAACTCTTTCTATTTTCCCTGTAGTGTCGACATCAGGCATCTCCAGCTTGGTGTCGACACAGATAAACGCTGGCAGAAAGCGGGTTATCCCGTTTTGCATCTTGGAAAAATCTATATTTTTCTCTTGACAAATTATACTCATGGGGCTATCTTCTTTGTGCAATCGGAAAGTGTTACTCTTTCTGTGGATTACCTAATATCGTCCACCCAGGTAGGTTTACCAACCTTCCTGGGTTTTTTTATGGGGTAAGTAGAAAGCTACCATATAGTTACATGAGGGGTAATCATCCGGCAGACCACCCCCCCGGATGCGCCTGAACATAATACTATCTACATAATATGGCATTGGGCAACTCCGCCAACATTATGCTTCGACAGGCTCAGCGTGACATATTGTACCTTAGCTTGATATTTTCAGTACTCGGCATAACATATATTAACCGCTAATAAACCCTGCGTTTCAATATTTGGACATGTAACCATTCCAACACACATGGGGCGGTGGTTGACAGCCGCCCGCCTATGGGCTAACTTGTCGACCCATGAATATGCCGAACACTCTTACCCTCTTGCGCATCGCCTTGGCGCCCATCTTCATGATTTTCTTCCTGATTGACAATTTCTATATGCGTATGATCGCGCTGGTACTGTTTATCGTGGCCGCCCTGACCGATCTTGCTGATGGCTACTACGCCCGCAAACTGGGAGTGATCACCGGGTTCGGAAAATTTATGGATCCTCTGGCAGACAAGATTCTGGTTTCATCGGCACTGATTTCTTTCATCGCCCTGGGCTATGTTGACCCGCTACCTGTGATTCTAATAGTCGGACGAGAATTCTCTATCACCGGTCTGCGCTTGTTAGCGGCCTACAAAGGGGTAGTCATCCCCCCCACCTGGATGGCAAAGACCAAGACGTTTTTACAGATGGCCGTAATAGGGGTAATCATGGGATATATCTGCCTTCTGGCCGCCTTGACACACTACCAACACCCCGCGCTGGAGCTACTCACTTTTGACCATCACCTCTATTTCGATTGGCTCCTCTGGATAACAGCTGGAGTTACTGTTTGGACCGGGGGCGACTACGTTGTAAAATACTTCTATATGATACGATCAGTGCTAAAATAGAGAGATCAAATGAAAGAGCTTATTATCAAGTTTTTCGCCACCGGGTGTTTTTCTGGATATCTCAAACCGTTTCCCGGAACCTGGGGCACAATCCCTGCCTGGCTGATCGCCTGGTTTTTCCTGCGTGGTGAACCGAGCCTGCTGTGGGGTGCGGCAATTATAACTACTGCGTTGTCGATTGCTGTCTCCTCTCTGGCCGAACCACTTCTGGGACACGATTCCCGCAAGATAGTCATTGATGAATGGGCGGGTATGTTCATTTCACTTCTGTTCATTGATCACACACCGTTGTTCGTGGATGAATCATTACTGATGGGTGACTCGTCATTGCAGTTGTACGTGGCCGCTTTCGTGGCGTTCAGGGTATTTGACGTTCTCAAAATCTGGCCGGCCCGACAGTTGGAAAGCCTGCCCGGTGGCCTTGGTATTACTCTTGATGATGTTGCGGCCGGTATTCAGACTATCCTGTTTATACAACTCATCATTTACGCGGCTGAGACTTTCATCTAAAAGTCACCCATATGAAACGGACCTGATCTATGAACGCTGAAATCATTACTATCGGCGATGAAATCCTGCTGGGCCACACGGTAGATACCAATTCGGCTTTTATCTCGCGACAACTATCCGCGATTGGTTTTGAAGTCACTCACAAAAGCGTGGTTAGTGATAAACTGGAAGCGATGGAAGAAGCGTTCCGGATAGCGCTCCGGCGTAGCAAAGTAACAATTGCCACCGGTGGACTGGGACCAACCGATGATGACCGAACTAAGCGCGCCATCGTAAAAGTATTTAAGCGTAACCTGATCCTCGATGACGATATTCTGGACACACTCAAGAATCGCTGGGCCAGTCGCGGTCAGGAGATGCCCGCCCTGAGCCAGAATCAGGCGTTGTTACCCCAGGGAGCGACTTTTTTTCCGAATCAGATCGGCTCGGCGGTAGGGATTTGTATCACCGAACAGGAACGGGTTTTCATCGCCCTGCCCGGTGTGCCGATTGAGATGAGGCATCTGATGACGGAGCAGGTGCGACCGTACCTGGCCAAAATGAAAATCGACCAGGCAATGAGTATCGTAACCTTGCGCACAACCGGTATTGGCGAAGTCATTCTTTCGGAGAAAATCCAACCCAACATGAAACTTGAACCCGGACTCAAGCTGGCTTATCTGCCGACGTTCGGTCAAGTCGATCTGCGTGTCGTGAGCACCGCCCAACACCAAACCGAAGCCGATGAAAAAGCCGAGCGGTTAGTGCGGTATATCGAAAAAGCGGTCGGCAAACATATCTATGGCCGCGATGACGATACACTCACCGGAGTAATCGGCCAGTTGCTCAAAGACAATGACAAGACCTTGGCCGTCGCCGAATCATGTACCGCCGGGCAACTCGGAATGGCTATCACCGATGTAGCGGGCGCGTCATCGTATTTTGTAGGTGGCTTGTTGGCGTACGCCAACGATGTCAAGACAGCGCAGTTGGGTGTAGCGGAACAGATTCTTATTGATCATGGCGCGGTATCAGAAGAGTGCGCTTTGGCGATGGCAATAGGTTGTCGCAAACTGTTCGGGACTGATTACACACTGTCAATCACCGGTATTGCCGGTCCGGATGGCGGCACCGACGAGAAACCGGTTGGTACGGTGTATGTTGGGCTGGCGTCGGCGCACACGACGATGGCACGACTGTTCAAGTTTGGCAACGACCGGACCTCCAACCGCACCCTGGCCGTCAACTCGGCGATGGAAATGCTGAGACGCGAGATATTGGATATTTGCAATTGAGCCTGTTGGCCTGAAAAGGCCACAGTTCAGGTGTCAACCGAAGTACCATAGGGGAAACCGATGAGCAATGTAGTAACCACCGCACTCGATACAGCGATAGTGCACCTGAAGGACACAATTGATGTGGCGCTGACCAAAGATGTTGATGTATCTCTCAAGGACACATCTCTAGTCTCGATTGTCGATACCGTTACCTTGTACGATCCTGTACCTTGGTGGCTTAATCCTGCTTGGTACAGCTTGCTCACCGCTGCACTTGCAATATTTATCAGCATTTGGATCGCCATTTATACTCGACGCTCCGAAACACGATCAATCAGGAAAGAAATTAGCTCTGGTTGGCTTGGCTTAACCGAACACAGAATGGAATTCTGGGAATCGATCCCCCCAGCGTACGAGCGCTGGAGGACCTCCTACATTAGGGCAAATCCAAAGTCTGACCCGCCACCAGAGGACATCGAAAGCCTCATCTCGGTTGCCTCCCTGCCGCCTGAAATCGCTCGCATCAAGGATACTGTTCCGTGCGCCCGTTCTATCCGATCAGTTCTTAGTGAGCCGAACCAACTGTTGATCTGGGAGTTTGCAGTTACTGTTTATCCCGAGAGCAAGAGTGGGCGCTCCGCTATAAAGGTTGGGGTTGCGAATGCCGAGTCAGAAAATGCAAAGTTCGATCGGATAAGGAATGAGTTGACGCTTGCTCTGGACGGATGGGCCGAGATCACAACCCTAAAATATCTCACTGAGAGGTTTCGAGGTGACCACCTACTGGTTGCCATGTTGGCTTGGCTCGAACTAGCGCTGATCGCTCCACTACGGGGTAAGTGGTCATATAGAGCTGGTTTCTTTCTTTTGGTTCAGAAATTGCTACATTAGTTGAGTAACTGACCCTGCCCACAAGTGCCCCTTCACTGGTGACTGGTTGAGACTTCTGATAATGTACACTGAAACGTCATGCTGAGCCTGTCGAAGTATGACGTGAGCCCCCTTTGAACCTTTCCCAAGCTCAGGACAAGCGTAACTCTGGACGACTATCCTATTCAGCCAACCCCCGCGTTAGCCGATACTCTAATGATAGATACTTAGGTTCTGAAGAAAGCCGCTCAATTATGAAGCAAACATGGGTATTAATCCCAGTTACCTGCATTACATTTCTGATGCTCCTCGCCTGTTCAGCTGGCATCCGGCAGAAAAAGAACGTCTACCCCGGCAACCAGCTAAGAGAACAGTGGATCGAGATTAAAGACTCGACCCGGACCTTCGTCCGAGACGGCAAGTACATTTCCTGGTACGAGAGCGGCGAAGAGCAGACTACCGGTGAGTACCGCAACGGACTCAAGACCGGTCTGTGGATCACCAGGTTTAAAAGCGGGCAACTTATGGAATGGCAGGACTATGTCGACGGCGAACTGCACGGTCTGTCGGTCAGCTATTATGAAAACCAAAACAAGAAACATGAGGGCCGGCTGAGCCACGACAAGCGGCACGGCTGGTGGCGTACCTGGTACGAAAGCGGAAGTCTCAAAGATGAAGTAGTTTACAAAAACGACCACCGGCATGGCATTGCTACCAAGTGGTACGAAAACGGCCAGAAGGAAGAGAAATCACATTATAGAAACGGCACCCTGCACGGCCCCTATGTAACCTGGTTTGAAAACGGCCTGCGCAAAGCCGAAGGTCGGTTCGAGAACGGCAAAAAAGATAGTTTATGGACCACCTGGGATGACATGGGTCTGGTGTCAGCCACCGAAACATACGCCGAGGGCGAACTCCTGTCGGATACCACTATCACCACGGACACGGTTCAAGTCTCCGAGGAACCGTAAACCAATCGCTGGTAGATCTTCAGATTAGCTGTCAGGTTGCAAGCAACCGTGACCTACCGGTCTGTACGAACAAGGCACCGGGCTGAGTCACCCAACGCCACGTTTCAGAACGTCATGCTTTGTGCGTGGTGTACGCCCCCGTGCGCCACGAGGTTCTGGGGCAGACGAGGGCATCTGCCGCCCACAATACATGTAACTTATGGAACAACCTCCGGACATCTGCCGTGCACAAAACTGTTAGCCTACTTCTTGATATTGTAAAACACGTCGCGACCGGGATAAACCGCGTTCTGGCCAACCGTCTCGCCAATACGCAACAACTGGTTGTATTTCGCAATCCGGTCACTGCGGCACATCGACCCGGTCTTTATCTGCCCCGCGCCTGACGCCACCACAACATCAGCAATAGTCGCATCTTCAGTCTCGCCTGAACGATGCGAAACAACCGCAGTGTATCCGGCTTTCTGCGCCATAGCAATCGTGTCGAGCGTTTCGGTCAAAGTACCAATCTGGTTGAGTTTAATCAGGATTGAGTTGGCACTTCCCTCTTTGATACCGCGCGCCAACCGTTTCGGATTGGTGACAAACAGATCGTCGCCAACAATCTGCACTTTGTCACCCATCTTGGCAGTCATCATCTTCCAGCCAGCCCAATCGTCCTCGGCCAGTCCGTCTTCAATGGATATAATGGGATACTTCTTGCAAAGCATGGCATAGTAATCAACCATCTGCGCGCTGGAGAGTTTCTTACCCTCGGCGGCCAGATGATATTTTTTGGTCTTGACGTTGTAAAACTCACTTGAGGCCGGATCAAGAGCAATCATGACATCCTTGCCAGCCTTGTATCCCGACTTGCCAATCGCTTCCATGATAACCTCAAGCGCCTGCTCGTTCGATTTCAAATCGGGTGCAAAACCGCCTTCATCACCCACAGCGGTATTGAAACCTTTGGCCTTGAGGACTTTTTTCAAATGACCGAAAATCTCAGCACCCATCTGTAATGCGGCAGGAAAACTCTTCGCACCAACCGGCATGATCATAAATTCCTGCAAATCGACATTGTTGTCGGCGTGACTGCCACCATTGAGGATATTCATCATCGGCACCGGCAGTATTTTGCAGTTGCAACCACCAATATATTCATACAGAAACCGCCCCCGGCTTTCGGCGGCCGCCTTAGCGGTAGCCAGCGAAACACCCAAGATCGCGTTGGCCCCGAGTTTACTTTTATTCTCAGTACCATCCATAGCGATCATGTAATTATCAACCGTAACCTGATCAAACGGATCAATCATATCCCTGATAAGAGCCGGGCCAATTTTCTTGTTCACGTTGGCAACCGCTTTTTCAACCGATTTACCAAAGAATTTCTTGGGGTTGGCATCGCGCAATTCAACCGCTTCATGGGCGCCGGTGGAGGCACCCGAAGGCACTGCGGCACGACCGATAGTACCATCACTGAGACAAACATCTACTTCGATTGTTGGTGTTCCCCTGCTATCGAGGATCTGGCGAGCATGAATATACTGATAATCTGACATAAGAGATTCCTTTCTGTTCTGTTTTATTCCCTGAACATAGATATCGACACAAACCGAGCCTGACAAGAGTTATTATCGGACAACAGATTGCCCAACCCATATAATAAACCAACCGGATGGTGGAACCACCAAGGGACTCCACCCTGCAAGCCTACTTGAATGGCGTATGCTCTTAGCTCCGGCCTAAGTCTACTTAAACGGTATATGCTCTTTGGAATAATACTCGTTGGTAATCCGCACCAAAACACCAGAGAGTGCTATCAGCGCAATCAGGTTGGGAATAGCCATGATTCCAAGAGCGACATCACCAAAAGTCCAGACTTCTTCCAGTTTGAGTATTGAACCAACAAATATCATCACGCAAAACAGAATACGATACGGCACGATCGCCTTATCACCTAACAGATACTGAATTGAGCGATCACCATAGTACGACCAGCTTATCATCGTTGAAGTGGCAAAGAGCAACACAGCCGCGGTCACAATATAATTGCCGTACCCACCAAGAAAAGTCAACCCCTGTTGGAACGCATAGGCGGTCATCGGTGAACCATTGAGTGCCTCGCCATCAATGGTGACTGTCCACGCTCCGGTAACAATGATCGCCAAACCAGTCATGGTGCAGATAGTGATCGTATCGATATACGGCCCCATCATGGCAACCGTACCCTCGCGAACCGGTTCATCGGTTTTGGCCGCGGCGTGCGCGATTGGTGCCGAGCCTTGTCCCGCTTCGTTGGAGAACAAACCGCGCTTGATGCCCCAGATCAACGTGTACATAAAACCGGAACCAGCGAAACCGCCGATAGCACCCGGCGGTGTAAAGGCCATGTTAAAAATATCAGTAAACGCTCCCGGAACCTTATCAAGATTCAACAGCAGGATACAGATAGTACCCAGCAAGTAGACCACGGTCATAAACGGTGAGAGAAAAGCTGTCACACGGCCGATCCTCTTGACCCCGCCTATAATGACCATGCCAACCAGCAACGCAATCACTAACCCGGTCATTCCGGCTGGTATAGCAAAATCGGAATTGAGTTGATCCGCAACCGTGAAAGCCTGAATCGCATTGCCAGTCGCAAGAGCGCAGATTGAGGCCGCCACCGCAAAAACTATCCCCAGCCATTTCCAACCGAGTGCTTTTTCCATGTAATACATCGGACCGCCCGAAGCCGAGCCGTCCTGGTTGATCTTCCGGTATTTCATCGATAGTGTGCACTCGGCGTATTTTAGCGAAGTGCCCAGAATTCCGGTTACCCACATCCAAAACAACGCACCAGGGCCACCATAATGAATAGCGGTCGCCACACCCGCTATGTTGCCGATCCCAATTGTCGCCGAAAGCGCGGTCGAGAGCGCCTGGAAATGCGAAATATCGCCCTCGTGACTGGGGTCATCATACTTACCCCGAGTGATATCGATCGCATGTTTCAGCCGACGGAGTTGAATCCAGTTAAGCCTAAACGTGATAAATAACCCGGTGCCCACCAGCAGTACAATCATCGCCGGGAAAACTTCCGGCCAGCCCCACACGTACCCAGCCATTCCGTTGATTATATCAGCTATAAAATCCACGTCGCCTCACTATATAATTAGGATCATCTATTATCTGTATTGCGCTATTAGAACAAGTGTCGCAGGAAAGCATCAGCGAATATTAGGCCACACACCCGATCAGAGCAAGTGAAAACAAGAACACGGCCTTTAATCGTGCGTGGTGTACGCCCTCGTGCGCCACGGGGGCTTGGGGCAGACGAGGGCGTCTGCCGCCCACTGAGTGAACCTTAGGATACACCTTTTGTCTTTTACACACTTCTAAAGATATTACCGTGCCGCCCACTGAGTTTTTCCATATTGCGCAAAGGTCACACTGGGCTGTATCTTAGAATTACTATGTCGCTTCGCACGAAACTGATAATCGCGTTCGCCGCCGCGGTCGTCGTGCGGCTCGGCTTCCATCTGGCGACCGGGTTTGTCGCCGACGATGCTTTCATAACCTTCCGCTACGCCGAGAACCTCGCCTCCGGCTATGGATTTGTCTACAACGTGGGCGAGCGAGTACTTGGAACTTCAACACCACTATTCACCTGGCTACTCGCCCTGCTATCGACCCTTCGCATACCGACCATCACCGGGGCGTTAGGCATATCGCTGGTCTGTTCCGGGCTAACAGCGGCTGTACTCTATCGGTTGGCGATCAACCTGCGTATGGGTCGTTTGGCCTGGCTACCAGTGATCGCTTATACTTTCTGGCCGAGATCAATCCCTGCGGAAACATCCGGTATGGAAACCGCCCTGTTCACACTCCTGATCACAGCTGTTTTCTACTATTCACACCGTCGTTTACCGTACTATGCGGTCGGTCTCGCCACTTTGGCATCGTTAACTCGACCCGAAGGGGCCCTGTTGCTGGTTCTGGTGCTGGTTCAATCGATACGACAGCACCCATATCGCTGGAAATCGTACATAGGAGTATCAGCGGCGTTGATCGTCCCCTGGCTGGCGTTTGCACATTTCTATTTCGGCTCGATTTTACCGCATTCAATTCCAGCCAAATTAGCTCTTTACAGCCAGTTCGGAACAGTCCCCTGGTGGCAGAATCTAACCTACCTGATGGCCTGGCACAACCCGGTCGGCTGGCTGTTAACACCATTGGCTGTCCTGGGCGGTATCTGGCTCAACCGAACTCAGAATTTCGGTCGTCTCGAAACTACTTGGCTTGTGGGAATGATCATATTCTTCACGTTTGGCCAAACTCACCTCTTTTTCTGGTATGTTGCTCCTATCTACCCGATCTACCTGCTTTTTGCGGCCGCCTCGGCTGGTTACCTGCTTGATCGGCTCCCCCGCCTGCAATCGAACTCGGCACTTCTGGTAAAGCTAACAGGGCTGGCAACAATAATCGTCCTAATGGTTGGAATCTGGCATCAATATGACCATTACAATGAAACCCAGAGATATTTCAATCAAACGCTCAAGCCTGCCGCCTACTATCTCAAACAGCAGGTCACCGACGATAACGAGTTGGTCGCGGCGGAGGATATCGGCTATTTGGGATATTATTCTGGCTGTCGCATACTTGACCGCGATGGCCTGGTCTCGCCTATTTCGGTGCCTTACAATCGCAACGCCGCCTATATCGACCTGATTATTGATACTCGACCCAATTGGGTGGCTGTAACGGCTGGAAGTCCAATATCCGAATCGCCTGAATTTCTCGAGATATACGCGCTCGCATCCTCTTTTGGACGGGAACAACAACCGGAATATCTTGTTTACCACATAAAGTAACTGGACTTAAAGTTGTCAATTATGCAAATTATTCGAGCGTACATGAGTGGTGTAAGGTATATCAGCTTGATACCGATATACTTATACATACAACCAACCTGCAAACTGAGAAAGACTACACAGTGAAATATCTCATAACCGGCGGCGGCGGATTCATTGGTTCCAACATAGTCGAAACACTACTCAAACGAGGCGACCAACCCCGCGTACTGGATGATTTTTCCACCGGTAAACGTGCAAACCTGGAAGCATTCAAAAACGATATCGAAATAATTGAGGGCGATATCCGTAACTACAGCACGGTAGAGAAAGCTGTAACAGGGATGGATTTTGTCCTGCACCAGGCCGCTCTGCCATCGGTCCCACGATCAGTAGCCGACCCATTGTTATCTAATGCGGTCAATATTGACGGTACTTTGAACGTGCTTGAAGCCTCCCGACAGGCCAAAGTTAAGAAATTCGTGATGGCTTCATCGTCATCGGTCTATGGTGAATCGGAAGAACTGCCCAAGCACGAAGGGATGATGCCGGGGCCGCTGTCACCATATGCCGTCTCTAAAATTACCGGCGAGTATTACGCCCGGGTGTACTACCAGTTGTACGGCCTGCCGACCGTCTGTCTTCGGTATTTCAATGTTTTTGGCCCACGACAGGATCCGAACAGTGAGTACTCCGCCGTGATTCCAAAATTCATCACCGCCCTGGCCAAAGGTAAGCAACCGACTGTGTATGGCGATGGTGAGCAATCACGTGATTTCACTTATATTGACAACACTGTCGACGGTAATATCCTGGCGGCCGAGAACCCTGATCTTGCCGGTGAAGTTTGTAACTGCGCCTGCGGTGGCCAGTTCACGCTCAATGAACTACTCGACCGACTGCGGAAGATCCTTGGAGTTAATACCGAGGCGATCTACGCTGATCCCCGTGCCGGTGATATCAAACATTCTTTTGCCGCGATTGATAAAATAATGAAGTACGGTTTCAAGCCGACGGTTGACTTCGACAAAGGCCTTCAACAAACGGTTAAGTTTTTCACCGGTTAGCGGTTCCGGCATCCGGCAGATGTGGACATCTGCCGGGCACGTTATCGGAGGGGCAGACGAGGGCGTCTGCCGCCCACAAAACATCTGCCGGGCACGGGAACCCCTTGCGGTTCCGATATCCAGCAGACAGGACATCTGCCGCACACTTGAACGGGGGCAGACGGAGGCATCTGCCGAACACGGAACACTATTTTGTGAGCATCAGACGCCCTTCCCCGTCACCCTCCGCGCCTTCCCCGTCACCCTCCGCGCAGGCGGAGGGCCTATGTGGTAATCAACTTTGCGAGAACTGTGTATATCACTATCGAGATCATACATCTATCAAGATATTGTTAACTTTGTGCTATTGGAAATCTGTCGGTAATGTAATCTGTATTCTCGTTTGCGATAATTTGTGGTCATAGATTTCCGTCTACACGGAAATGACAAAGAAGGAATGCTTGTTGGGTGGAACCCTATGCGCTGTCAGTGACTCTGCCTAATAGTGAGAAATCCAACATTCTTGTTTCGTACCCACAGAATAAGTATGAGCTTCCCCCCGTTAAGTGGACAAGTTAACAAGCAATTGTTATCACCTGTTCT
>JAGGTI010000062.1 GCA_021163775.1 Candidatus Zixiibacteriota bacterium
TTCTTAGAGAGCGGGGCCGTTTGGAAGAGTGCAATACGATTCCACCGCCGCTGTCTAATGGTATTGAGGAACGAGTTGAGTTACAGCCGATGACCTCGTTATACGATTTGGTCGTCGCGTTTCGTGAGGTAATAGTATCGCAACCGGTGCATGATGTACACGAGGTCCGGGCACAACAGGTAACGATCGAAGAGCGGATGCTGGTTATTGTCAATATGCTTCGTCAGCGCGAGTCGGCCACGTTGGTCGAACTGTTTGCCGATCAGCCAACCAAGATTGTAGCCATAACGACTTTTGTCGCAATTCTTGAATTGACTCGGTCGCATCGGATTTGCCTGCATCAAGCGATACCATTCTCCGAGATACGTGTTTATCCCGGTGAAGATATCGATGCGCCGTTCAAAGAGATTGATTTGATTGATTATTCCAACCAGGACCAACAGGGTGTTGCCGTATGATAGAAGAACAGTATCGAGCATCGAAAATTGAAGCCTTGATTATGGTTTCACCAGAGCCACTGCCAATACGGAGAATCAGCAAGGTCATCAATGACATGACCCCAGCCAAAGTCTCACGGGCGGTGGCTGACCTCAACACCGGTTATTCCGAAACGGGTAGCAGTTTTCGTATTCGCGAGATCGCTGGTGGTTATCAGTATTATATCCTGCCGGAATATGAAGGCGTCGTGGAGTCGCTGTTCGCGCGGCGACGTAAAGTTCGTCTGAGTCGAGCCGCGCTCGAGTGTATGTCGATTGTTGCCTATCGCCAGCCAACAACCAAAACCGATATCGAACATATCCGCGGAGTGGCATCGGATGGCGTTCTTCGCACACTTCTGGAAAAGGGATTGATTGCCATTACCGGCCGGGCCGATACGGTTGGCAAGCCACTCCAATATGGCACCACTGATGAATTCCTCAAGTTTTTCGGTCTGGCCTCTCTGGATGGTCTGCCCAAGATGGAGGAAATTGAACAGATGATTTCCTCGGAAGAATCCCGCAAACAGACCGAACTGGAGTTTGGAGTGGACGAGGATGGCCGCCTGACAAAACTGAATATCGTCGACGGTACGTTTGATCCGGAACGCCGTGAACAGCTTGAGGACGGCATCCCTGAGGGTCTCAATGATGAAATCGAAATCTCGGAACCAGAAACTGAAACGGAAGCGGAGCCGGAATCAGAGCCTGACGAGAGTTCTTCATTAACTCTAAAAAGAGGTGCTGAAGAGGTCGGAGAAGCTCTTGCTGTGGACGACGAAAAAAGCGATACTGTAGACATAGACAAGCCGGTTTCCAGTGGTGCCGGTCAGGAATAACAGCTAAACTGACGGACATCAAAGATTGTGGGTCAGGTATGTCCTTGATTCGCATTAACAAGTATTTATCGATTTGTGGGATTACTTCCCGGAGGGGCGCAGATGCCCTGATCGGGGAGAAGCGGGTTACTATCAATGACCGCACTTTGGAAGAGCGGGGGGCGATAGTTGATACCGACAATGATATTGTCAAGGTTGACGGTGTTGAGGCATTACCGGTCGAAGAGAGCGTCTATGTTCTCCTCAATAAGCCAACCAATACGATGACCACACTACACGATCCGTTCAAGCGGCGTACGGTAGTGGATTATCTCAAGACGCTCAAGTACCGGGTCTATCCGGTGGGACGGCTGGATTTTGATGCCGAGGGCGTGTTGTTGCTCACCAACGATGGTGACCTGGCTTATCGATTGGCACATCCTCGTTATCGCGTGTCGAAAATCTATGAGGCGACAGTTGAGGGGCGGTTCGTTCGGGCCAAAAGCGATCAGATCAAGCGAGGTATCAAACTTGATGATGGCGCAATCGGGCGGGCGAAAGTATCGATTTTGTCGTACACGGGTCAACAGTCCAAAATTCGGCTGACTCTCACCGAGGGTCGCAAGCGGGAAGTCAAACAGCTCTGTCAAAAAGTTGGCCATCCGGTGGCTAAGCTACGCCGGGTCGAATTCGCTGGGATTCGGCTCAAGAATCTAAAGCCGGGTCAGTTCCGCAACCTTACCAAGGCGGAGGTCAACCGCTTGCGCCAATTGGTTGGTTTGATCTGAATGTGTAACCTATGTAACCGGTCGTACACCAGCTATAATGGAGATAGTGATGACTCTTTTGAGACAGCTTCTAAATGGTGGGCCACCCAGCTGGATTTGGTCCAGTTATAATTGCTATCATGGTGTTGAGGACGTACCTTTGGTTATAGATAAGTATGAGATGTGAGGTCGAGTGCAGAGATGATAAGAACCCACAGGTCGGGTGGCCTGGCCCCGGGATTAGATTCTGAAATGGTGTTGGAATCATAGATGGAATACGGTATTAATGAATATGTTCACGCCTGAATCTTCTCCCACCGCAAGCGGATGGGGCACCCGAAAAGAAACACCAAATCGGTGGGCCACCCGGCCTATAGCATTTGCAGTACCTTGGCTTACGTATCGTCAAGGTCGAAAGCTGATTGAGAGAATAGCAGTACATATGTCCAGCCCCCACACCATTAGGAGTTCATGATATGAATATCAGGAAAGCTGTAGCACGGGAGTGGCTGTTCATACTGGGCTTTGCGGCAGTGGCGTTGTTGGGCTCAGTGCTCAGTGCATGGTTATTGATACCTGAGTATCCGGGAGACCTTAGTATATATGATTCGGTCAAATACCCGGACATGACTCCTGAGAGAAGAAGTGAAGGCGTTGATGCCATGAAGGCCTATCTGACGGACTTTGAGAACGACTCTATCATAACATCGCTTGACGAATATGATTCTGCATGGGACCCCGGCCGCAAGAGATTGTTATTGAATAGACTAAGAGTCGGGTTTTATGATGTTGCCCGTGCAAAAAACCGTAGAGATTTGGACGCTTATTCTGAGGGCTGGGAATTGGCTGACGACATTGGTGATGCGTCCCTGTTCGTCCCCTACCCTCTCTTCTTGTTGATCCGCTCAATAATGTGGGCATTCCGGCAGGTGAGGAAGAAGCCGTAGCGGTGCTTGGTGAAATGTTAACTGTGTAAGGTTTTAGCGATCCTCGGCTTGGTCTGACTCTGGCGGTGGGCGAGTCAATAGAAGTCAAGATATCGGATAGGAAGTCTCCAATGGAATTTCTTAACCCAATCCTCGACCATACCATAATGCCAGCCGCCAGCATTATCAGGCGTGATTGGAGGGGGTTCTTGATCGGTATAGGACTATGCTTGGCCGTCTTCCTGTTGTTATTCCTTTCGCCGGTCTGCAATTACTACAGCCTAGGGACTTTCGTAGGCACGTACGAAGTCTCAATCGGGCGTTCAGTTACGGTTGCGAGAAACGAGCTGAGGATACATTTTGACGAACAGTTCTTCTCCACCAAGGTCACCCATTACGATGAAACCACGGGCGTATATCACGAAGACACCACTTGGCTGTATCCCTTGTTCGAGATATATCCCGTTCAAACTGGTAAAGATATGTACAGATTCCCAAGCTACCAAGTTGGCAAAAGGCTCGGAGTCGACGGCGACAGTTTCTACTTCACGATAGAACTTACCAGTCTGGACGACTCCGGGGCTGACACGGTCGCTCACTTCAAGGTACACAAGCGGGAATATCCAGAGACAATACGAACAACCCCATAGGCTTGGTCGTCCACAGAAATTACATTGAAGATGGCAGAACCACCAAGGGGTTCTACCCACAAGACTAAACACAGGTCGGTTTGTCACCTTTTTTCCGTGGGCGGCAGACGCCCTCGTCTGCCCCAAAGCAAAGTAAAGGATCGTTGTCGAAGGCGAGTATTGGTAATCGACAACCAATTACATAGTTGCGGAGAAGATTGTGTGATGAGAAATATGCTTCGACAGGCTCAGCATGACTTTCGGGATAGCCTCCCCACATCTGCCGTTTGCAGAACCACCGCTAAAACTTAAACCGGCTGGTGGGTGGCTCGCCAAGAATAGTATCGATTTTTGTCAGGGTCTCGTCGTCCAGTTCGATCTCCGAAGCCGCCACATTCTCCTGTAATTGCTCAACTTTGGTGGCGCCAATGATCGCCGAGCTAATTTCCGGGCGTCTGAGAATCCAGGCCAACGCCAACTGCGCGATTGTGATATCCAGCGACTGGGCCACTTCATTCAGTTTGCCCGCAGTCGCGAGGTTTTCATCGGTCAGGTGTCCGGCTAACCACATCGTCTCGGCACCACGCGAACCTTTCGGCGCACCATTGGCATACTTGCCAGTGAGCATCCCCTGCGCCAGTGGCGACCAGACCACGAGCCCCATACCGTTGTAAGCACAGGTCGGCATGATAGCGTCCTCGATATGCCGATCAAGCATATTGTAGCGCGGTTGCTCGACTGCCGGAAGATACCCGCCGCACGCTCTTGATTCAGCCACCCCGCGTTCGATCTGTTCGGCTTCCCAGACCGAAGTTCCCCAATAGAGAATCTTGCCCTGTGTGACAAGGTCAGACATCGCGCAGATAGTTTCCTCGATTTCGACATCGGGATCAAACCGATGGCAGAAATAGAAATCGAGATAGTCGGTTCCTAATCGCTTTAGTGATTTTTCCACCGACTCCATGATATGTTTGCGACTGAGACCACAGTCGTTGACGTTGTCGCTCATCGGCCAGAAAACTTTACTGGAGAGAACGAGGTCAGACCGGGTCTTGTCTTTTATCGCTCGACCGATAAGTGTCTCGGCTTCACCGTTGGTATAAATATCGGCGATATCAATGAAGTTAATACCGGCGTCAATCGCGGCGTGGATGATGTTAGCGGTGGCATTGGCATCGACCGTGTTACCATAGGTCAGCCAGCCACCAATCGAAATCTCAGATATTTTAATACCATGTTTGCCAACCCGACGATAGTTCATCCCTGACTCCTTTGGTCGTACTTACTTAACGGTGACTTTCTATACTAAGAATATTTCATCAGAGTTTGTTTTCTATTAGATGTGTTGTCGGGCGACCCCGCCCGACAATTGGATGGCATGCAGTAGCTGTCAGGCAGAGTCGCCTGACAGCACAAGATAAGCGATCTTGTCCAACAAACGCGATCAGTCATTCTCCAAATCCTTCAGCCGCTGGTTGATGCCGTCCAAGACTTCTTTCCAGGACTCATCGAATCCTGCCGCTTTGTATTCATCACGCGCGCGTTTGAGAAGCGCCAGGCCTTCGGTGCGCCGACCATCTGCGATAGCAATCTCGCCCAAGTCTTCACATGCCTGTCCGATTGCTGAATGATCGCCCAGCCGTTCGGCCCAGGCGAGAACCGGCCTTAGCCACTGACCAGCTTTCTCCAGATGGCCGAGATGCCGGTAGGCCATACCGACATGGTAGTCGGCGTACAGCTTGGCGATCTCGCCGGAGAACTGCCAATGATATTCACGCGCCTTGATAAATGCCGGCAGGGCGGAATCAAACTGCTTCATATCAAAATAAGTCGCGCCGAGATTATTCCAGAGCGGTCCCAGCCAGCTTTCGACACCACCGGCTTCGGCCGCTTCGATACCGCGCCGGCTCCACTCGATTTGCTCCTCGGCTGTCTCGGCAACAATAGATATCATATTGGCGGCATCTACCGCCCGACCCCACAGGGCATTAGTGTTGCAATAGACATACATAGTGTCGAAAGTCGCGCGAGCTTTGACCAAATCTTTGTCCTGCCACTCATATCGACCCCGCACCCCAAGATAGCGTGACCAACCCATCGGGTCGCTGTCAGATGCTTTTAGGCCAGCTTCATCAAGGAATTTGCGCCCATCTTCTTTGTTACCGTTTTTCAGATAAATCCGAGCCACCTGAGCCAGAGCTTCGGTTTCGACCGGGCGATTGAAATCGCTCCGGGCGGTCTCGACAGCGGCATTGTACTGCTCCAGGGCGGAATCGAATTCCCGATGCTGAAACAGGCGGTCGGCCTCGGCTAAAAGTGAGTCGGCGTTAATATCCTCGGTTTCTGACATTTTGGCTCCTTTGTTTCGAACCTCGACCGCCGCAAGCGATCCATACCCAACCAGTGCTACTAAGACAATAATGAGAGGTCGCACGGGTATCTCCTTTCGACCATAATAGTATAATATAGCGTAGAACAATCGACCAAACAACCAATCGGTACGATCAAAGGCAGGGTTTGATGTTGACCGCCAGAGACAGCAAATCTATATTCGACCGTAAGCCGCAAAGAGAGAAAGGCAAAAAGAGGTATAAAAATGCGCGCACTTATTACAGGTATTACCGGACAGGACGGCTCCTACCTGGCTGAACTGCTACTGGACGAAGGGTATGAAGTTGTCGGAATGATCCGACGCTCATCGACCGAAACGTTTGACAGGATCGATCATATTAAAGACAAGATCACCCTGGTCCATGGGGATCTGCTCGACCAGCTTTCTCTTATAACTATTCTGGAGGAACACCACCCGGACGAAGTCTACAACCTGGCGGCGCAGTCGTTTGTCCCAACCAGTTGGAGCCAGCCGGTATTGACCGGTGAGTTCAACGCTTTAGGTGCGACCAAGATGCTCGAAGCGATCCGGTTGATTGACAAGAATATCAAGTTCTATCAGGCGTCGTCATCGGAGATGTTCGGTAAGGTTCAGGAAACCCCTCAGACCGAAACGACTCCTCTTTACCCTCGCTCACCGTACGGCGTAGCAAAAGTGTATGCTCATTGGATCACAGTCAATTATCGCGAGAGTTATGGGTTGCACTCCAGTTCGGGAATCCTGTTCAACCATGAATCGCCCCGCCGAGGGATGGAGTTTGTCACCCGCAAGATCACCAACGCGGCGGCACGGATAAAACTGGGTCTGGACGACAAAGTTAAACTCGGAAACCTCGACGCCAAACGAGATTGGGGTTTTGCCGGAGATTATGTTCGGGCGATGTGGCTGATGTTACAGCAGGATAAACCGGCTGACTATGTAATAGCTACCGGTCACACACATTCGGTCGAAAAATTGGCCAGTCTGGCGTTTGAGTGTGTCGATCTGGACTACAAAGATTATGTCGAAACTGATCCTGCGCTGGTGCGACCTGCCGAGGTCGACCTGTTGGTAGGTGATGCTTCCCTGGCCAAAAAAGTTCTGGGCTGGGAACCGAAAGTCAGCTTTGAGGAATTGATCAAAATGATGGTCGAATCTGATCTGAAACACAATTCCGACCGAATGAAATAATGAAGAAACCGACCGCTTTCATCACTGGTATTGCCGGCTTCGCCGGCTCCTACCTGGCTGAGGAATTGCTTGCGGCAGGGTTCCAAGTTTCCGGTGCCCGCTACAAAACCGAGTCGATCCGAAACCTGAAAGCGATCAGCAAACAGATCGAACTGGTTTCACTCGATATCCTAAACCCTGATAAGTGCCGACAGGTGATCTCAAAATTGAAACCGGATTATGTTTTTCACCTGGCGGCGATGGCATCGGTGGGCGAATCGTTTGACCGGATGACAACCACGTTTAGGATCAACTGCGAGGGAACTATCAACGTTCTGGAAGCGGCTCGCGCATCGAAAAAACTCAAGTCGTTCATGTTTGTGAGTTCGTCTGATATCTATGGTGCATTCAGTCCGGTCAACAAGACGTTAACCGAAACCCAGCCAGTCAACCCGATCTCCCCGTATGGTATATCCAAATCTGCCGCCGAACAGGTTTGCCGTCATTATTTCCGACGCTACAATTTTCCGGTGATTATGATCCGTGCCTTCAATCACAGCGGCCCGCGCCAGACCGACACTTTCGCTATTCCGTCATTCGCTCGACAGGTAGCTACAATTGAAGCTGGACAGCAAAAGCCGGTGATGAAAGTCGGCGATCTGAGTGCCCGACGGGATCTCTCCGATGTTCGTGATATTGTGCGAGGCTATCGTCTCGCGGCGACTCTGGGAAAACCGGGTGAAGTGTATCAGCTATGTTCGGGCAAGGCGGTTCCGATTCAGAAAGTAGTTGATCTGCTGATAGCTGGATCAACCAGCAAAATCCGGCTTCAGGTCGATAAAAAACGCCTGCGCCCGGCCGAAATCCCGGTTCTCCGGGGTAGTCGACGCAAAGCAACTCAACAGTTAGGGTACGAGGTCCGATATAGTCTAAAAGATACTGTAATTGACACCCTTAACTTCTGGCGCAACGAATTGGGCCTGGTGCCCGGTCGGAAGTAGTCCTTTTTGGGAGTAGCAAAACTATGCTTAGAACCACAAAAGTGAAATCCAGGACAGCACAGGCACTGATCAATAAAATCGATAACAAGTCGGCACGCGTGGGCGTGATCGGGTTGGGGTATGTTGGTCTGCCGTTGTCGATGGTTATGGCCGAGGCTGGATTCCGCGTCACCGGATTTGATATTTCCCCGACCAAGATCAAGTTACTAAATTCGGGCAAGTCCGATATCGACGATATCAGCAACGAAACTGTCGCCAAAGCTATCAAAACGGGTAAGTTCACTGCCACCACCGACCCTAAACAGTTGCGCCAGATGGATACGGTTTCGATCTGCGTACCGACACCATTGTCTAAAACTAAAGACCCCGATGTGTCATACATCCTGGCCGCTATGAACTGGGTTACAGCCAATGTTAAAAAAGGTACGCTGGTTGTTTTGGAATCGACAACATATCCCGGCACAACGGAAGACCTTATCCTGCCACTTTTCGCCAAAAAGAAAATGAAAGCGGGGCGGGATTTTTTCCTCGCTTTTTCGCCGGAGCGAGTTGATCCGGGAAACCCGACCTTTGCCACCCATAATACCGCGCGAGTTGTCGGTGGCGTTACTCCCGACTGCACCCTGGTCGCCAAGAAATTATATGAATACTCAGTCACAAATGTTTATCCGGTATCATCAACCAAAGCGGCCGAGATGGTCAAGCTGTTGGAGAATACTTTCCGTTCGGTTAATATCGGTCTTGTCAATGAAGTCGCCCTGATGTGCGACCGGCTTGATATTGATGTTTGGGAAATCATTGATGCCGCCGCGACAAAACCGTTTGGTTTCATGCCATTTTATCCCGGTCCGGGATTGGGCGGACATTGTATTCCGATTGACCCGCATTACCTTTCGTGGAAATTGAAATCACTTAACTATTATGCGCGATTTATCGAGCTGGCGGGTGATATCAACAGCAGTATGCCGGAATGGGTAGTGGAGCGTGTCGGTAATATGCTGAACCGTAAATTCGCGCGAGCGATTAACAAATCGAAGATTCTCGTTTTAGGTGTTGCCTACAAAAAGGATATCAAAGATATTCGCGAATCACCGTCACTTGATGTCATCAAGCTACTGGAAGACAAGGGCGCGAAAGTCACATACAACGATCCGTTTGTGCCGCAGTTCCGTTGGAAAGACAAAACGGTGCGGTCGGTGAAACTGACCACAGCCGCGCTCAAGCAGGCCGATCTATGTGTGATCCTGACCAATCACACCCAGTATGATTATCAATGGATCGTGAACAACTCGAAAGCGGTGTTCGACACTCGTAACGCCACCCACGAAGTCACCCAGGGTCGCAAGAAGATCGAACTGCTGTAATAGTAGTTGCCTTAATCGTAGGGTGGGTCCGTCTTTGGACCCGCCAAAATAGTAGGGGTCGGGTTCACGAGTCCCGACTCATCGGGACGAGCAACCCGACATTGTTATTCCCACCATGTCCAGATGCAAGTGCCCGGTCCATGTCCACATCTGCCGGATCGACAGGTAAGTTGCCCTTCGACAAGCTCAGGGTGACTTGTAGGTTGGGCCTACTTGAGGCCCGATGTTTTCGGTAGCAGGTCGTTGACCTGCGCGATGACTTCATCAACCGAGATCTCGTTCATGCAACGCATGAAGTCATCCCCTTTGAGTTGGCATTTGTTCTTCACACAACTAATACACTCCAAAGAATCGTGGCAGATTAGTCGTTTCTGGCTGGCCAGAGGCGAAGTCTCCTTTGGATCATCAGCACCAGACAACACAATAATTGGGGCACCCACCGCCGCGGCCAGATGTGCCGGCCCGGAATCATTGCCGACAAACAATTGTGCCCGCGAACAAATCGAGGCCAGTTCGCGTAGCGATGTCTTGCCGGCCAAATTGGCAACCATCTCGTCTTCACGATCAATCGTGGCGGTTAACTCATCGCCCACCTTGCTATCGGATGCCGAACCGATCAAAACCACCCTCATGTCAAAATCATCAATCAATCGTTTGGCAAGTTCGGCATATTTATCTTCGCCCCAGCGTCTCGACTCAGCAACGGCGCGAAATGCGATTACCGCATAGCGGTCGTCTTCACCGATGTTGTACCCATCAAGCAGTCCCTGGCCGGTTTTGTAATCATCTTCGCTGAGAAACAGTTTCGGTTTGACATAGTCAATAGAATATCCTGATCCGCGACGCAACAGGTCGAAATAGACTTTGGATCTATGCTCCGAGTTAAGCGGTACCGGTAATGGTAGAGGCCGAGTCAACAGCAAGCGACGCCCATCGGCGATATACCCGATTCGTTCGGTGATGCCGGCCAGCTTGAACGCAGATGCCGCCCCGAACGAAGGCGGCATGATGTAGCCAATACGGTAGTCATCGGGCGTGATTAGATCTTTGATTTTGAAGACCGACAACAGACCGTGGACATATTCAGTTGGGATAGTCAGCACATGGTCAATGCTCGGATTGCCTGAGAAAAGTTCGCGCAGGTGGTCTGGCGTTAGCACCGTAACAGTGGAATCAGGGTACGCCTCGCGGGTTTCGTTTATCATGGGTAGCGCCATGACACAATCGCCCAGATGGTTAGGCGTGCGTATGAGAATTTTTTGACTCATCAGTCCAGGTACTGGCTTTCCAGGTCAATTCGGTTCAATAGGTACTGCTTCAATTCTTCAAGATAGCGATCGCGGGTCTCCAACAGAAACACTTTGCTCTCCAACAGGGTCGATTCTGATATCCTGCCATCAGCAAATCGCTCTTTCGCAATGTTCAATCGCTCCCCGGCAAGATCTATCTGCTGACGTATAATGTCAAGTCGTTGGAAACTTACATCAAGCTGATTTACCAGATTGACAATTTTTGCCCGAGCCGAACGTTTGGCGCGGGTGAACTCATATCTGGCCTGCTCGGCCTGGTAGCGGGCGGCTCGTACCGCGGCATTACCAGCACCACCATCCCAGAGTGGCAGTTTGAAATTGAGCGCCACCGTCCAATTACTGGTAGGAATATCTTCAGTGGTAAAACCACCTGGATCGCGCAAGGTCGAGTCGTAGAGCTTATCGCTTTCAATTTCCTGCCTGCCGTAGGAATACGATGCCTTTAGATCCCCGGTCAGACCGTGACCGGCACTGGCATAATCAGCCTCGCGTTCGGCTTTGGCCAGTTGGTGCTCCGCCTTCTTGATTGGGGCCGCTTTCTCCCAGTCGGCAATTAGATGTTCCTGCACCGAGGAATCAATATTTACCACCACCACTGGTTCGATCAAGTTCAACTCACTGGCAACATCCAGATCAAGCAATGTCGTCAATTCGCGTTTGGTTTCTCCCAGTTCAGTAAGTACCGAACGGTGAGCCAGCTCGGCATCAAGGAGCGATGAGCGTGACAACAGATAATCCTCTTCCGAGAGTACTCCATCGGCCAGCTTGATCGAGTCAATCGCCTGCTGTAGCTGTGATCGTTTGAGTTCATCGGCAGCCATCTCTGCCTGCAATTGCTGTTGCATGACTCCCATGTATGTTTCGGTGACTTCCTTTCGAAGGGTTGCGATATCTTCGATCCGCGTAACTTTCGCAGTTCCCAAATCGTCCTTCCGGTTGTTCAACTCGTTCTTAGATTGGGAAGGTCGAAAGAGAGGCTGATCAAGAGTAAGGCTGAACGAACCCTGTTTGCTCAATTGATCGACGAACAGATTGGCGTCGGCTTCGAACCGCGTATCCGGACGGCGATCATCATCCGACTTGAGATCGGTGGTTGCCGTTAGCTGTCCGCCGGTGAACAAAGACTGCTTGAGTTCTATGAACGAACTGAAATTCAGATTGCGAGTTTCGAACAGTTCGCGATCGTTGGGCGAGTTGTATGGTCGGTACTCCTTGGCTTGACGATAACTCGGCACAGAACCGTTGATTGATATTTCCGGTAAATACATATTTATGCGACGGGCGGAATACAACTGTTCGGCCACTTCATAGTTACCTTCGATCATTTCGCCGCGCATGGTGCGGTTCAGTGCGATGTCAAGGGCCTGGTCGAGCGTCAGCGATTGCCCTGTCCCGATACCGGTTGAAACAATCAGGACAGTGCCTGTCAGCAGACCGATACGCCCCCAACGTCGTGCGAAGCCTGTGCGCCTGATACTTCTCATGAGAAACCTCTATGTCGAGTGAATACTATTCGTATCTGAGTGAATCGATAACATCCAATTTGGCCGCCTTGACTGCCGGGTAGATGCCGAATATCATACCGACCGCCGTAGACACTCCGACCGCCAGAACAATTGAGAAGAGCGATACTATCGTGGGCCAGCCGGCATAAAACGTTATCGAACGAGAAATCACATAGCCCATGATCACGCCGACAGCGCAACCCAACAAGCAAATAACCACCGCTTCGACAAGAAACTGACGCAGGATATCATGCCTTCGGGCACCCACAGCGCGCCGCACACCAATTTCACGAGTTCTTTCCAGGACAGTGGCCAGCATGATATTCATGATACCAATCCCGCCGACTAAGAGTGACAAACCGGCAATAGCCCCCATAACGATATTGAAAATCTGCTGGGTTTTTTGTGACTGGCGAAGAAGTGATTCCGGAACGACAATCTCGTAATCCTGAACCCCGGCATGGCGACGGCGTAACACCTGTTCGACCAGTTTGGTGACGGCCGGAATATATTTAAGATCGGTGACGGTAATTGTCAATTGATCGATCTCGGGCGTATTGTACGCCTGACCTTCATCACTGTCGTTCGAGCGACGTCTCCAGAAACCGCCCTGACCAGCTTCGGGCATAACCCGATCGAACTTCTTTACCGCCGTACTGAACGGAATATAGACATCCTCGTTGAAATTCTTCAGTTCCAGCCCTTCAACTTTACCACGCCCAATATACTTGTCGGCCATGACCCCAATCACGGAAAAATCCAAATCACCGATCCGCACCTGTTGACCGATTGGATTCTCAAAAGCGAACAGTTGGCGTTTTGCTTTGGCCCCCAACACACAGACCTGTGAGAAATCTACTTCGTCACGCTCGGCAATGAATCGTCCATATTCGACTTCAATTGATGATGAATTCACAAATGACGGAATTGACGCCACCACTCTGACCGCCGATTCGTTGCTACCGTATGAAATAGTCGGTATTGGTTCAAACCTTTGTGGCACAACGTTGGCCACCTGAGAGGAAAAGCGAGCGATGTTTTCCCCATCGGCGAGACACAACCCGGGAGAACGTCCCAGTGATTCCGCCGCACCGGGTGTTTCTTCGGGGATGCGAGCGTTGACAATTATATTATTGATACCCAAAATCGATATCTGTTCGAGTGCTTCCTGCTTGGCACCCTCGCCGATCGACAGCATCGAAATGACCGCCGCGACACCCATGATGACACCGAGCATAGTGAGAAATGTTCTCAGCTTATGTGCGCTGAGGGAATTAAGCGATATCTGAAGAACGCGACTATAGTCCATAAGCTGTGTTATCAATGACCCCGTTTTCCGCCACTACGGCTACCACTTCCGCGTGGTCGTTGCCCCGATGCTCCAGAGGGAAGCTGGCGTCCCTTGTTCAGTTCCGGCTCGGTGGCCCGGTCACCTGGTTGCCCTGGTTCGTCCAGCGTGGGGTCGATCAGACAAACGGTCTCATCCCCGGAAAGACCTTCGACAATCTCAATTTCCATATCGTTTCGACGACCAACCTGCACCTCGACCTCATGCCTGTTGTTAAGGTAGACAACCGTACGACCATCCTTCTCAAAAACAGCTTCGAGAGGAACTTTGATAACTTCGTCAATCTGATCAATAACAATCCGTGCCGCCGCCGACATCCCCGGCTTGAGCTGGTCATCTTTGTCCTGAATCACAATTTCAACATCGAATACGTTGATTTTCGAACTTGGGTCTTTTCGCCGTGCGAGAGTGCTCTTCTTGAGAACCTTGCCAGCGTAACGTTGTCCGGGCAAGGCGTCTAACGTGACTACCGCCGGCATCTCAGTCTCGACCCGTGCGGCATCGACTTCAGAGACAGTGGCGTTGACAATCATCTCGCTCAAATCGGGAAGATTTACCAACCCCTGTCCTGGCCAGGGCGAGTCACCTTCCTGCACTTTTGACATCTGACCACCCTTCCAGATTTCGAGATGAACCACCATTCCCGGAATAGGTGCCACAACCGTTAGTTGTTCCAGATCATGTTGTTCCATAGTTACCTGATCGCGTGCCCGTTGAACTTCGAGTTCCGCTTTCTGCACATCGCCGGTGAGCTGATCGAGTTTACCCTGATAGTTGAGTCGAGCCAGATCGAGTTCTAACCGTGCTTCTTCAGCCAACCGAGGAGCTTCGTGTTTCTGCTCATCGTATTTTCGCTCGGCTTTCTGCATGTCCAACTCCAGATTCTTTTTCTGAATTGTGTACTCCTGCTCAGCGCGTGCTAATGTAGTCTGACGAATCTTAAGCGTTGACTGATGATCGGCTAGATCAGCTAACTGCTGGGTGGCATCGAACTGAATCAGAGTATCGCCCACACTAGCCATTGAACCTTCATCGGCCAAACGCGTAATCTGCAAACCACGGATACGAGGAGCCGAAACCGTGAAAGCGCGTGAAGCATCAACTCTGCCCGTCACCTGCTGGGTGATCCGCAACGACCCCCGGGTAACATCAACAGTGGGAATTTCGAATGACTTGGTAAACAGGGCGTTGACTCCGAGGTAGCCCCCGATAACCGCTACGACAACGATACCACTAATTGTATACTTATTCACAAAACTACCTTTCGCTCGCGGTTCACAGCCATCAGCCTATCATATTTGCGTTCCCGGGCACCATCCAAACAGATTTATTCTTCTACGACGATCCTGACTCAGGGTTGCCATCAACATTCTTGATTTTCCATCGATTGTGCGTCCATAGCCACTGATCCGGGTAGGTTGAGATATGTTTCTCAAGAAATCTAAGATAAGTTGCTGTTATGCTCCGCAAGTCGTTTTCCTCATCGCCGGATTTCGGCGGATATATGGCGTCACCAGCAATAACCAGATGGCGATCATAACGTTCGCGTCGCATAAGCATCGGTATCAATGGACAGTTGCGCCGCATAGCAAACAGGGCCGGCCCACGGGCTATGGCCGCAGGTCGCCCAAAAAAATCCATCACCAATGTACCCGCCGCCGCGTGCTGATCGGCGGCGATTATCACCACTCGGTTATTATCCAGCGCACGGAAAACCTGGCGGGCGTTAGCCGGAACCTCTAGTATTTTGACACCCAAACTCTGGCGAAGATTAATGACCAGTCGATTTATTCTGAGATTATGCTGTTGAATCGCCAGGGTGTCGCTCGGAATACCATAGACAGCCGGATAGACACCCATAATCTCCCAGTTACCAAAATGCGCCGTGCCAAGGATTGCGCCGTTACCTCTTTCGAGCGCCTTCTCAATTGTCTCCAGTCCAGCCGGTGTGATCTGGTCTCGAATACGCTCGGCTCCCAATTTCTCAAAACGTGCCAGTTCAACCAGTGTGCGGCCGATATTTTGAAACACCCGTCGTACAATATCGTCAATTTCGCTGTCTGCGAGTTTTCCGGTCAGAGCCTGCTTGATGTTATCACACGCCAACTGACGGCGCGAACCAAGCAGACGACAGGCCATCGAACCAAGGCTGGCACCAAGACTATCAGCTTGACGGGCCGTGAGTGTCCTGACCAGTCCCATTCCGATCTGAGCGGCCAGATATTCAACGTGGTGACCTATTCCCGCCATGGTTCATCATCGTCGATCTGTTCCGGATTATCCGGATCACCGTAGTCAAAATCGGTGGAAGCCAGCTTTTCTTCTTCTTTCCACTTTCGGTAGTAATTTTTACGTCGCTTCATACTGAGAATAAAACCGACTATCAATATTACTGCCAAGACAAGCCACAAGTACATAGTATCCGCCAATAATCCAACAAGGTTAAATCTACCTCGCAAATATACGTCAATCTCACGTTCGAAGTCAGTATAATCTGAACCGGTAGAAGCAATCAACGCTCGGTCAATCGACTGACCCTGGGCGATATTGTCCAGAAAAATGTTGACCGCCTCAACCCCATATTCATTAAACATAAACTGTACTGACAAATATGATTGCGAGTAGGCCACCCTCGCCTTAGCCGCCCCAAACCGATTCACACGGTCGATTTCTCTCAGTGATACCATATCCCCGGTGAGCGCCGCCAGATTCATTGTAAGGCTGTTCGACCACGACCACTCCATTGAAGTCATCATCGCTAAACCTTCATCAAACCAGCGTGGAGGCGATCCGAGACCAGTCCGGTGCGCCAGAGCCAGATGCGTATATTCGTGGCTTAACAGTTCGCTCAAGGGACGATTGAGTTGGAATACGTCTGGTGATTTGATGACAATCCGATTCCAAATCGGAATAGCGGCGGCGGCGCCCCATTCCGGGAAAACACCGCCGACCAGACTATCGAAAGTGGCTTCCGATTCGACAAAAAAGACATCTGCGGAGAAATCAAGATCGTTCCGCAACAGGGTCCGGAGTCTGGTTCGTGTAGCACGAAGGGTTGAATCGGCCTCTGACAAGCGAAGCTGATTCTCAAAGTAATAGGTGAACCCTGATCGTTGTACCGGTTCTGCGGCGCAAAGGGTCTGCGGTCCGCTTATCAGAAAGAGTAGCAGAATTAGCAAAAAAAACACAATTCGAGAACTGATCGACATAGCGTCAATATACACTTCTCAAATGATTTGTGAAACCTCCAGTTCCGTAGGTCAAAACCAGTCCGCTTCGGGCGGTTTCGACAACGATCCTTTGCTTTGCTTTGGGGCAGACGAGGGCGTCTGCCGCCCACGGAATGACAGATATGTATCCGGCAGATGTCCACATCTGCCGGGTCGACAGGTAAATTGCCCTTCGACAAGCTCAGGGTGACTTGTAGGTCGGGCCTACTTGAGGCCCGACGCTTTCGGTGTCACGCCCCGAGTAGGCGTGACCTACAATCAAACACATCTGCCATATGTCGGGTATCTCGCACAAATTGTCACGCTCAAACGCCGACCTGCTGTGCCATCAGGCGATCTTGTCTGACGCTTGGTTGATACGTAAAACCAGAGGGATGATCTTCGTGGGCGTACTACTCTACAATCACCTTGGCGATTTCGTGAAAGATGTCTACCGAACGCACTACCCCAACAATACGATCATCTTGGAGCACCGGTAGCATACTGAGGTTATGTTTATTCATCTCGTAGATAACACGCACAATGTGATCATCGTTATTAACCGTAGCCTTGATCGGTAGCATGACATTACTGATAGGTGTCTCGCTGGCCCGTTTGATCACCGCATTTATTACTGAACTGAATGAAAACTCGGAGAGATTGGAATCTATGGGTACATCCCATAATTCCTTGCGATGTTCCACTGGTTTTTCGCGAAGGAAAGTCGGTTCCAGACCACGGAGAATATCCCTGCGTCGCGCCATACCCATCAACTGATATTTCTCATCGAATATCAGGATCATACGAGGTAAAGAAGTTCGACCGTTAATTTCCAGTCGCGCACTTTCCATTTCCGCCATGGCCTGACGTAGCGTAAACCAGTAAGGTAAATGAGGGTACTTATCTAAGGGAATAAGTACGTCACGAACCCTAACGTTATCCATGTAACTTTCCTTTCATCTAACCATTTGTAATCGGTCAGTTCTTTGAGCCAGCGATTATCTCCCGGCGTAAACCACAAACCCAATTATGAACTATCCCATCCCTCCTGTCAAGAACGATCGTTATGACGGGCGAGCATCACATTCAGTCAATACCCAGTTTGGATCGGATATCGCGTGTATACCAATCAGTCACTTTGTCAGTCGTCAAAGCCATATCCAACTGCTTGGTCAGCATAATCAGCCGCCCTAGCTTGGAAAGCCCCTCACAAATCTGTCTTTTATCGCTATACATAAGGTGGGTATCAAGGAAATCACCCTTGGCCTGATGTTCAAAACCGAGCCGGGACAGAACATTCTTGATCAGTTTGATCCGGCGTTCCCGCCGCTCCGGCGTGGCACCGCCTTCTTTGTATTGCATTCGGATATAATTTTTCTGGGGATACGAAGTGCACATACCTTCGACAGTGGTAAAATGGTACCCCATCCGAAGTCCGACAATCATATATTCCTGGCTGAGGATGGCGAAGCTTGATTCACTATACCCCTCATCCTCATCCCGATACAGCGGTGACCCAAAGACAGAAAAACGCTCCAGCGATTTGGGCAACCGGGCGGTGGGCCAGCCCTCATGCCGAACTCCCTGCCAAAAATGACGCATCGGTTCCGAATCAATATTATTTTCGTCCACACCGGTTTTGCGCAATGTGTCAGTGATTTCCTGATCAACATAGATGATATGCACATTGAGCGGTATCTCGCTCTGCAATCGAACACTAACACGCTCTTTTTCGGGGACACTCAGGCCACCGTAAAACATCTCTTCCATTGCCCGCTGGTGACAGAACCGAGTTAGATCATGTAGCGTCCGGCAGGAATCAATTTCGAAATTAACTCCATTGGGGTGCACCAGATTAAGCGGCGATATTTTCTTTAGCAGACCACGTAGAGTACAAACAGCAACGAGACTGTCCGAAGTGCCAGCATCCGGCCGACGCGCATCAATCAATTGTTGCTGAATACCGTCATAAATCATAGCTTTCGTAGCATCAACCGTAACTTCCTGGCCCACAGACAATGACGCGAGGGCACGCGGTACACTGCTGAGAGTCGGAACGCCGTATTCCCGCGCGATCGTTGCCATATGGTTGGCTACACCGCCTGTCTCGGTGACGATAGCACTCACTTTCTGCATCACGGTTACCAGTCCAGGGAAAGTATGGGGAGCCACCAACACCGCTCCTTCCGGAACATCCGGTAAATCACTTACCGACCGCGCATGGTAAACAGGGCCGGCACCAGCGCCAGAACAGACTGTGACCCCACCCCTAAGAAGGGGAATCAGATCTTTCAGGTGCAAACCGACCGAAGGCACCGGTTCAATCACTTTCAGCGAACGGGCCTGCAGAATATAGATCTCACCCGACTCATCCATAGCCCACTCAATATCCTGCGGACAATGATACAGTCGCTCGATTTTAAGAGCATAATCGACCAGCTTGTCTATCGTAGCTTTATCAATAGAAGGTTGATCACGCTGTGACTCTTCAATCTCCACTCGCATCGTGCCACCGTTTGAATCGTTCTCCAGGCGCACCGGTTTATGGGCTATTACGGTATCTATTATATGCCCTGAACGGCGCGACACACGGAAACTATCCGGTGTAAGGGTGCCATCGACCACCAATTCACCTAACCCGAAAATCGAATTGATTATCATCATTTCGTCGTGCGGTTTAACGGGACAGCGTGTGTAGATCACACCGCTGGAGCGGGCGTTGATCATTGTCACACAGCCGACACTCATGGGCAATTCGCTCTCCATCTGTGGCAGACTCAAATAGTAGTACAGCGCCTGGGGTGAAAACTTGCTGGCAATAACATCACGATACCTATCCACTATATCTTCCAACCGAACATTCAGGTAAGTGGCATATTGGCCGGCGAAACTGAAATAAGCGTCTTCTCCAATGGCACTTGATCGAACTGAGAAAACACGGGTATCTGATCGACGAGCAAGGTTAGCCGCGGCCTCTCGAATAGCACTGTCTAACTCAGCTGGCATTTTGGCCTGGGCTATGACGGCTCGTATTTCCTGGCTGGCCTTCACCAGATCATCATACCGGGTAATATCAACAGTTTCGATACGTTGATGAATCCGATCTCGCAGGTGATTGGCCTCCAGGAACTGATGGTAACCGCTTCCACTGACCGCAAACCCATCGGGCACCGGGAGTCCTAATCTGACTCGTATCTGGCCCAACTGAACACATTTACTGCCAACTAACGAGGAACCATCCCGACCTAACCGGTCTAAAGTGATAGTAAGCGGCTCGTTTTTTCTCACACGGCGGCGGGGTAAAAGCAGATCAATTTCGCCAAAGATCTCCCGGAGTTTTTTTGTCAGTGGCTCGTAGCTCTCGCCACCAAGCCTAATCGTGGCATCAGTTAGGCGGGCGATCTCGTGCCGCAACTCCCCGACCTTGGCTCGCACCCAGACCATGTCGAAATCACTTTCGGCCCTGGCCTTTTCCTCCATCTCGCCAATGATGGCATGAATACGGTTGTCATGATCCAGGAGTTTCAGGAAATTTGAGAATTTACCCTGGATCACTCCCAGGATGCGCTGGGTCTCTTCACTCCCCTCGCCCATAAGATTGCGAAACCACTTCATTCCAATAACCACCGTTAGTCAATCTGTTCACCCGGTAAACGCAAGCCTCGATCTGTCGATTGCGCCACCAACTCAATATCCTGTCTGGCTTCTCTATAAACAACGATTTTCATGACATAGGTCGCAACCCTTTGCGGCCCCGACAATGTCACTTGTGTGCCGGATACAGACATATACATTTTTTTGTGTGGGCGGCAGACGTCCTGAGGCTGTCCCTTGCCCCTTCGTGCCCGAACCATTGACAAGTCACGTAGATACCGTCTTTCAAGTCAACGCTGAATTAGTTCTTGAGTCACGTAGGGCAGAACCCCCTGGTGGTTCTGCCATCCCCATTTGTC
>JAGGTI010000119.1 GCA_021163775.1 Candidatus Zixiibacteriota bacterium
GGTAAACCGATGCCGAAGAAAGACCTCGGTCTGATGATGATGTGTTACAACAACATCTACGTCGCCCAAGTTTCTCTCGGTGCCAGTCACAACCAGACGGTTAAGGCAATGGCCGAAGCCGAAGCGTACAACGGACCTTCGATTATCATAGCCTACTCACATTGCATTGCACACGGCATCGATATGAGCCACGGTCTCGATAATGGCGCTAACGCGGTTAAATCGGGTCACTGGCCGTTGTATCGTTACAATCCTGAATTGCTTGAAAAGGGTGAAAACCCGCTTAAGCTGGATTGCAAGGCACCGAGCATAACATTCAAGGATTTCGCGTATGCTGAGAACCGGTTCCGCACTCTTCTTTCACGGGACAAGGACCGGGCTGACAAACTGATTAAACTGGGTCAGCAGGATTGTGATCGCCGCTGGAATTTCTATTCCCAGATGGCGGCCATGACCTACGGCAAGTCCGAGAAGTAACACTACTCAGATTCACTATTAGCACCGAAGCGGGTCTCTTATCGAGACCCGCTTTTCTTTGTTTGGGAGAAACTTAGAGGCCTTTCTGTAATAGATTATCAAGAAAACCTATCTCAGGTCCGATAATTATAGAGATAGGTAGACTTATACAAAAACAGGAGGCAAAAATGCGCCCAGTAATCAATCTTATCGTTCTTCTCATGGCTCTCGGTATGGGAATCTCGACCGCAGAGGCTCAGGAAACCGAAAATGACATCGTCAACAACTATCTCAACCAGGCTGTGGCCAAACATACGCATAAGCTCGGTTGGGCATCTGTGAATTTCAGCGTTGATCGTATCAATCGCAATAATGATTACAACAGCTTCACTGACATCGAATCCGACAAGTTGACCAACGGAACATTTAACTGGATAGAACAAGGGTTCTCGTTCGGTGCCGATTTCGGTATTGTCTTCAAAGAGCGTTTTGCCTGGTCGTTAGGCGGTGAATACTGGTTAGAATTAGGCGAGACCCTTCCAGAGAATGACACCTATCTGCAACTTTCGACCAACACCACAGTCGGAGCCAATCCGCAAAGTGAACTGCAGGTTTTAGGGGTCAATACCGGTTTGCAATACTATCTGATAAATCCACCTAATACCACTCAGAAGCAAAGCGGCGTAACGGCCCGAATCGGCGGTTCAGTCGGATTTTACAGTGCTAGTTGGGATCTCTGGCCAGAGTATGAAAACCTCAATTTATCGACCAATACACCCATAGCGAACAACACCACTTTTAAGGGTACGGCACCAGGTTTCAGTTTTGGTTTTGGGCTTGATTATCCGATTGGACTAATGGATTTTGGTCTGGCTATTGACGCCAGCTATCTTCACCTGAACTTTGGTAATGTTGCCTGGTATAATAGCAGTGGTGAAGAGATCATCGCTACCTACAGCGGAACGACCGATGGTCGGGTAGATCTTTCTCTTTCCGGCGTGAGAGGCAAGATTGAACTAAAGAGATACTTCAACTGGTAAGAGTCGAAGTTTCGTCTACGCAAATAGGTTGACAGAAGCCAACCACCGTCTATCTTGGCCAGATGTCTAAACTTAGTATGGAGTAATCGCGTGACAAGAAAACCAACCATCAGCCAATTTCTCGTGGCCACAAGCCTCGCCCTGTTACTGATTCCGGCAATCGCTTTCGGCCAGGAAAAACTGAGCACTGAAAAAGCCGGGACCATTGGTAGTCCAACCGGCAAAATTGCTTTTATCCGGGACAAGAACGTCTGGACTATGGATGTTTCCGGGATCAATCAGACAACTATCACTGAGGTAGGCAACGCCAGTGGTCGTTTGAGCTGGTCATCAGACAACAAGAAAATTGCCTTTACTAGATCAGGAAAAGTCAACCTTCAAGGACCAGACAATCTCGGAGGCAATCACAAAGTCTACGATATATTCCTTGCCTACGTTGATTCAGCCACAAACAACAATACTACTTATTGGTATCGCCTGACTGACGGCATCGGATCACGTGACCCGGAATGGAGTGCTGACGGCAAGACGTTGATCTATTACAAAGATATGAACGCCAATTTTGTCAATGCTTTCCTGCCCAATTACCAGATCTGTCTGCTTAGTCCTCCAGAGACCGGCAACGAAGATTTGTTGCGTAAGGACTGGCAGAATATGTCGGAGTTCTTCATTTCCCCAACAATGAATGCTGACGGTATGATAGCATTTGTCCATATGGTCAAGACGTCAGAAGGCGGTTTTCGCCAACAGGGAATAGCCAAACTCCATCGTGACAAGTTTATGGCCTCGTTGAAATCAGTCAATGCCCAGTCAAAGAAAATGGCCAACTTCGTAGCACCGGCCTGGTCACCGGACGGTAAATGGTTAGCCTGCATCAGCAACAGCATGAACACCCCCGGACTCTACCTGTTTTCGGCTGACTTCTCTGAGAAATATCTTGTTTTTACACCGCCACCAGTAACGTCACTCATAACCGCGGCGCCCTCATTTTCGCCCGACTCAAAATGGCTGACATTTGGAACCCGCGATGGTTCTATCTGGATTTGTGACATCACAGGCAACGGCGCCCGTCGACTGACCGGTCCGGGAATGGACACCAATCCCGCTTGGTCAAAATAAATTATTAACTCGCCTCCCCGGGCGCTTGAAGCAAAAAGGCCGGATCATATGATCCGGCCTTTTGTTTGCCACTAATCGGTTGCTATCGCGCGATTAGAGTTTTTTCCAGTTCGAGATAACCTCAATCAGCAGTCGCAGACCGATACCTGTCGCGCCTTTCGGGATGTATGGTTTGCCTGATGGCTCGGCATCAACATAGGCGATATCAATATGGGCCCACGGCCAGTCACCTATGAAGTTCTCGAGGAAGGCCGCCGCCGCGATCGTTCCCGCCGGGCGGCCACCCGAATTTACCAGGTCGGCGATTGGTGACTTCATCTGATCCCGGTGATCATCCCATATTGGCAAGCTCCAGACCCGTTCGGCGGAAACATCGGCGGCATCAGAAATTCGGTCCAGGAGTTTGTCGTTGTTGCCCATAATTGGCGCACCTGCATACCCGAGGATATACAACGAAGCTCCGGTGAGAGTCGCAATATCAATCACTGCCTGCGGGTTGAACTCGTTCGCGTAGTCAAGGGCATCGGCCAAAATAAGACGGCCCTCAGCATCAGTGTTGATAATCTCTATGGTTTTCCCTTTGCGTGAAGTCAGAATATCGCCGGGACGAATAGCATGACCGGATGGCATATTTTCTGTGGCTGGAATCAGTCCGACCAGATTCTGCTTGAGCTTCAATCGTGCCGCAGTGGTAATCGCCGCCACAACAACGGCGGACCCGGCCATGTCCTGCTTCATCTCGTGCATATTCAAACCGGGCTTGAGCGAAATACCACCCGAATCAAAAGTCACCCCTTTGCCGACCAGCACGATCGGTTTCTGGCTTTTGCGACCGCCATCGTAACGCAAAATCAGGAAACGCGCCGGTTCCTCTGAGCCTTGGGATACCCCGAGAAAAGCACCCATTTTTTCCCTGGCTATTGCTTTTTCGTCGAGGATACGACAGGAAAAATCATACTTTCGCGCCAGTTTCTGAACTTTGCTGGCGTATTTGCGGGGTGTCAGATCAGCCGCCGGAGTTTGAGCCAACTCTCTAACCAAAATCTGACCCTCGGCAATAACCCGACCTCGCTCCACAGCAGACTCGGCCCGTTTAATCCAAGCCGATTTTCCGGTCGAAACAGAGAGATACTCAAGACGCGACTTGTCTTCAGCACTATCTCCAGTCTTGTAATCAAGTTGCTTGAATGCACCCAGCAACAGACCTTCGACCGCCGCTTGATAATAAACAGCGTCACCATGATCTCCAAAGAACAGAGCAACACTCTTACACTGAGTAAAACCTTTGTAACGAGATAGAATCCCCATCGCCTTGCGAAAGCTATCGGCGCAAAGCTTCTTGGCATCACCAAGCCCTACGATAAGCAAGCGTCCGGTTGCCAGGCCAATCGGTCGTGTGAACGATACTATCTCACCGTTCTTACCGGTAAACTCCTCGGCCTCAATCACTTTCAGGAAACCACCATCGGTAGCTTCATTGAGGCTCTTCAGGTATGGTCCCCGGATGCTCTTGATTTCAGTGACATAACAGACGACCGCATCGTCCGTCAGGTCGCCAAGCTTAGTACTACAGATATTGAATCGCATAGATACCTCTCCTTCTCAATTAAGACAGTTTAAGTCAATGATATCCACAGATCAACACTTTTGTAAGCGACCCGCGAGGCATCAAACTATGTATGACGGTATTAATATTCTGCGGCCAGATAGGCCTGGTAATTGCGTTCGGTCTCGGTCATATTGTCCGATCCGAATTTTTTCAAAAAGACATCAGTCAAGACCAATGCGGCTACGGCCTCGCTTATAACAGCAATTGCGGGCACAACACAGACATCGCTCCGCTCCACCATAGCTTCGGCCAGTTGCTTGCTGACGACATCGACTGTATCCATTGGTTGCATGAGAGTGGATATCGGCTTGGCCGCGACTCGGGCAATAACATCTTCCCCATTGGTCACTCCACCTTCAATACCACCCGCCCGATTGGTTTTGCGGAAGAATCCTTTTCGAGCCGGATTGCTTTCGGATTCATAGTAAATTTGGTCATGAGCTTGTGACCCAGGTCGGCTTGCAACCTCAAAGCCAAGACCAATTTCTACGCCTTTGACCGACTGGATCGACATCAACGCCGCCGCCAAATGTCCCTCTAAGCGGTCCGACCACTGGGAACATCCGCCCAAACCGACAGGTAGCCCACGGGCAATCATTTCGGCGACCCCGCCCAGCGTGTCGCGATTCGAACCGGCCATCCGTATAGCGTTTTTCATCCGTTCGGCGGTTTCAGGATCCAAACACCGAACCTCGGATGCTTCAGCAATCCGAGCTAATACCGACAAATCAGAGCGATCAACTTCGGTTTCCAAAGCAACCGAACCGATACGTACCACGTGCGATGCCAACTGCACATTGAATTTCTCCAACAGTTGGCGAACCAGCGCACCAAGAGCAACCCTGGCGGCTGTTTCGCGCGCCGAGGCACGTTCCAATACATTTCTGAGATCGCGATGGTGCCACTTGATTCCAGCCGCGAGATCAGCGTGACCAGGTCGTGGCCGGGTGGTCTCTTTCAGAAGTCGTTCCTGGGCTGGTGTCAATTCGCCTTCCGGTGGTTTTACCGGATCCATGATCGTTGCCCAGTTGACCCAATCGCGATTTTCGATAGTCATCGTTATCGGGCCACCCAGTGTGACACCGTGACGCACACCCGAGACAAGACGAGCTTCATCTTGTTCGATCTGCTGACGTTGCCCACGACCGAAACCTTTTTGACGCCGACCAAGCTGGTAGTTGATCTGTTCAAGGTCAATAGTCAGCCCGGCAGGAAGGCCATCGATCACGGCAGTAAGCTGAGGGCCATGAGATTCGCCACTGGTTAAGTAAGTGAGCATGTAGACAGTTTAAGCATTTACGTTCGCAGGGTCAACCGGCGAACTCTTTTCAGGAAATCGAGCCAACTTCTTCCGGCAGTTCCACGCCGGATTCTTCAGCCATCTGCTCCATTCTCCGCTCAATCCGGTCATCCATGTCGAGAGCTTTGGAAGTTGAAAAGAATTCGACTTTATCGATCGGCGATATTTCTTTCATCTCGGCTAATACCGCGACCGTCTTCCTAATAGCCTGATCAATGACATCGAGACTAACCGGCAACATCTTGATCAACTCGTCGTGCTTTTGCTTATCAAGCCGCATGCGAATCATCTGCGAACGGCCATAGATGGCCATAGCGGTGTTGTTCATGTAGTGCGACAAAGTAGCCATGGCGATAGTTTTTGATTCGAAGGCACCTCGGGAGCGCTCCTGCTCAAGGAGTTTGCGGCTCAGTTCCTGACGTTCACGGAACAGATTTTCAATCATAAAATATGCGCGCCAGATTTCACCGTTGGCTCGGGCCAGAATATCTTCGATGCTACCAATATCGATCTCAAGATAATTGGCTATGGCAACAGTCGCCGGCAACAAACCCACCGACACAGCATTTAACTGTTCTCTATCAAGACCGAGGGCTTCACCAGCACTCGTTATAGCAGGCAGACGGGTTTCAAGATCAATTACTTGTCCCTCTACGCTCTGATCAACCATCAGTGTAGCCAGCTGGACAATACCAGCAATGGGATCACTCTTATCATTTTTCACATCGTTATGATGTTCCCTGGTAGCACGAACAACACTATTCGGTAGCCGCCATTTACCAGCAAGCAGATAGCCTACTTCACAGTGATTTATACCAAACACCTTTATCTCGGCATCCAGGATATTGGTCACCCCCGGGATTTTGCCAGCCGCTATATTACGATAATCAGCCGGATAGTGACACATAAAGAACATAGTGCCGACATCATGGAGCAATCCAGCTATGAACGCATCTTCGGTCGATTTTTGCCCAATCGCTTCAGCAATCTTTTCACAAGCCGCCGCAACGGTAAGGATGCTCTCGAAATACCTTCGCGGGTTAATGCCAGATTCCTTTTCAATCTTGTCGGGATTTAGAATCGACGATGAAAGGGCCAGGCATTTGACCGTCATAACCCCCAGCGTCTGTACCGCTTGGTTTACATTGGAGACTCGACCAAAACGTTGATAGGTCGATGAGTTGGCCATCTTGAGAATTTTGGCTGTCAAAGGTGGATCTTTAAGAATGATTCGAGCCAATTGATCCGAACCAAAGTTAGGATTGTCCACTTCCCTGAGAATCTCCGCAAGCGCCTGAGGTAGCGATAACAGATCGTCTCGCTGTTCGATCTGTGACAGAATTGTCTGTTTGTCCATAACTTATTTTACTCCGAGCAGTTTACTCTGACAACTCCCCTATTTACAAATATTATCGGCAGATTTCAGAAAGGATTGAGAACAGGGACTAAACTGAAGTTGGCCGGTTCACAACTCGCTGGACCAGAGCTGTAAGTTGCTCAATTCGAAACGGTTTATACAAAACGTCCCGAATCCCGGCGGTCCGTTTCTCCTCCGGCCCCATCTTGGTCGACCATCCGGTTACAAGGACGATTGGCAGTTCCGGTTGGCCTTTATGAATATATTGGGCTACTTCAAGGCCAGAGATATCAGGAAGTGCCAAATCGGTCAGAACCAGGTCAAATTTGATCTGGTCGGCCAACCGCTGACCAGCCTCACCAGTCGAAGCGGTCCGGACCTCATATCCCAGGGATTTTCCCATAGCAGAAATCAGATCCAAAATCACGGCCTGATTGTCAATCGCAAGTAGTCGCACCAGCGGCTTGCCAACCACCGATGAAGTGGAATCGGGCCGTACAACCAACGGGAACTTGAATGATAGAAACGCCGGAACCACATCGGTAGTGTCAACCGCATAGTAGCTGTTTGTGTCACTCAAATGACGGAGATAAATATCAGCCGGTCGATTGCGGAAGGCTTCGGACGAAAGACCATAGCGTCCAAAACCAGCGACTTCATCCACCGGTGGAAAATTTGGTCGATGGCGTGAAATATCCAGATAGGCGAAACCATCGCGGACATAAGTAGCAATAGTCACAAACCGGCCTCGTCAACCAAGGCTCCAAACCGATTCAGAACCGATTGGAAAAGTTCGCGTAAAGTCTTCGATGCAAAATTCAGAGGTCCGACCGGAGCCAGACGCAACCTGACTTCACGCGGCCTCTGCCCTATCATGTAGAGATCACCCGAAACATGAAGGCTATTCAATTCGGTCTCGATCATCTTATGAAGCTGATCGCTATCATCCGAACCAGAATCGGGTACCGATGGCACGAGCGACTGGCGGGCCAGATTAGCGGCCTGGTCAGCTCGTTGCAAAATCTGCTGGAGCTGGTGGCGGGTTGTCTCGGTTACACCCTCGTTCCGCTCGGCCAACTCGGCCAGGCCGATGACAGCCGATAAATGATTGTTCAGTTGATTTAACAATCCAGCAGGAGTCTTGAATTTGGGCGTGGTGGACGACTGCTGAGCGGCGGCCTGAGTAATTTCAATCAACGTCCGCCGCAGTCCGTAAAGACCGGCCGCCAGAATGATCAACCGTTCCCATTCGCCTCGATCCGAATCGGACAATCCATATAGAGCCGCCAGAATGATAGTTAGTCCCCGGTCGCTCGATGACACAGGGCAATAGGCCAAAAGATCAGGCGTCCCAGATTCACCAAAAATACGCCTCAAAACAGCTCTGGTCTGATCGTGGTATGCCTCCAGATGTTTTTCTACCTGTGCCCGACCATAGACAAAAAGGCTGTCTCCTGAGGCCACAACTGTCCCCAAGCCACCTTCATCGACTGGTATTCGCAAGTCATCGACATCATCCTTGTTACAGCGACCAGCAGTATGCACAGAAACGTAGGTGTCATCTGACCCTGGATCCAGTGTCAGACAGAGGGAGCTCTCAGGAAGAGCTGAGTGCAGAGTATCTGTAAATTGACCCAAATCATTCAGAGTACCGCTGTCCTTGATATCATGCTTAAGCAAACTCAGGACAGCATCAAATCCTTTCCGTCGCGTAAGGCGTGAACGCTGTTGCGTCTCGACCTGTAGAATCAGATTCGCAAGATGGGCAAAACCTTCTATTGTTCTCAAGGTAGCGTCATTGACCTCAAACGGACTGCCCGAACGGATAAACAATAATGTCGAACCGCTTGGAGAAACGGTCAGCGGACAGATGAGATTTGAATGAACAATACCGGTACGACCATCGGTGTCAGTCGATTCCTGGTTGATAATCAACGGTCGGCTCCGGGCCATACCATCGATTAGCGCCGCCTGGAAATTCTCAGAAAGATCAAAAAGCGGTTCACTTCCGCCCACAAACATCAGATTTTCCCGATTGGCGACACAGAGATGCACCGACTCTGATCCGGCCAGACCAACGAGCGCCCGACAGAAACCATCAACCGTCTTAGCAGACGCACCGGCACGAGCCGAGGAACTGAGACGACTTATCAGAGAAGTAACGCTCTCGGAGTGTTCGTCACGCTGTTTGGTCACCTGACTCAATTCACGAGCCAGTCGAGCCGATCTAATTTTCTCGGCCAACCACTGCGCCACTGGCGAAAGATATCGAATATCTTCCCGCCCGTAGAAATCCGGTTCCTCTGAAAACAGCAACAGACAACCGATCTTCTCCATACCAGAAGTGAGCGGTAGAATAAGAACACTCTTGAACCGAGAGGCAATCTGCTGACCTGAACGATCAACAAATTCAAACCGCGAGGCCAACATCGGGTCACCAAGATCGACTGCCTGACTCACCAAATTGCGTTCCAACGGGTAATATTCGAGATAAGCCACTTCCTCTTTCCGCAGGCCACATGATCCAGTGAGCACAAACTGTCGCCGGGTCCGGTTCACCAAAAAGACTGCTCCAACGCTCATCGGATAATGAACCAGTACTTCGCGCAACGAGATATTGAGCAGTTCCAGTAGATGATATGGCTGGCGGGCATCGTGCTGAAGATTCTCTAAAATAGATAGTTTGCTGAAACGCTCCTCGGTTTCCTCTCGACGAATCTGCCAGTAATCGGTGTACAGGGCCAGACCAATCACAATCAAGAACAACCCCAAAACACCTACGAGGAACTGAGTCAAATCGATTGCGGCATAGGCACCAACCACAAACCAATCAGGGTAATCGGGTAACAATTCGACGATCTCGAAGCTGGTAACGATCAGGATCAACAGGCTACCGAAAATAAACGTCAACCGCCCGGAGACCTCTCGACTGGAAAAGAAACCGAAGCGGTAAATCAGAAACGAGGCCACCAATACGACCAGAATAGGCGTCACTACAATTGGCAGGGTCTCAAACATCAGGATACCTCCGTCGGTTCACCGTGCAGAGTGAAGGCATCGGCCGAATTGATTCTCAGTGGCAGAATCTGCCCAACTTCAGGTTGGTCGGTCTTAAACAGAACGGTCTTATTGCCTTCGGTCCTCGCCCGTCCATACTCACGGGATCGACGCGAGTAGCCTTCCACCATCGACCAGCGCACCTGACCAACTTCACGCTGGTTACGCTCCAACGACACTGACTTCTGCAATTCAATCAAGTGATTAAGGCGTTCAATTTTCTCGTCCTCAGGGACATCGTCGTCAAACCTGGCCGCCCTGGTGCCCGGTCGGACAGAATACCGGAACATAAAAGCCGCATCGAACTGAATCTCTCGAACGGTCTGGAGGGTCATTTCGTAATCTTCGATCCTTTCGCCCGGAAAGCCAACAATCAGATCAGTAGTTATAGACACATAATCAAGCGCCGTACGAAGCGAGTCAACAATCTTTCGGTAGTGATCACAAGTATAACGTCGCCCCATACGCTCAAGAACTGCGTCAGATCCAGATTGTAGCGGCAGATGAACATGAGGCATCAATTTGGGTTCAGAGGCCAGCGTCTCAATCAGCCGAGGCGACAGATCTTTGGGGTGCGAAGTCATAAACCGGATTCTGGGGATATCGGTTTCATGCGCCACTCGTTGCAAAAGCTCAGGGAAATCACAGTCTTTGTAGCAGTAGCTGTTGACGTTCTGACCCAGAAGCATAATCTCAACTACGCCATCAGCGGCCATTTTCTCAACGCTGGCAAGGATATGCTCAACCGAGTGCGACAGCTCCCGCCCTCGCACGTACGGCACAATGCAGTAACTACAAAAATTATCGCAACCGCGTGAAATCGTTACGAAACCGGAATAGGGCGTCTCACGCACCGGTTCGATCTGGTCGACATTCTCGTGACCAAAAGCAGTCATAACCGACGATGTCCCTTCGCGACCTTCAATCACATCGGGTAATTCGAAAACCCGGTCGGTACCGAGAACATAATCGACGCAGGGTATGGCTTCTACCAGTTCGCTCCCAAGACGCTGAGCCATGCAACCGACCACGGCAATCCTGACACCAGGTCGGGATTTCTTCAGTCGGCTCAGGTCTCCCAAGCGACCCAGCACCCGCTGTTCGGCTTTCTCACGGACAGAGCAAGTATTGAGAATAATCAGGTCTGCTTCGCTCTCTTGATCAACACGCCGGTAGCCACGAGTGGTCAAACCAGCTACCAGAGTCGAAGAATCGGCCAGATTCATCTGGCAACCAAAAGTAGTCAAGTGAAAGGTCTTGATTTTCTTATCGTCGGTCAACATCCACCTCGGCAGGTAACTCAAACAATCAGCAGTAATCGCCTCAGCAATGATATACCCCATCCGACTAAAATCAACAAGATTCACCCGGTATCAGGCTGAATCGTTCTTGCGACTCAGCCCGATTGAATTAACTATTTTCTTAACTTAGAGACAGTCGGGCAATCCCAGGGAAGCACCTGTGATAAACAGATAATCAATCAATATCGACACATCACCAATCGTAATATCGTCACAAATCGGATCGATACCGCCGGATTGGTTGATATCCGCTTCCATCAGGCAATCAATGATTCCTGTGCACGTACCCGTGATAAACTTGGCATCAATCAGGACACTAACATCACCAATCGTCGGTTCATCGCCGCCCAGAGCGTTGGCATCGCCGACCTTGCCCTGACAGCACGAAGCGGCTTCGATTTGGATATCGTAACCCCGCTGATCCGCCGTACTTTCCCCATGATCGATACAACCGATCTGAAAGGAAAATAATCCGGCTTGTGAAGGCATCCCTGAGATCACACCGTTATTGTCAACAGTCAACCCCGGCGGCAACATACCACTAACCACCCTAATCTCAAACGGACCAGTCCCTCCTCGTATCTCTACAGTGTCATTATATGTGTCACCTTCTACCCCATCGGACAGTTCGCTGTCATAGGTGATAATGAACATATAGCCCGAGCGATCATAGGCATCCTTGAGGATCCACTCGGCCGGATCTAATTTGATCTGTGACACGGGACTTGATTGATTGAATTTGAACAATTCAATTCGCTCGTCAACAACCAGAGTAAGGGTGTCATCGGGGGTCAACGTGTAATCGAAAAAGAAGTCAACCGGCATCTCAAATACATCAGGTTGAGTCGATTGGGTTTGCTTGACTAGTAAAAAGATATCATAGCCACCGGTATCAGAAGGCTCGCTGGCGTAATAGTATTCGTAGATTGGATAGTACTGGCCATATATCCATTGATTAATAAACGGATCAAGATCAACCCCGGTGGCAACTTCCCAACAAGATCGGAAATCTTCCGTGGTTGCCGCCAAGTATGCAAATTCTGTGCGATAAGCCTCAATACCAGTAGCGAATAGTTCTTCACCCAGAACACCTCGAAGCATATGCACAACCCAGGCACCTTTGTCATAGCTCAAGCCGCCATTGAATATCCGCCATACGTTAGTGGTGTCATCCACCCAAATGGTGCCACCGCCCTTGTAGACCATCGTATTCATGTAAGCATGGTAATCGGCCCAGCCGCTTGTCTCGAGTTCATAGAGCGCCTCTGTGTACGATGCCCAGCCCTCATTGAGCCAGATATCCCGCCACGATTTGCAGGTCACCAGATCTCCCCACCACTGATGACCCAATTCATGGACTACAACCGCCCAATAAAAGCCGAAACTACTGCCGGTCATCGACGTGACCGTCTGGTGTTCCATACCGCCACCCCAATCAAAATTGGCGTGACCATACTTCTCGGTCAGAAACGGATACGGCCCATAGTTAGCTACCAGGACTTCAATAAATTGTGGTGTCTGCCCCCATGTTGTCAGCGAATAGTCATACCAATCACTGTAAACATGGTGGATGACTGGCATGGGATCCTCTTCCGCATCATAGACATACTCCTGTTCCCAGACAATATAATCGGCAATCGCTACTGAGAACAGGTAAGTGGTAATCGGATAATGACAAGTATAATGAAAAGTGTGTGAATTGCTCGATGGCACCGTAGTTATCGAATCAAGCGTGCCGTTAGAGGCACAGTATAACACGGTATCAACTTCAATATGTATGCCAATTGAGTCCGGCTTGTCGTCCATCCGATCCTTACACGGCCACCAGGTACGCGCCATATATGGCTCCGACAGAGAACTGATCGAACGCTGGCTACCATGCCAGCCGAAAGTGAAAGCCTGAAACCCGCTCTCGACCGGATGGCCACTGTAATTGAAATCGAACTGGAAAGTCTCACCAGCATCGTAGGTCCCATCAAGGGTCACAGTAACAACGTCACCGGATCGGGTGTATGACAACGATCCCGAGGGCGCTATTATGCTCTCAACCGTCATCGTTTCACCGTAATCAATCTCAACTTCAGTCACACCATCGACTACCGCATCGGCGACTATCGTCACCTGACCATACAGCACTTCGGTAGTATCATTGACCCTGATATTAATATCGTACCAGCGGACATCATAATCAGTTTGATTTGTCGCCGGGGCACTCGCCACAATCGACTGCTGACGTCTGGCTTGATCAAGAGCCAGTGCCTTCTGTTCACCCATAATTTGATGCAATTGGGATGGTGACAGGTCATCTGGCAGATTGTCAGCCAAAGCGCCGGCCTGTACTGCCGGGGTGATAATCAGCAGAGTTGACAGAATCAACAACACTCTCAAAAAAGATAGGGATTTAGACACAATTCACATCCTATTAGTAGTAGTTCAGGCGGTGCAATATAGCAACAGTGAGAGTAGCGAATCCGGTTGAGTTCGGTTGCGTTGAACCTACATCAGGTATTCGCCTGATTCCAAGATAACAACAATCCACCGCCTGTCAAGGTTCCTGTCGGCAGATTGCATAATGAAAGCCAGTCGAACCCGATCTAACTGGTCATTCGGGTTCGATGGATTCGTCTAATATGGGTTCCCGCAGAGCGGCTCCAACGTCTCAAATAAATACTCTATCATCAGCGCAATATCGGCGACATCAACCATATCATCACAGTTGACATCAGCCACCAACTCGGCCGGTTGTGGAGGATGTTCACCCTCAAAAACGTAGTCGATCAGCAATGCAATATCCTGAGCCGTAATACGACCATTCCAGTTGACATCACCCCGAAGCGTCCAGACCTGAAGGGTCAGACCGATCTCAGCCGGACTGTTGATCGCAGACGGTGCAATTATTTCGAGACTGGAGGTGTACTCACCCAAAGCATACCCCACCGGATCAACTAATAACGGACTGGCATCGGGCACACCACCCTCAGTAACAACGGATGTGAGCCAATCCACATTTTCGACAATCTCCCAAACCATACATCCTGGGTTCAGATTACCAATAATCAGATTATCATATATCTGCGGCCCCGACTCCGCCTGGTACGGGAAAGTCAGATTTCCGCTAGACAAGGCAATAGCCGACGGCGCTGAAGTCGGCAGGTAATTGAAGGTCACCTCAACCATCTGGGGCTTGTTAGACGCCCATTGCGAAGTCACCCAGATAGTATCGACGTAAGTACCAAATGGCAGATCCGGGATTAGACTGGTAACGGTGTAAGTGGCCGGGGCATCCTGTGCCGGTTCGAGACCTTCGATCACAAATAGTTCCGTTTCATAGACAAGATCGACCGTCATCGGATCATCACTGCCAAGATTGGTAACCGTAAGCTCCTGCGATGGCATCGGCTGACCCCAACCCTGAGAACACTCGTAGACATCGAATTCAATCGTCGTTGGCTCAACATGCAACACCGACGGAATAAGCGGAAAACGGAACCAGCACTCAACGTCCACTGGGGAATTGATTGCACCGTTGGATAAGACATGTATATTCTCCAACACCATCAAGGGTACTTCAGATGTAAAGTCCGGAGGAGCCGGCATATAAAACAACAGGGTGATCGAATCAGGTGCGGTGGATGCGGCCGGAGTGATGTTGATAATATAACCATCGTCCTTCTCAACCCAAAAATCAAGTTCACCAGCCCCCCCGTTGCGTACACCAAAAGAACGTGTAAACATTGGTCCCTCGGCATTCCAATCGACTGACCAGTAGTTGACAACCGAATCTACTTCGATTACCGGCAAATCAGAAGCCACTGAGAGGCGCACAGGGATTCGCACCGGACTGTTGGTCGCGTCCGGGTCGCTCACGACAACAGTATCGTGATATTCTCCAAACGTCAGACCGACTGTGTTGACGCTTAGTATAACCGTGCCGAAACCGGAACCACTGGCAGGGACCAGATTGAGCCAGCTTTCGTTATTGGTCACCGACCAATTCAATACCGATTGACCAGCGTTCGTGATATTCAGCGTCTGATCGGATGGATTATCTCCACCGGCCAGTGCGTTGAAAAAGAAAGCTTCGTGATCAACATCAATCACTGGCAAAGGTGGTGCCAGGTCCAATTCAACGAATAGATATTGCGGTGAATTTGCCCCCCCACTGGAAGCCACTTCCACAGAATCAAAATAGGTGTCGGCGGTTAACCCGGTGGTGGTAATCGAGAACTCGACCTCCTGGGGCGTAACGCCACTCGACGGTGACTTGAGTAACCAGGAGATATCCTCATTCAAGTCGAAAGCCAAAGGATCCCGGTCGGAAAGAACCTCGATACTCTGCGGAGATGGGTTTGCCTGCCCTTCAATACCATGATAAAACAAAGTATCATCGGAAAGCACCAGATTGGAGAGAATTGGTCGATTCTGGTCGTAGATTACAACACGACCATCCCAATAAGGACGGTACTCATTATTACTTTGATCAACAAAGGCAAAACCGGCACCTAACACCTGAACCGTATCAATGATTATAGAATCCAATACAGTCCAGCTTGACAGTGTAAATTCATAGCTCGCAATATGCAGGGGGTCCGTTCCCGGAGTAATACCCGGTCCGAACATGCGTGACCCCACACACTGGAATTCCTGATACTCATTGGTCATGTCGATATTGTTGTTACGATAAATGAACTGCATAAAATCAAAAGCCGAAGCTCCTTCGGGTGTAAAATATCCCTCGGTCATCAGCATATTGCTGTTGACCCAGAAAAACCCAAGCGAAACGCTCGTAACCGTCTGAACATCGGTACTCACATACAGATCGACCTGAACATCAAGCTGATTAGTAACGGCGTCGGGCATCAAGCTGACAATCATCCGCACCGTATCGGCTTCACCCTGATCAAGAGGATCCTGAGTGAACTGTGCCAGGGTCGATGAGGCGACCAACAGACACACCAGCAATGTTACAGCAGACTTAAACTTCATCATTTGCCTCCATGCTATTCGAGACCATCGTATTTCATTGTCTTTCCGGCGTGACCGATTTAGTACTTAAGAACCTGCCCTGACAATGGCCACCATAAGCACACAGACACCAATAGGCAGTTTTAATTTCTAATGTTGATTCTCATTGGACCGTAAGAAATCTAGTACTAAGCACCTGAGACGAATGATTGCCGGACCATCACACCATCCATCTGTCTAACTTAAATATAGCAGTCACACAGGGATGGTGTCAACAATTAGTTAGAATGTGAATAGAGCCGGTAATAGGCCTATTTGCTCTTGCGGGCAGATTTACGGACGACGCGTTTCTTGCGCGTTGGTCTCTTTTTTGCCTTGGCAATTTCTTCGGCGAATATTTTCTCAAGCGTATAGGCTGAGGGCTTGAAATCGAGCAGGCAGAGCTCGAACAGTTGATCGACACTCTCCACAAAATGGAATCGTGTTTTGCGGATAATCTCACGCGGTAGTTCCTTGAGATCTTTTTCATTCTCTTTGGGCAGAACCACATTGTGAATGCCGGCTCGGTAGGCGGCTGAGATTTTTTCCTTGGTCCCGCCAACCGACAACACTTTACCCCGCAAGGTCACTTCACCAGTCATGGCAATATCGTTGCGAATCGGTCTCTCCGACATCACTGAGGCAATTACCAGACAAACGGTAATACCAGCCGAGGGACCATCCTTGGGAATAGCACCGGATGGAAAGTGTATATGAATATCAAATTCATTGAAATCATTGAAGTCGATACCGAGAAGATCGGCTTTTGAGCGCACATACGAATGAGCGGCCTGAATTGATTCCCGCATCACCTCACCCAGTGACCCGGTAGTGATAATCTGCCCATCACCCTTCATCTTAAGACCTTCAATGAACATCAGTTCACCTCCGGCACCAGTCCAGGCCAAACCAGCCGCATTTCCTATCTCGGGCAGTGTCTCCGCCTTCTCTGGTATAAACGGGGGTGTGCCCAGAAATGATTCCAGAGTCTTTTCATTTACCGACAGGGAACGTTTGCTCTTTTCCGCTTTCTTGAGCGCAACCTTCCGGCAGATTCGTTCGATCTGCTGTGAAAGCCCCAAAAGACCTGCTTCCATAGTATAGCCACTGATGATCTTGGACAGGGTACGATCAGAAATTTTAAGTTCTGTCTTCTTCAGCCCATGTTTGGTCAAGAGATCTGGCAGGAGATACCGTTTAGCGATCGTGATTTTCTCCCGATCTATATATCCGGGAAGTTCGACGATCTCCAGCCGAGACACAAACTGTTCCGGAATCTCTTCATAGGACCGCACCGAACAGACGAAGAACACCTTGCTGAAATCAAATGGCACACCAATATACTGATCGAGAAACCGTGAGTTGTAGCGAGCATCAATCACTTCCAGCAATGCCATGTTCACCGATGAGTTGTTCTCGATATTGAAATAGTCAATATCTTCCAACAAAACCACAGGATCACAACTACCTGTCCTCCGTAAGGTACGGATAATCTTGCCGGGTTGAGCCCCCAGGAATGTTCGTGGCGTTCCTTTGATATCGTCTACCGACGTTACACCGCCGACTGAAATTCGAATAAACTCCTTGCCGATCGCCTTGGCAATTGCTTTGGCCATAGAGGCCTTGCCAGTTCCGGGAGCACCGACCAGACAAAGTGCCGGTCCATCATCCTTGCCACCCATCAATTTGCGAACCGAAAGACGCTGGAGGATCTGTTCCTTGAGATTGTCCGGTCCAAAATACTCCTGGTCGACTACCTTCTGAACGTGGTCCATCTGATAATCTTCGGAACGAAACACTCCCCAGGGAAGATTCAGTATCCAACCAAGATAGTTTTTTGTAGCCCCGTATTCGGCTGACGCAGGCGACAACTGGCCCAAACGTTCAATCTCCATACGTGAGCGATCAGCGACCTCGTGTGGCAAATCGGGAAGACTCTTGAGCAATTGTTTCCAGTGGGCAACTTCTTTCTCTTCAGAGAAGTCCTCACCCAATTGTTTGCGGATCTCATGTAATTGCTGGCGCAGGAAATACTTCTGCTGTTCTTCCTCAATCTGATTCTTGACTCGTTCCTGAATACTCAGGACAGTGGCGGCCCGATTTAGTTCTCCATTTAGGTGATGGAGCAACTTGCGAAACCTCTCCTCCAACGAGATCGTTTCCAGCAATTCTTGTTTTGCCGATAGCGAAAAGTGAAAAGTTGACGCCACCTGATCCGCCAACCGAGAGGGATCATCGACAATCATTCTTAGCACATTCGCAAGTTCGGGAGAATATTTTGGGTCGAGGTTGGTAATCTCGCTAATTATTGCGATTACCTCGCTAACCTGTTCTTTTATTTTTCCAGCCGCATGGGGTTTCTTCTCAACCCCGTGAACGACCGCCTCCAGATATGGCTCCGGTCGCGTGATACGGCTTAGAGCAACCCGCTCAAAACCTTCCAGAGTAACAACCCTGGTATCCCCCGCACCGTCACGGATATCGCGTATCTCAGCCAACACACCGACCTGGTGGATTGGGCGTTCCTCTTTAGAGTCAAACCCAGTTTGACAATAAGAAGCCACAAATCGATCTTTATTAGAGAACACCTGTTCCAATAAAGCCAGGTTCTCCGATCGTCCAACATGGATGGTAACATCCATACCAGGAAAAAGAACAACTGTCATCAGTGGCAATACTGGATAGACCTGTTCGCTATCGCTGGCCACTAAGGACAAGAGTTGCTTACTCTTAATAATCATCAGTTAATCCCATCATCACGTATATCGGACAATAACCGATTCCGGCCACAACCGCGAATAGCAAATAATACCAAAACGCAAAGTTATGCCAAAGTGTTTACAAGACCTGCTCGAGCTAAAGCCCAACAGACTCACAAACTACACCCTTAGGAAAACATAGCTGTTCCACCGGTATCAAGATCTCCCCCTGTAATAAAAGGCTACGTCGGTGAGACCTACTCTATGACAGTAACTTCCTGAGCCTGAAGACCCTTATCTCCCTGTGCTACTGAGAATTCTACTTTTTGTCCCTCTTGAAGCGATTTGTAGCCGGACCCAGCGATCTGGGTATGGTGTACAAAAACATCATCCCCGCGGTCGCGAACGATAAATCCGAACCCCTTCTCTGAACTAAACCACTTCACGGATCCCGTTTCACGCTCTGCCATACTGCTGTACTCCTGTCAATCTGTTACAATACCAGGCAGTCTCCATTTTTGGTATGACCACCCTATCGGCCAACAATAAGCACAATTTTGAAAGGGTTTCCAAGAAAATTCTTTGGCTTCGACCAAGATTATCTATATTCATGCCATAATGATAACTGAAAATACCAAAAAATCAGATTTCGACCTCACTGGTAAACGGGTAATCGTGGTTGGCGGTGGTGCATCCGGCCTAATTGCGGCTGGAGAGGCGGCAAAAGCCGGAGCAACCACCATCCTGCTGGAAAAGAAGATCCAGACCGGACGCAAGCTGGCCATCACCGGCAAGGGCCGTTGCAACCTAACTAACAGCGCCCCCCTGGAAGAATTCCTGGAAGCCTTTGGCCCCAACGGAAGATTTCTACGCCAGGCTTTCATGCAATTTTTCAACACCGAACTAGTTGGGTTCATCGAAGAACTCGGCGTTAAAATCGACTTGGAGCGGGGCGGCCGGTTCTTTCCGGTTGACAACCGCGCTGAGGATATCGCCCTGGCCTTGGAAAACTGGGCAAAGGCGGCAAAGGTTGAAATCCAAACCGGAAGAGCGGTCGATGAACTGCTGATCGAAAACGAACGAGTGGCAGGGGTCCAATCCGGACGGCAAAAGAGAATTGAAGCCGATGCTGTTATTGTCGCCACAGGTGGACGCTCATACCCAGGAACCGGATCCACCGGCGATGGCTATCGGCTGGCCGAGGCAGTAGGACATACCCTGGTGCCGACCCGTCCGGCTCTAGTCCCAATTGAAACGGCCGGAACCGTCGCCAAAGCTCTTCAGGGCCTGAGTTTGAAAAATGTATCTTTGAAGTTTCTGGTCGATGGCAAAGAGCAAGACAAAGCTTTAGGCGAAATGTTGTTCACACATTTCGGTATGTCCGGGCCTCTCATTCTTCACCTCAGTGGACAGATAGTGGATGCCCTTGAGCTTCGGAAAAAAGTCGTTCTCTCATTAGATCTCAAGCCGGCGGTGAGTGAAAAGAAACTCGAAGCTCGACTACTCCGCGAGTTTACCGCAAACGGCAACAAACAGTTACAGAACATACTTAAAGAACTACTTCCAGCTAAAATGATACCCGTTTGTCTTGATCTATTAGATCTGCCGATTGACCTCAATGGCAACCAAGTGACAACAGACGAACGCCGCCGGCTTCGTCACTGGCTCAAGGATTTCAGCTTTGAGGTCACTGGCCATCGGCCAATTGCAGAAGCGATCATCACCGCAGGCGGTGTCAACCTCAAAGAAATTGATCCTCGTTCGATGGAATCCCAACTTATACCGGGGCTATATTTCGCTGGCGAAGTATTAGACCTTAATGGCCCCACAGGCGGATATAACCTCCAAGCCGCATTCTCAACCGGCTGGCTGGCCGGTCGCTCGGCCGCTGGCGCAA
>JAGGTI010000043.1 GCA_021163775.1 Candidatus Zixiibacteriota bacterium
GTTCCGGGGTCAGTCGCGTTGGGGTAAACTTTGTGGATACTGAGGGGCGAAGACAGATCGTCTAAATTGGCATCGACCATCTGAAAATAGAACACCGAGTCGCCTTCAAAGAGCGGATAGTCGCGAGTGTAACGATGCGGGTCGAAATTCGGATCATCGTGAATCGTCTGTAGTTCATCAAGTGAATACGGCGGTTCATCGTTGAGCCATTTGCCATAACCAGAACCGAGGTCATGCCACTTGAGTCGGAAGAAGTTCTCGCGGTCATAGCTCGACAGTATTGACAGCGACGCCCGTCTGGTATCCAACCCGCAGTAGACACGGTAGCCTTCGAAATCTACTAGATTTGAGAACGGGTCTTTGGTTGTTTCGCAGAAAAAACCGTTCCAGCGGATAGTGATTTTGCTTGGTTCGGTGAGGATGCGCGTGAACGGCGCGGGTGGCGGGGTGTTGCCTCGAAAGTCAGGGACACCATCGCCTTTGTACCAGATCGTGTCGCCTTCGCAGATACGGAACTCACCACAGTAACCATCGGAGTCGGTATCGTAACCGGGGTTATCATAGACCCACTGCGCCCAGCGAGCGTTGGTGGCTAATTCCGAGAAATCAAGCTGATCGTAAAATTGTTGCGGAAAGTTCGGATCAAAATGCGCCAGCGGATCGGTGTGCACGTTATCACCCCCGACCACAGCAATGGTGAAGTTGATATGTTCATTAACACCAATATCAAATGGTCCGAAAGAGTAGTACACGTATGATGGCCATCCGCTTGCCGCCATTTCGGCAAGTCTTGTTGGCGGCATCCAACCTTCGGCGGTATGATCGACCGCCGCAAAAAGTTGGTCATAGGCAATATGGGGATGAGTGCACAGATAGTAGCGATCCTGTGTACTCCACGGAGTCGCGAAGCGCGTATCAAAGGAGTGCCAGGGTTCCTCATTTGTTGGCCACCGGCGTGGTCCCCAATCATCCTGCCAGGTTGAGGGATACCTTACACTCCAGTGATAACCCAGGCGGACATCTTTGCCAGTACTCCCCAAGAGCATTATTCCCACGGTGCCGCGCCTGGATTGTGGTGTGAACCGGTTGTTAATTTGGTCGCCATTGTTGTCCATTTTATAAGCCAAGTTCAGCGTGTCCATGTATTCGCAGGCGTAGCCTGCAGGATATTCCTCCAAGAAGCCAGTCAAGTTCTCGGCGTCGGGAACAAAATCACGGGGATCATAACTATCGTTAAGATAGAAACCCACATAGAAATCGGTTAGCGCTTGGTCACCGATATTGGTTATTCCGTAGTCAAACAGAACAAAATCATCAACCGCAGAACCACTCCAGGCCATCGATCTCTGCTCCACCTTAATCCTGAGGGGTTGATGCCATACCACTAGATAGCTTTGATCTTGATCATATACGGCCGTGTCGTAGAAGGTGCATTCAATGTCAAGATCTGATCTGGCCCGTGGTGAGTAGTGCGGCTGGCTCTTGTCGGTTGATTGTTTCTTCCAACGCCTGTCCCATATCAACGGGTTGGTCCATACAAGATACGGTAGGTCCAAGGTGTCAGAATCTGAGACACCGATCATGAACATATCAGACCCACTGGTGAAAGTATTGCCGCTACCGGTTGGATACGTGCAACCATATATTGAGTCGTTGGTTATAGGGTCGACATAGGGATCGTACTGGTCGTGTATTGCGCGAATATACCCCCACCCGCCGGGAACAATGGTCATTTGTATGTTACCTTGGCTGTGACCGGCCAGTAGCTCGTAATGTGTCTCTGGCTCGAACTGGGTCATCCCGGAAATGCCGCCAAACACTATGGTTAGCGCAAGTCCTACGCTGGTCACATTGGTTGCAATTCTACGTACTGGTGAGTGGTTCGACATATGCATCTTCATAGCTCTCGAGGCTTTGCTTGGCCGCTTGATCGCCGTTCCTGAAATACTTTGTTGCTACTGAGGCTCAGTTGTCTTCACATTGACAGCCGTGCCAGATTTGCTAAAGACTGTCGTTGGGGCATATCCCAAAAATGTCACAGGGTTCCTCGTATGTGAATACACAGTGCCCTTTATCCACGTGACCCTGCATATCGAAATAGTTCGGGTCAGAAGCACAAGGTACGTAAACGCAACAGATAGGTCCCGGATCTTCCGCTCTCGCCTCCATTGCAAACGCGAACGCGAACGTGAATGCGAACAGGAACAGCGCGGCATAAGTTACTATAATCTTCTTTGTCATAATATCACCTCCTTTCGCATCATAATTAGCCTTCCGATGGTTTTCATCTCGGCTCGATGTATATGGTGAAACATAATGTTCATATCAGGAACGGCAAGTCAGGCGGTTTGAGTTTTAGGTTACAAGTACGTGACCGACAGATGTCCACATCTGCCGAGTGTCGAATCTCTCATGCCCGGGCGTAGCGTCACCCTCGCGGAAGCGAGGGTCCAGTTGTCTCTTCGACGATGCAAAACTATGAGTCGAAGATAGGGCCTTGTCACAAGACATCTGGATTCCCGACTGCTCGGGAATGACAGAGGGGGCGGGAATGACGTAGGGGGCCGGAATGACAAAGGGAGCCGGAATGACAGAGAGGGCGGGAGAACCCAACGCCGAATCAACTCCCGACGCAAGCGTCGGGGCACCAGAGGTAAGCCACCCTTCGACAGGCTCACCTGTGATTGAGAACAAACTCTCATAGTCATCCGGTAACAGAACACTGCCGTAAATCTCCAGAATCACCCGGTCGCTGTTAACCACCAGGTTGAACGGGTAGGTGTAGATTTCCAACGCCATCCCGAAAAACCGTTCCTCATCGTATAACATTAAACAGCCCAACCCGTAATCTTCGCGAAGTTCCCGCAAGTGTAACGGATTGGCCGATGAAATTATCAGTACTTGTTCGTAATCTTCAGGACTGTTCGCCGCGGCACGAAGCCTTTCCAGTTCGACTAAGCAACCATCGCAGTCCGGTTTCATATAGGTGATAAGTGTTTTGTCAGTGAGGATTTCATTGAGCAGGTGCAACTCGCCGTCGATATCTTCAAAGGCGAAGTTGCTCAAAGTATCGCCGACTTTAATAGTCCCCATTTTCCGCAGAATCGCGGCGGGCTGTGCGGCCGCTTTTGAGCGATACTCCTCGGCGTTGCGACCCATGTTCCACTTATCGAGTAGTCCAGCTGATTGTGTCCCAAGGAGATAGGCGACACCGATCAACATTACCCCCCAGAAACGCGATAAATACACTCCTGATTCGACCCATGCTCACCTCCGATATTGCAATGTCAGACTTCCAGAACAATCTGGCTCACACTGTATGCGCATTCAGAATAGTCTATTTTACCGTGTGATGCAAGCGGAAATGACAGATTTCAAACTGTCAGGTACTTACGCATCAACATCACATTCATGCGGGCTTCGTAATTGAACGCTTTCAGATGTGAAAAATCTAAAACATAAGAATCATCCAACGGAACAAACTCAAAGCTCTCGAATTCACGCCTATTCTGCGGGATTGATTCTAATCTAATCTGAATTGACCGGCGATTCAAATTCGTCCGGATCAAGCTGAATAGTTGCGGGCGTTCACCTCGGAATAGCTCGATCGCCCAGGCAAGCGGAACAATTGCAAACTCTTCACGCTTGAGGTTCAGTTCTTCTTCGATTTCCAAACCGAGGGCAGACTCGTTCAGTTCGACGAGGTTAGTATGGACGGACGAATTTTGGGTGTGTGACGCAAGCGGAAATTCCGGACGTTAATGGCGGAATAGCTAAGGGGTTCCACCCTGCAAGACGACAAGATTACAAGACCATTCGACAGCACTTTGTGCGTGGTGTACGCCCCCGTGCGCCACGAGGTTCTGGAGCAGACAAGGGCATCTGCCACCCACAAAAACCCTGCAAGACTGCCGCCCACAAAACCCTACAAGACCGCCACCCACAAAATGTCGGGATTACATCTCGGCTGGAGTGGTCTCTTTGTCGCGCCACTCGGCCAATTTGTTGCGAATCGTTCGTGACGATACACCGAGCGCATCAGCCGCCCGCGTTTTGTTGCCTTCGTATTTCTCCAGCGTCTTGAGAATCAGATACTTGTTGCCCTCATCCAATGTCATCGGAATCTCCAACCCACCTTCAACCGATCCGATACCATCAACCGCAAGTTCTACCGGGAAATCTTCAGTAGTAAGAGTCTCTGACTTTGTCGTCACGACCGCGCGCTCAATCATATTCTCCAGTTCACGGACGTTGCCCGGCCAGGAATATCCCATGAACAGTTTGTACACTTGCTGATCGACACTCTTGATCGGTCGCTTATTATCACGGCTGAATTTATCCACGAACCGCTCGACCATCAAAGGTATATCCTCGGGTCGTTCCCGCAACGGCGGAATATGAATCGGAATGACATTGAGACGGTAGTACAAATCATCGCGGAACTTCCCCTGCGCCACAAATTCTTTAAGGTTCCTATTGGATGTCGCAATCACACGAACATCGACCGCGACAGGAGCATCGGAACCAATCTTGTCAAACTCCCGTTCCTGGATAACGCGCAAAAGTTTCGACTGGAGGTTCAATGGCATCTCGGAGATTTCGTCTAACAGTAGAGTGCCCTCGTGAGCAACTTCAAATTTCCCCCGGTGTGCCCGTTTGGCATCGGTAAACGCACCTTTTTCATAACCAAATAGTTCAGCTTCAACCAGTGTTTCGGGTAACGCCGCACAGTTGAGTTTGACAAAAGGCCCATCGGACCGCTCGGAACAATAGTGAATAGCGCGCGACACCAGTTCCTTACCAACACCGGAATCACCAGTTATCAGAATAGTAGAGCGGGCCGTAGCGACCGATTGAACCGTATCAAAAATATCTTTCATCGCTTTCGACTTACCGACCATATTCTGGAAAGTGTGAGTAACATAGGTGCGAAGCATGGCGTTGTCGAGGCGCAGTCGAAGCACTTCCGTAATATGCTGGAGCATATTTTCGACCGTAACCGGCTCGAGCGGCTTAAGTACGAAATCGTATGCGCCTTTCTTCATGGCCGCGACAGCTTTTTCCACTGTACCGTATCCGGTCATCAGAACAACTACACAGTCGGGATGCAACCGCTTGGCATGTTCCAGCACCGAGATACCGTCCATCTCACCCATCTTGAGATCGGTCAGGACAATATCAAAGGGACGTTCTTTAAGTCTAAGCAACGCCTCCTCACCTGAGAAAGCCTGAACAGATTCATAGCCGGCGTGTGAGGCCATCATAGCTATCGGTTGGACCGCATATCGGTCATCGTCAACAATCAGAACGGAGTACTTCATTTATGACTCTCCATGTCAGTTTGACTCTTCGCTGTGATCCGTATCCGTCCCGATACGGGTCGGTAAAAGCAATACAAATCGGGCACCATCCTCGTATGCTCGATCCAGAGCAATATCTCCACCGTGACCTTTCATTATCTTCCATGCCACCGCCAACCCAAGTCCGGTTCCCCCTTCACGAGTAGTAAAAAACGGTGCGAACAGTTCCTCAAGGGCGCTATCCGGGATTCCGGGGCCATCATCGCTGACAGTAACCTCGAAAACAGTTTCATCCAGACCGAGCAACAGACGCCCGGCGTACTGGGATGTGGCCACCTGGCGGGGTAGTTTCCGTCCGGTAACAACGATACTGCCCTGTCCCCTCCCCACCTCACAGGAGTTGCAGAAGAGATTGAATAACACTTGTCGAAAGAGCACGGGATCAAGTGAGATCAAGTTATCTCCGCGAGTTGCATCCTGATTGACTCGGTTGATTATCTTCACCTGCCCGACCAGTTCATCATGATCCCTGTGGAATTGTCGATTGGCCTCGTTAAGATATTCACTAAAGTCGACATTGACCCGTCGGACTTCTTCATGATGGGTGAAATCGAGTAACGTGGTCACTGTTTTGTTAAGCGTTTCCACCCCATCACAGATACGGTTAACCAGTTTCTGACGGGGATCATCGGCATCCATGTCGCGTCGTAACAGCGAACCATAACCCAGAATCCCAGATAGCGGGTTTCGCACCTGATGGGCAACCGCGGCGGCCATCTCACCCAGTGCGGCAAGCGTGGTTAACCTGGTAATCTCAAGCTCCATCTTTTTGATCTTGGTCAAATCATGGAATACTTCCACCGCTCCCAAAGCGTTACCCTTGCGATCGGTAAGAGTCGCAGTGGAAACAGAGACAATGAGCCGGGTACCATCAATCAATTCCCAGTTTTTTTCGATCGAATCAACAGTTCTCCCCGACTCCACAGCTCGCAGAGCGTTGGCATCAACAGGATCACCAGATGGAATTATATCACGATACGGCTGGCCCAACGGCTCCCGTCCAGGGATACCCAACATCACCGAGGCGGCTGGATTAAAATTGGTAATGCGGCCATTCCGGTCAACAGCGACTACCCCGGCGGCCATCGAATTGAGGATGCTATCCAGGAACTCGGTTGTGGCCAGATTGCTGGCGGTCATATCCACCAAGCGCTGGTTGGTCTCAACCAGTTCCTTCTGCTGGGAGGAAAATTCTTCCTTGAGATCAATATACTTGCGTTGGAGACTGTTCACAATCCGATTGAACGAGGCGTACGAATCGGTAAACTGTGTCAGATCAACGCTGGTATCATGCTCAATTGGCGGCACTGTATCTGGTTTGTCGCCCATAGCTGGTCTATCTCCTTCAGTATGTTAATCAGGCCGAAGACGATAGCTTTTTCAACTAAAACTTGAACTAGAAATATGAGGTAATTTCGGCGGCTATGTTCTCAATTGGCAGGATATGATCGGCCAGCTTGGCATCAACGATCGCCCGTGGCATGCCGTAGACAATACAAGTAGCCTCGTCCTGAGCCATAAGCACACCGCCTTTGCCCCTGATTGCCCGTGCACCATCAACACCGTTGTTACCCATGCCAGTAAGTACCACAGCCATAGTCGTTCGCCCGTAGGCTTCGGCTACTGAATGAAACATCACATCCACACAGGGTTTGTACAGGGTATCAGCTGGTTCGGTAGATACTGAGGCATATGATCGCCCCCCTATCTTCTTGACCAACAGGTGCTTACCACCGGGTGATATGAGAACTTTGCCCGGCTCTATCGGTTCCATGTCCTCGGCCTCACGTACTGTAACACGTGAAGCTCCGTTTAGGCGCTCTGCGAGCGACTTGGTGAACATTGGTGGCATATGCTGGGCAATAACCACACCAACTGGTAAATTTGCAGGCAATTTAGAAATAACTTCAAGGAGAGCAGGAGGACCACCGGTCGAGGATCCAATCGCCACCAGATCAACTTTGTGGTTCTTGCGACGAATCGGTACAGTTTTGGTCGGAACCACTTTCTTGACTGGAACAACTTCACTGCCAACCTGGGTAAATCGACTACGTTGGCGATAGCGGGCCATCAAGATATGCTTGCGGTTAACGATGTTTTTGATTTTGGCTATTAGATCTTCCTTGATCTTCACAATATCAAGGCTGACGTATGACATTTGCTTCGGAATAAAATCGACGGCTCCAAGCTCCAGAGCATCTAATGTGGCCTGGGCACCATCGGTCGTGATCGACGAGACCATCATCACCGGAACAGGGTCGGATTTCATTATGTGCCGCAGGGCGGTTAGACCGTCCATGCGCGGCATCTCGACATCCATAGTGACCAGGTCGGGCTTGAGTTGTTTGATTTTCTCAATTCCGTCTTCGCCGTTGTTGGCCGTCCCGACAACTTTAATGCTCGGATCGGACTCCAACATCATCGACAACGCCTTACGCATAAAGGCGGAGTCATCAACGACCACTATTCGTATTTGCTTGGATGCAATTGCCACCAGACACCTACTGTCAGTTTAGATTTGACGCCACTTTGAACAGTCCAATCAAGTCTACTATCAACCGAATCCGCCCATCACCAAGAATCGTTGCTCCGGCAATACCCGAGGTTGAACCAAGGTACTGACCAAGTGACTTGATAACAACTTCTTCCTGACCCAGGAAGTGGTCGATAAGAATACCGAGTTTTTTCTCAGCCAGACCGACTACCACCGCGTATGGTTTTTCGGTCAAAGTAAAGCCAGAAGCATTTTCGCGAAGTATCTGCCCCATGTTAATAAGCGGGATAATTTCATCGCGCAGTCGCATAACCGGTTTCTGGTTCACATAGTAAATGCTGACGTTATCGGTGCGCACCGTCTCGTAAACACTGGCCAGCGGCAGGATGAAGACCTCATCATCCGCTTCCACTAACAATCCCTGAATGATGGCCAGCGTCAGTGGCAATTTAATGATAATCGTCGTGCCGACTCCGAGCTGGGAGTCAAGTTCTACCTGACCGTTGAGTTTTTCGATATTAGTGCGGACAACATCCATTCCAACTCCACGTCCAGAGACATCGGAGACCACTTTGGCGGTCGAAAAACCAGCCGCAAAAATGAACCTGAAAATTTCCCGGTCGGGCATGCGCTCAACTTCGTTCTCGGTTGCCAAGCCTTTCTCCACCGCTTTGCGACCAAGGGCTTTAGCATCCAACCCTTTACCATCATCCTGGATCTTGATAATGATATTGGAACCTTCCTGACTGGCCGAAATCGTAACCTGTCCGGAACTCGGTTTACCAGCCGCTAAGCGATCCTCAGGCAACTCAATGCCATGATCACAAGAGTTGCGAATGATATGTACCAGCGGATCGCCTATCTCTTCGATAACCGATTTATCAAGTTCTGTTGTCTCGCCTTCCAACTGCAAGTTGATTTCTTTTTTCAGATCTCGTGACAGGTCTCGCACCATACGAGGAAACTTAGAGAAAACTTTACCAATCGGTTGCATACGCATTTTCATTACGGCTTCTTGCAACTCGCTGGTGATATAATTAACTGAAGCCGCCGAGTTGTTCAGCTTCTCGACCCCTCCTGTCATATGCTCATCTTTGGTAACAGCATTAATAGTCTGAAGCAGACTGTTGCGTGACAGCACTAGTTCACCCATCAGGTTCATCAACGAGTCAAGCCTGTCGACATCAACCCTGATAGTTTGCTCCTTAGCCATCTTCACCGGACGATTTTTGATGTCCGCCATATTGGTCATACGGTTCGCCGGCACGGCTTCGGAAGGTTCAACGGGCTGATCCGCATCAGCAACAGTTGGCTGATCGGCTTTATCTTCGGTAGGTGCCGCCTCTGACACAACGGTTCCATCGTTGGAAGCAGTCAACCTGGCAATGATGTTGTCGAGATTCAATTCCTCATCGTTCTTGGTCCGCACATTATCCAACAGGACCTTGAGGATATCCACCGACTCCAGGAGCGTGTCCATAATCTCCTGGGTGACTTTCAGTTCGTCCTTGCGCAACTTATTGAGGACATCCTCCATCTTGTGTGTAAGACTGGTAACCTGTTCGAAGCCAAGGAAACTGGAAGTCCCCTTGACGGTGTGAGCGGCTCGAAATATCTCATTGAGAAGTTCCAGGTCGTCCGGGGTTGACTCCAAAGCCACCAAATTGGTGTCAAGGGAGGATATCAACTCATCAGCTTCCACCAGGAAATCATCAATGATTTCCTGCATCTCTTCCATTTCGAAGTCGACATCATTAGTCATGTTTACCTACAATCTATTTCTGGCCGTTGGCAAAAATCGAATCTATAGCATCCTGATCAGTCTTTTTGGTAACCATATCAGCATTTGGATCATAGGCTCGTTTTTTAGAAGTTGTTGACAGCATAGGCCCCTGAACACGCGAATCACCCATGGAATTGATAATGCCATGTAATTTAACCTCAACATCTTCAAGAAGAGAGGCGGCGTGATCCATTTGTTGGGCCGTAATGTCCTGGAATTGCAGTGCTTCCATTATCTGGTAGCCTTCATTAATATTATCACCGGTCTTGGCCACCAGGGTTTCTATCAAGGAATCTATGCTATCGGTCTCGCCCGCCTTGATTTTCTCTCGAATGGTTTCAAGCCCACTCAGGACCTCATCCTCACGCTGGGTGAGTTTTTCGACCATATCCAGCATCTGAGCAGTTACAGCCTCGGTTTGCTCGGTGATCTTATCCAACTGACTCGTTGCCTGCGGTACTTTGTCGTGGGACTCAATCAACGGACGCTGAAGTTTACGGAAACCGGCGACTACTTCCGAGATTGACGCAGTAAGTTCGCTGATTTCCTTCTGGACATTCTCGTGCAGTGTATCTTTAGATGACATTTCATTTCCTCCTGAAGTACGTTAGCTCAACCAGCCAGCATAGATTCGATTTTTTCTTTGAGGGTTGCCGGCGTAAACGGCTTAACGATATAATTGTTGACGCCCGCTTTCATAGCCTCAACGATATCCTCCTTAACCGACCGTGTGGTCACCATCAACACCGGCAAATTCGCATATTCTGCTTGAGACCGCAGGGTAGTGACGAACGTTAGCCCGTCCATTTCCGGCATGTTCCAATCAGTTATGACAAAATTGGGCTTTTCCACCTTCATTTTGGCAAGTGCGTCCTTGCCATCGGCGGCCTCAACTACGTCATTGAAGCCAGCCCGTTTGAGGGTGTTGATGATTATGCGACGCATGGTCGGACTGTCATCCACAGCGAGTATTTTTAAATCAGCCACGGTCGTTTCCTCCGTATATTAATTCTTCGTTAACTCTCTAACTGTCGCGACACTTCACCCAGCAATACGGCTGGCTTGAACGGCTTAACAAGATAGGAGTTAGCACCAACTTCCATCCCCCGTTGCTGATCTTCATCGTCCTCTTCGGACGATAAAATAATAATCGGGGTCGTGTGGCGATTCTGCCTCACGGCCTTAATTAGACCATACCCATCAAGATTGGGCATGTTCAGATCAGTAATAATCAAATCCACATCCTCCGCAAGGGTCGACAGCTTTTCAAGCGCATCCATACCGTCGCAGGCCGCTACAATATTGTAGCCTTTACTCTTCAGTGAGAGGGCCAGAAACTTGACCACCGTGGGAGAATCATCTACTATGAGAATAGTTTGACTCATATTAAATCCTGTATTTGGAACGTCTACAATCCCTATTTCTTTACCGTCATCGGCTTAATTTTGCTTAGTAAATCCATAGCGCGTGAGGCGCCGTTAGCTACTCCAGGAACTTCCGTTCTGGCTTTACTCAGAGTGGTAGTGGCGGTACCCCGAGTAGCGGTAGCACCAACCTGGCCTGCTTCTTTCTGATAAACCAGGGCATTCTTGAAATACACCAGTTTGAATGCCTTGGAGATACCATGAAGAGTTTCAGAATGGCCAATATAAAAATACCCCCCCGGCGTCAGCGCATTAAAGAAGCCTCGTACAATCTGTTTCTTAACTTCTTCAGAGAAGTAAATCATAACATTACGGCAGAAGATGGCATCCATGTTACTCATCAACGACAGATTCCTTGACACATTAAGATTGATCTGCGAAAACTTAACCAGCGCCTTGACTTCCGGTTTTACGGCGTAATCGCCTCCGGATTTATTATAGTAGCGTGACAGTATATCCGGCTTGACATTGCGCAGAGTAAGCCCTGAGTATACACCTTTGCGCGCTTTCTGCAGAACATCTTCGGAAATATCATTGGCTATGATTTCGATATTCCATCCGGCCAGAGATCCTAACCGCTCCATAATAAGCATGGCCAGAGTGTAAGGTTCCTCTCCGGTCGAGCAACCCGCGGACCAAAACTTGAGACGTTTAGCACCTTTGGATTGAATTTTCTGTTCGATAATCAGTGGTAATACTTCATTGGAGAAGCAGATCAATTGCGGCTCGTTCCTGAAGAAACTGGTTTCATTAGTCGTCATCAGGACCATAAGGCGATTGAATTCCTTCTGTGACACGTCGTACTTAACGTGATAGAAGTAATCCCGTACGCTTTTCATCTCCAGCTCGGCCATCCGCTTTTCCAACCGGTTCTGCACCAAGTACATTTTATTTTCGGCGAAGAAGATGCCCGCTTTTTCGTGGATGAAGTCGCGTATCATAACGAATTCTTCCTGCGTCATCGTCAAGCCTTTGTTAACGTCCGAAATCATGAAGCTCCCTCACCTCGTCTGGTAATCATCAGATTACAGACCCTTGCGATCTTTCACTTTCGCTTCCACCAACTTGTAGAGCTGGTTGATATTGAACGGCTTGATTATATAGTCGTCAACTTTCTTACGTAGCGCTTCGACAGCGGTATCGACCGATGGAAATCCGGTCATCAATACGACCGGTAATTCGGGATGGGACTGCTTGACATGACTTGTCAAATCAAGGCCATCCATTGCCGGCATTTTGATATCGGTTAGAACCAGATCAAAATCCCTGGATCGCATAACTTCCAGCGCCTTCTCCCCGTCTTCAGCCACCGAGATGTCCCAACCCTGTCCGGTAAAGAAATCGTACAGAAGATCCCGGATCAGCAGTTCATCATCGACTACCAGTATTGATGGTTTCACCACGGCTACTTGCCTCCAATACTTGACAGTGCCATCCTGGCCGCTTTGGCTAGATCCTCATTCCTGTCGTCGGTCATGTTGTTGAGAATAGGCACCGCTTCACGACAGCCCATTTGAGCCAGCGCCTTGGCGGCGGCCAACTTAATAATATCCAAATCATCTTCGAGATACGGCATGATATAGTGGGCCAGTTCACTGCGATTCAGATCGCCTAACGATGAAATAGTGTGATATCGGACCCAAACATCTTCATCTTCAAGAAGAATCGCCACATCTTTTACAGATTCAGTACCTCGAAGAGCCAGGAGAGCCGTTATAGCCGCCTTACGGACACCGCTGTTCTCGTCATTGAGTGCCAGAGTAATCGGTTCAATGTCGGGTACACTGCCAATCCTAACCAGGGAACCAATAGCCGATTTACGTACACCAGCATCAGGATGATTAATCGCCTTCAGCAAAGGCTCAACCACCTCGACTTCACCTATCCAACCCAGTGAAGAAACAGCCAATCTCTGTCGTTCAATGTCATCATGGTACAGATCAGCAGTCAACTTGGCTACAACCTTGGAACCGCCGATTATTATAAGTGCACCCACTGCCGCCTCGCGTACATCGGCATACTTATCATCCAAACCACCCATAATGAAATCTGTATCAGCTTCCGAACAGAGCCAACCGAGAGCGGAATAAGCGGCCGCGCGAACGTGACCGTTGGTGTCGGTGGCTAAAATCTTCAAATCCTTGACAGCCCCCTTAAAACCGGAACTGCCGAGCATGTGAGCTATACGCTGACGAATCTCTGCGTTATCATGATGGACATAAGGCAGTAAGTCAACGGCGATATTTTCGTCAACGAATCGTGCAATAATGTCCAGCAACTTGGATTGGTGAGTCAACGGCGCATCGGACAGACGTTCTAGGATCGGCTTGGCCACTTTGGGACCAACATCACCCAGTAATTCAGTTATACGTTTCAGTTCATCACCTTCAACAAATCCAATAACATCAATTAGACCAGAAATAACCTTGCTACCAAACCAGTTCGACAACCGTGACAAAGTAAACTCGGTAATGGCTTGATCACGATTGCGGATACCCTCAAACAGGAATCCGGTAAATTTATCAAGGGGCAGATCGTACTCTATCCGTCCTTCGTTAGCTCGGCTAATGGCAATAATCGCCGCCATCGCCGCATCCGCAGTTGTGCGGTCCTCGGCATCAATAAATGGCGCCAGATGGGAAACTGATTCAGCACAACCAATCTGGCCCACAGCTTCAACAGCTACCAGTGTCACCATCGGATCATCACCATTGATTTGCTTGTAGAGAAAGTCGAGCGATTCCTTGGAACCGATCTTACCGATCGCCTCAATAGCCTGGAGAGTAGCATCTCCGATCCGCTCGGCCACGGCATACAATCCGTCCAGAGCCTCTGTCGATCCTACGTAACCAAGAGCCTCGGCCGCTGAACAAATAACATTGAGATTTTCATCCCAGAGCCGCCCTAAAAGGGCTTCAGTGGCCGATTCGTGGCCGATCAAACCAAGAACATCACAGATAAACTTTCGTACGTCGTGATCATCCTCATCTATATTTTCGACTAAAGCGGGTACCGCTTCGGCTCCGATTTTGATCAAAACCTCAGAGGCCAGATTTCTTGTGCCGATGTCTTCATTGGCCAAAAAACGGATCAACAGTTGTGAGGCAGTGTCACCACCTATACGAGAGAGGTAGTCGGCCGCGATCTCTCGGATTCCAAGATCGGGATCCTCCATAGCGACAACCAAACCAGCTATTGCCTCATCCTGCTTAACAGATCCCAAGCCGTGAACGGCCTCCTCGCGTTCGACCACATCGGGCGACTGCAGTCGGGCCAATAACTGACCAATCTGCTCAATAACGTCGCTCATAGAATAATCCCTCCTTTACCACCCCTGTATTAGTTAGCCTCAACAGGCTGGTACGATGCCAGAGCTTCATCCTCAGTAGTGTAAATCTCAAAGATGTGCGATAACTGGGTGATTTCGAAAATTTCCTGGACGTAACTAGCCAAATTGGAAAGAGTTAATCTACCTTTGAGCAGTCGGATCTCTTTCATAATCGATACCAAAGCACCCAAACCAGAGCTATTGATAAACTCCACTTCGGCCAGATTCAGATGAATCTGGATAGTTTTTTCATCAGTCAATTTTTTTAGGTGCTCTTTCAATGTCGCGCCACTAGCCAGATCAAGCCGGCCGGAAAGCGACAGAATGGCTACATTTTCCTGTTCACGTATTTTGATTTCCACAGTTCCCTCCTGGGCTTTATCTAATACTTCATGTTGTTTTCTGTTTAGTTCGGTTAAAGACGATGGACACTTTTAGTCCGCCATCCTCGGCTTCGGTAAAGCAACTGGAATCGGCATAATACCGAATCAGATCAACTCCGCGTCCCCCTTCGTCCATCGAGGTCGAAGGTTCTTTACTCTTTACTTGCTCTACACCACCTTTTCCATGATCAATTATATCGGCAATAATCTCGCTTTCCATTACACGTAAGATGATTTGAATATTTTTATCCGGTCGCTCCCGATTACCATGAATCGCCGCATTGGTGAAAGCCTCTGAGACAGCAAGAGTTAGCCCTCTAATCAGGTCCTCATCAATAGAGTAGTCCGCAAGAACACGTAACAGATCGTCCAGCACCTGATTGGCTATCTCACTCCGAGACGGATATGAAAATCGGAAATCCGTCATTTCTCGTTCACTTTCACCTGAAGAATAGTGAAATCGTCATAGCTATCTTCGGCGGCCCCGATTGAAAAACGGTCAACCCATTCCTTCACCTTGTGACAGAAGTCGTTGGGCGGCAAGCCTATCTCGGCCAAAAACACCTGCTCAGCGCGCTCGCGACCAAAAAGATTGTTCTCGGCGTCCATCGCCTCGGTGAGACCATCGGTAAATAGAAATAGTTTGTCGCCGGGTTTGATGTCTCGCTCGCCCTGCTTATAGGCAATTTCGGGGAACTGTCCAACAATCGGGCCACCCTCGGGTAACTCGACCACCTGCCGTCCCTCATCATCCCAGAACAATCCGGGCATGTGACCGGCATTGCAATATGAAAGTCTCATCTCCTCAAAATCAAAGCGGGCGAAATACATGGTCACAAACATCTCTCGATCTTTGATGATCTTATCAGCCATCAGGCGATTAACCACCCCGGCCAATTCCGAAACCGACATATTTGGCTTGTTGTCGAGTGTAGTCTTAATTATCCCAGAACAAGCCGACATAATCATTGCGGCTGGAATGCCCTTGTTGGACACGTCTCCAAGTATCACCATTACAGAGTGATTTCCCAATTCCAGGATGTCGTAAAAATCGCCGCCGACCTCGCCGGCCGGAAAATAGATAGCCCCGATCTCCGCTTCCGAAATACCTTCAACATCGTCAGACAGAATTGTCTCCTGAACCTGTTTGGCAATAGCCATCTCCTGGGCGACTTTCTGTTGTTTCAGCTTGTATTTGACGAGATTCGCATTCTCGATAGCGACCGCCACGAAGTTGAGCAACATGGATAGGACTTCTTCGTCCCGCTCGCCAAAGTTACCGCCCCCGAACTTATTTATCAGGATCATCACACCACAACAGTGTTCCTGAGTTTTAATAGGACAGGCAATGACCGATTGCAGGACGATACCTTCCTCGGACTTCATATCCAAATCGGCAAGAATAATCGGTTTGCGCTGTTCAAAGCAACATGAGGCGATATCGACACCATCTTCATATAGTAGCGATTTAACAAAGGCTTCGCCGACACCCCAACTTACTTTATTGGTAAGCTCGCCATCTTCTTCAAGTAGAATCAGACCAACTTCGCCATCGACCAGCCGGATCGCCATATCCATCGTAACCGACAACACGGCATCAATTTCAAAGATCGAGGTTACCACCGCACCCATAGTGGCCATATCGGTTATTTGGGCCTTCCGGAATTCCAGTGCGGCCTCAAGTTCCTCGATTCGTGATATTTGCTTAGTAGTTACCATCTGTCAAATTGTCGACAGATTGGGTTCGGAATTGACCAACCGCTGAGAGAAACTGTTCTCCCCCAGTCAATAAGCAGTTAGATACCTATTTGCGACGACATTTCAGGCGGATTGGACTCCCATGAAAACCGAACTCGGCTCGAAGCTGATTAGCCAGATAGTTAAGATATGATTTATCGACCATTTGGGGACGATTGGAAAAGAAGATAAAAGTCGGTGGGGCGACTTCGGTCTGCGTAACATAATTGAACTGTATATACTTACCCTGTTTGGCGGGTGGCTTGCGACGGCCAAACGCTTTCTGTAACAGATCATTCAGTTGCGAGGTGGGAATTCGTTTATTGTGTTCAGCGTGGACTAGTTGGACCAACTCCATCACTTTTGCTAACCGCTTGCCAGTTAAAGCCGAAATATAAATAAGCGGCACAAAGGCATACTTAGCCAAACTCTCTTTGATTTCCTCCGAAAACTTATCAGCGGTGTAGGTATCTTTTTCGATCAGATCCCATTTGTTGATCGCCAACACAGCCGGACGCCTGGTTTCCATCACCTGCGCCAGAACACGCTGATCCTGCGATGTAAAGCCATCGACCGCATCAACCAACACCACTGCAACATGGCAGGCATCGATCGCCCGATCAGCCCGCAAATTGGTGTAGAACTCAATATTCTCCTGAACTTTGTAGCGACGACGTAAACCGGCTGTATCAACCAGCACATAAGACTTACCATCCAGTTCAAACGGAGTATCAACAGCGTCCCTTGTGGTACCGGCCTGATCTGATACGATCAGCCGTTGCTCCCCGAGCAATCGGTTGATAAACGATGATTTGCCAACATTCGGCCGTCCCACCAACGCCACCCGAATAGTCTCGCCATCATCGATTTCTTCAACAGCTTCAGGCAAACGGGCGACAATTTCATCCAACACGTCCCCCACTCCCAACCCAACCGTTGCCGATATCGGGAGAGCATCACCCAGGCCAAGCCGGTTGAGGGAGTATAACTCCCACTCCATTGAGGAATCATCAACTTTGTTGGCAATCAGGATACAGTTCTTGCCTGACTTCATAAGCAGGCGCGCCAGGCGCTCATCGGTATGATCTAACCCCACCTGAACATCCACGATCAAGAGAACCAAATCCGATTCATTTATAGCAAAATCAGATTGATCGAGAATTGCCCGTTCCATCGCGTCGCGCGTATTCGGGACCATACCACCAGTATCAATCAGACGGAATTCCCGACCGTTCCAGTCACAGATGGCATAATTACGGTCACGCGTAACACCGGCTTCGGCGTCAACCACCGCCAGTTTCTTTTTCAGAAACCGGTTAAACAGCGATGATTTGCCGACATTCGGTCGGCCCACTATGGCAACAACAGGCAGGCTCATACAAAAACTTCTCGGATAGTTGCGGCCAGATCGTAACGACCCAACACAACTTCTTTCTCCAATGTCTGACGAAACTGAGTCAGACTCATATTGTCAAGAAAGAGATTATCATCATTGAGACAGTTGGGCGGCAATACAATAGTATCACAGCCATCGCCAGCCTCGCGAGCTGACTGCAACAGATCTTGTCCGGTCAAGAGACCAGAGACTGTAACCGTTTTGCCCCAAAAGCGGTTGGTTACTGGTCGGGCGGTCAGCTCAAACTCTGCCTTCTCTTTGAAGTACGGTAGTAGTTCTCGACTCCAAAACGGCCAGGCTGACTCACCTGTCAGGAACAAAGCCCGTCTTTTTGATTTCAGATCACGAAGTCCGCCTCGGCGCCGGTTGAACCCGGTGATAAAATCCCGCGCCATCCCAACACCGTTTTCAAACTGAGACATTTCTTCGTAGCTCGACAGAGATGGAAACGACCGATCAGCCTGGACATAGAATTCATCAGCCGCCCAGACAAAACGGGTTCCGGTCAACTTGAGGAAATCTCGCTGGTATCGCTCTATCTGATCAATTGTCGTGCCAGCTTCCTCAGGCGTATGGATCCGCAATTCAGGTAAATTATCACGATAGCGCGTCAGACCAACCGGCACCGCCGCAAGCGAAACAACACCCGGATACAACGCGACCAGGTCGTCCACAGTTTTGGCGAAAACATCGCCGTCGTTGATCCCCGGCATCAGTACCACTTGAGTATGCAGTTCGATACCACCCTCGGTCAGATATTTAATCCTCTCCAATACCGGTGCCAATTTCTTGTTTTGCAGAATCTTACGGCGGAGGGTGTCATCAGTTGTGTGTACCGAAATGTATAGCGGCGAAAGACGTTGCTGGACGATTCGTTCCAGGTCAGCGTCGGTCGTGTTGGACAGAGTAATGAAATTGCCGTGCGTGAATGACAGACGATAGTCTTCATCCTTGACATATAGTGTCGACCGCATCCCTTTAGGTTGCTGACGAACAAAACAGAAGATACAATTACAGCAACAGCGTTTGACCTCACCGTCATCGAATGCCAGTCCAAGGTCGTTTGCTTCACCCGCCTCAAATTCGAAATGGTGTTCCGTCCCGTTTGCATCAGCTATAACCAGCAGTACCGGTTCATCGGTGGTCCTGAAGCGAAAATCGATAGCATCCTCAACCGCCGCCCCGTTCACCGAGACGACCTCGGAACCGGGCACAATATGCCCAATAAGGGGGGAATCGGGGTCAATAGCTGTGATCTTCAAGTTTGCCATCAGTCATAAGCCCAAAAAAAACAAAAAAACACATAAAAAAAGCGGGCGATGGGGTTCGAACCCACGACGTCCAGCTTGGGAAGCTGACATTCTACCACTGAATTACGCCCGCGTGGTACTATTAGAATCTAAGGTCGACCAAGTCGCTTGTCAAGGAACTGTGACGAGTCATCCTGAGCTTAGTCGAAGGGCGGAGAAATCTGACAGACTGTCGTCGGGCCTCAAGTGGGCCCAACCTACAAGTCATCCTGAGCTTGCAGACGACTCTCTACTGCCGCTTGCCGGTAAGTCGTACCACTATAATAGAAATTTCGTATAGCAGGTAAAGCGGCACGGCCAGAAGTATTTGCGTCAATGGATCAGGCGGGGTGATAATTGCCCCAACTATCAAGATTATGACAAAGGCGTAACGGCGTCCCTTGGCGAGGAATTTCGATGAGACGATGCCAAATTTTCCCAGGAAATAAGCCATAATTGGCATCTGGAAACCGAACCCAAAAGCTAACAGGAGTAGCCCGGCAAAACTGATATAACTACTGATCGTGATTACGTTTGTAATCTGATCGGCGGCAAAACCGAGCAGGAACCCGAGCGCAATCGGCAGGACCACCACATAGCAGAACCCAGCTCCGACCAAAAATAAAATAGTAGACGTTATCACCAAAGGAAGGACCATTATTTTCTCGCGCTGGTACAGACCGGGTGAAATAAATGCCCAGGTTTGGTAAAACACCCAGGGGAGCGCGACCACCACCCCGGTAAGCAGAGAAATTTTCAGGTAGGCATAGAAAGTACCGGTTACCTGCATATTGTGTAGTTCGACACCCTCAATATCAAGCCGGGCCAGCGGGAGTTTGATAAACTCCATGATCTCGGGTGAAAAATAGAACGCGGCCGCCGCCCCGAGGATTATCCCCAAAAACGCTTTGATCAGCCGGCGCCGCAGTTCTTCCAAATGCACGAGGAACGGCATTGAGTGCTCTTCGAGTACTCCCTTGAGGTCTTTTTTCTGATCATCTGGCTGGTTTGTCGGTTCGGTCATAGCAAAGGAATAAGTGAAAGTATGACTCAAAAGTCAACGGGTAAGGGCGATTGTCAGGCCTCAAGTGGGCCTGACCTACAAGCCACGTAGGTCGCGCCTACTCGGGGCACGACATTGTACCCAACGCGTGGGAGGATTTATTGTAGGTCAAAACCCCTTGTGGTTTTGACAGCCCCACAAAATTTGTATCCCATCCAACGGGTGGGTTCTTTTTCAACTCAAAGTTGTCGCCCACCCGACTCTCCGCTCTGGGTGGGGTACCAAGTGTACGTCCTCGTGCACCACGAGGTTCTGAGCCAACCTGGTCTGGTACGTCTGCCGCCCACAACAACCTCTTGCGGTTCCGACATTGACAATTGTCAGGTTGCAAGCAACCATGACCTACGAATTTTCTTTCCCGTCACATCCGCCTCTTTTCATCACATCCGCTTTTTCCGTCACATCCGCTTTTTCCGTCACATCCGCGCAGGCGGATGCCCATGTCCACTCGCGTCCCACCAAAGATATAATCGTGTTCTTGAAAAAAGAG
>JAGGTI010000042.1 GCA_021163775.1 Candidatus Zixiibacteriota bacterium
GTTGATAAGCTGATGAACAGCAACGACAAACGGGTCGTAAAGACCTGGTCGCGCCGTTCCACTATTACGCCTGATTTTGTTGGACTCACTTTCGCCGTCCACAATGGTAACAAGTTCATCCCCGTTTATATCACGGAGAATATGGTCGGTCATAAATTAGGTGAATTTTCACCGACCCGCACCTACCGTGGACACGGTGGTAAACTAGTCGAACGCACTTCGCAGCTGAAAGGGTAAAAGAGATGGCCCAGGATATACAGCAGCGAGTACGCCGGGATTCGATTCTGAATAAGATTCAGGAACTCGATAGCGCTGACCGCAAGAAAGTCATCAAGACCCAGGCGCGTCGTTCCAGGATTAAGGAAGAATACGTCGGGCACACGCTGAGCATCTTCAATGGTCAAGATTATACCAATGTCCATATTACTTCCGATATGATTGGTCGTACGCTGGGCAAAGTTGCTCCGAGAATTACACCGACGGCGTGCTCCAAGTTCCTCAGTATTCCACCGCGCAAAATGCGCCAGGTGGGATCTTTGGTGGTTGGTTTGCCAGTTGAGAAAGCTCTGGACGTGCTCAATTTTACACCTAAGATCGCCGCGCATCATATGGCCAAAACGTTAAAAGCGGCGGTGGCTAATAAGTTGTCGGTTGAAGGTACTGCGAATCTTGACCCCGAGCATCTATACGTGAGCCAAATTGTGGTCAACCCCGGACCGAGTGCAAAACGGATTCAGTACCGATCAATGGGACGTGTCTACCGGTTGCGCAAACGGTTTTGTCATCTGGATATTTATCTTGATATCAATGAGCGTAAGCAACGCGAAGCTGAAGCCCTAGCCGAGACCAAGGCGAAAAAGGGTAAAGCTAAGAAAACGGCCAAGAAAAAGACTGTCGCCAAGAAGGCACCAGCCAAAAAGAAGGCCGCCGCTAAGAAAGCTACGACGAAGAAAACCGCGGTGAAGAAAACCGCGGCCAAGAAGACTACGGCTAAAAAGAGCAGTAACAAGACTGCCGGCCAGGATAAGAAGAAATAATTAGCCTTTTGAGGAGTTTGCATTGGGACAAAAGACTCACCCAGTTGGATTTCGCCTCGGTATAATTAGACCGTGGAATAGCCGGTGGTTTGCCTCCGACCGTAATTTCGCTGATCTTGTCTATGAAGACATGATGGTCAAGCGTTACATTGCTAAGCGGTTGGATAATGCCGGTATTGCCAAGGTTGTAATTTCACGAGCGCCAAAGAGAGTCACGGTTGATGTTCACACGTCGCGACCGGGTATCGTGATCGGCCGTCGCGGAGCAGAAGTTGACAAACTGCGTGAAGAACTGCAGATGTTGACCAAGAAAACTATTCTGTTGAATATCGTCGAAGTCCGTAAGCCAGAGCTGAGTGCTCAGTTGGTGGCTGATTCTATCGCTCGTCAACTCGAAGGTCGGATGGCTTTCAGGCGTGCTATGAAGAAATCACTTATGGCTACGATGAAAATGGGTGCCCAAGGCATAAAGATTCAGTGCGGTGGCCGTCTCGGTGGTGCTGAAATTGCCCGATCCGAAAAATATATGGACGGTCGTGTGCCGTTGCATACGTTGCGGGCCGATATTGATTATGCTACCTCTACGGCTAACACTACCTACGGCACGATTGGGGTTAAGGTCTGGATTTGTCTGGGTGAAATAATTGGCGGTGGCAGTTTCTACCGTGATGACGAAAACAAAAAAACTGAGCGACCTGAATCACCGGCCGCCGCTGGTGGTCGTGGTCGTCGTGATCGCGATTCTTCTCGCGGTAGATCCAAAGCGCGACCAAAGGGTCGTGTGAGGCGGTCAGGTGGAAAGCCATCGGCGGCTCCCAAGGGACGTCGACCAGATTCCGGCCCTGCTTCAAGCGGACGTCCGCCAAAGGGCGGTGGTCAGCCGACTGGTGGAGCTAAGGGTGGTGGAAGTAATGCCGCTCCAAAGAAAACTGAGAGCAAGCCTAAGGGCGGATCCGGCGGCGGAGAAAAGGCCTGAGACAGCCAGATTGAGTGTGGAGTATTAGACCATGTTGATGCCCAAAAGAACAAAGTTTCGTAAAATGCAACGCGGCCGGATGAACGGCAAAGCCAGAGGTGGCTTTTCCGTCAGTTTTGGCGAGTTTGGCCTCAAGGCTCTTGAACCATGTTGGATGACTAATCGTCAGATTGAGGCCGCTCGTGTGGCCCTGACCAGACATATCAAGCGTGGTGGTAAGATTTGGATCCGAGTCTTTCCGGATAAACCGGTAACCAAAAAACCGGCGGAAACTCGTATGGGTAAGGGCAAAGGTTCCCCTGAGTATTGGGTGGCAGTTGTCAAGCCGGGCCGGATGCTTTTTGAAATCGAAGGTGTGTCAGAGAAGCTGGCGCGTGAGGCGCTCCGGTTGGCGGCTAACAAGTTGCCGATGAAGACGCGTTTCGTAACCAGAGCAGAAACTGAGGCTGTGTAGAGATGAGAGTGGAAGAGTTACGCGAGTTGACTCGCGAGGAACTAGAACATAAACGTCGGGATTTGGGCGAAGAGCGATTCAATCTGAATATGCGCAAATCGTTCAAGGGATTAGATAACCCCCTGCGTTTGCGCCATCTTCGCCGTGATATTGCCCGTATCAATACGGTTCTCCGCGAGGATGAAAGAGGTGTTCGTCCGTTGGCTAAGAGCAAAACATCGATTCTTGACCAGGCCGACTCCGCTGAATCTAAAAAGAAGTGATGCTGGAGAGATAGAGAATGCAGGCAGAACAGAGAAATCGTCGCAAGGTTCGACAGGGAATCGTGCTATCGGCGGCAATGAATAAGAGTATCATCGTACGGATCGATCGCAAGATCAAACACCCGCTGTACAACAAGCCGGTGATGCGTTCGGCGAAGCTTTACGCTCATGATGAGAGTAATAATGCTAATATCGGTGATACGGTTCGGATCATGGAAACCAGACCGCTCTCCAAGTTGAAGCGTTGGCGTTTGGTTGAAGTTGTGGAGCGGGCCAAGTAGGCTGTTGATGCCGGTATTGGTTGGAAAGGGTATCTATAGATGATTCAAGAATATACCATACTGTCGGTGGCTGATAACTCAGGTGCTAAACGAGCTATGTGTTTTCGTATTCTCGGCGGTAGTAAGAAGAAGTCAGCTACAATCGGTGATATAATCGTCGTCACTGTCAAGGAAGCGATTCCTGGCGGTACGGTTAAGAAATCCGAAGTTTGTAAGGCGGTTGTGGTTCGTACAAAGGCCCCGATACAACGTCGAGATGGATCTTTGATTCGATTTAGCGATAACGCCGCTGTGATTATTAACGACCAGAGTGAACCGCGTGGAACCCGTATTTTTGGCCCGGTGGCCCGTGAACTACGCGATAAGAAATTTATGAAAATCGTTTCTCTGGCTCCAGAGGTGCTATAGAAAGCGGACGCAGATTATGATCAAAAAAGGTGATACAGTTTACGTGCGAACCGGCTCCTCTCGAGGGCAGACCGGCCGAGTGCTGAGAGTTGATCGGAAGAAGAACAAGATTCTGATCGAAGGTGTTAATCAGTGCAAGAAACACCAGCGCCCTTCTCAGAAGCAACCTCAGGGTGGCATTGTAACAATTGAAATGCCGGTGCATATGAGTAATGTGGCACTGGTTGTACAGACAGATGAAGGTCCGCGGCCTACCCGGATTAAGAAGAAGACCATCGATGAGGGTGGCCACAAAGTAAAAGTCCGCGTCAGTTGTCTGACCGGTGAGCAGCTATAGCGTAGAGAGCAGTCATGGCCAGATTGAGAGATAAATACTTACAGGAAATTCAGCCCAAGCTGTACAAAGAGTACAAATACTCTTCAATGATGCAGATTCCACGGCTGACCAAGATTACCGTCAATATGGGTGTCGGTGAGGCGACCCAAAACCCCAAGACTTTGGAGGCGGCTGTGGCCGATCTTACAAAGATTTCGGGACAGAAACCGACCGTGACACGTGCGCGCAAGAGTATCTCGAATTTCAAATTGCGCCAGGGTAACGCTATTGGTTGTGCGGTTACACTGCGGCGCGAACGCATGTTCGAGTTTCTTGATCGCCTCGTCAGTATTGCTATGCCGCGTATCCGTGACTTTCGGGGAGTGAACCCGAAATCATTTGACGGACGTGGTAATTATAACCTGGGTTTGAAAGAGCAGTTGATCTTTCCTGAGATCGACTACGATAAGATAGACAAAGTTCGCGGTATGACGATTTCGATTACTACTACTGCGAAAACCGATGATGAGGCCCGCCGGCTGTTGACCGAGCTGGGCATGCCTTTCCGCAAGCAGGAGAGCAATGGCTAAGAAATGTCTGATTGAAAAGCAGAGTAAGACGCCCAAGTTTAAGGTGCGGGCTTATAGTCGGTGTCGGCGATGTGGACGGCCGCGCGCATATATGCGTCGCTTTGGTGTCTGCCGTATTTGTTTCCGACAGATGGCTCTGGCCGGTGATTTGCCGGGTGTTACCAAGGCTAGTTGGTAGATTGAGATGATGAAGTATATGGAATTTTGGAGAATATATCTATGGGTATGACAGACCCGGTTGCCGATCTGTTGACACGCATCCGTAATGGATCGCATGCACAGAAGCCGGCTATCGACGTGCCGTCTTCGAAGTTGAAAGTGGAGATCGTCAAAATCCTGAAGGAACACCATTTCGTCAGTGATTCGATTGATCTTCCGAACAACAAGCAGGGAATCCTGCGGGTTTATCTGCGCTATGCCGCTGGTGACGTACCCGTTATTAAGGGTATGAGACGGATATCACGGCCTGGATTGCGCAAGTATATTGGTGCCGATGAGGTTCGCCTCTCAACGCATAATACCCGCGGTATTTCAGTTCTATCCACGTCGTCGGGTGTCATGAGTAATTTTGATGCTGCCCGGAAGAAAATTGGGGGCGAGATCCTCCTCAAGTGTTGGTAGAGAGAGGAATGGCGAGATGTCGCGCGTAGGCAAAGCACCGGTTATAATACCGGATAAAACCAAAGTGGAGATTAAAGGCTCACACGTGAGTGTGACCGGTCCCAAGGGATCGCTCGAACGGGATATCCACCCCGATATGACGGCTGTCGTTAAGGACAATGCTATTGTTGTCACACGTCCGTCCGACCAGAAGAAACACCGGGCTCTGCACGGTCTTACTCGAGCCTTGCTGTCCAATATGGTCGTGGGGGTCAGCGTCGGGTACACCATAATGCTTAAGATTATCGGTGTGGGCTATCGCTCGGAGTTAAAGGGCAAGACGCTTGTTTTAGCTCTTGGTTATTCACACCCGATCGTGATGAACCTGCCTGATGGAATCTCGGTTGAGATTGAACCCAAGCAGAATACGATTGCCGTAATAGGTATTGACAAAGAGTTGGTAGGCGCAACAGCCGCCAAGATTAGATCGTTCCGCAAACCGGAACCCTACAAGGGTAAGGGCGTTCGCTATGCGGATGAATATGTGCAGATTAAGGCCGGTAAAACTGCCGGCACAGCATAAGACGGTGTAGCAGATATGGCTGACAAGAACGTAGAAAAGAATCGGATGGCAGAGCGTCGGAGACGGCGGGTTCGCGGAAAAGTCAAAGGAAACGCTGATCGACCGCGTTTGACTATCTGCCGATCTCTCAAGAATGTTGTCGTTCAAGTGATCGATGATGTGAATGGCGTGACCTTGGTCGGACTATCGTCCAAATCGAAGGTCATACGTGAAATAATTGACGCGGCTGATACCAAATCAATTGTGGCTAAAAAAGTCGGCGCCAAAGTTGGTGAGCTGGCCAAAGCCAAGGGTGTCACCGAGGTGGTGTTTGACCGCAATCAGAACCTGTACCACGGGCGTGTTAAAGCTGTGGCTGAAGGTGCTCGTGAAGGCGGTTTGAAGTTTTAGATGATAGCGATTGCTCATAAGTGAGGTAAGCATTGGCTAGGTACGAACTGGACAATTTCGAATTCGAAGAAAAGGTCATTACCGTTAACCGAGTGGCCAAAGTGGTCAAAGGTGGCCGGCGGTTTAGCTTCACAGCACTGGTGGCTGTGGGTGACAAAAAAGGTAAGGTCGGGGTCGGTCTTGGCAAGGGTCGGGAAGTAGCTGATTGTATCCGTAAGGGTTCAGATGCCGCTCGGCGTGCTATGGTGCCGATTAATCTTGTCGAGGGAACCCTGCCGCATCAAATCAACGGCAAGTTTGGCGCTACTACAGTAGTGATGCGTCCGGCTTCTCCAGGTACTGGGGTTATTGCTGGTGGCGCGGTGCGTGTGGTACTTGAGACCCTCGGTGTGCAGGATGTTCTGGCTAAGGTTCTTGGTAGTCGCAACGTCAACAATGTTGTCAAAGCGACCATGAACGGCTTGCTCGAACTGCGCACGCGTGAACAGGAAACCGATTTTCGGGAGAAGGCCTGAGCCGTCGAGAGGATAGAATATCATGGCCAAACTGAAAATTACTCAGGTAAGAAGCACTATCGACCGCAAGGAACCCCAGAAGCGGACTATTACCGCATTAGGACTGGGCAAATTGCATAGATCGGTAGTACACAATGATACGCCTCAGATCAGGGGTATGATCCGGGCAGTAGCCCACCTCGTTGAGGTGGAAGAGGTAGACTAAGCGAAGCAAGTTGAGGCTCTTGATGAATTTGCATAATCTAAAACCAAGCCCTGGCGCCAAAAAGAAGCGCAAACGTCTGGGGCGTGGTCCCGGTAGCGGTTGGGGCAAGACCGCCGGTCGTGGACATAAAGGACAGTTGTCTCGAAGCGGCTATAGTAAACGGCCCAATTTCGAAGGTGGTCAGACACCGTTGCATCGTCGTCTGCCCAAATTCGGGTTTACAAATATTTTCAGGAAGGAATACCAGATTGTCAATTTGGCTGATCTGGGTCGATGTGAAGGAACTGAAATTACTCCGGAAACGCTCAAAGCCGCTGGCCTTGTTAAAAAGGTCGATGTACCTGTGAAGATTCTTGGCAACGGTTCAGTTGACAAGGCATATATGGTCAAGGCTGCGAAATTCTCCAAGTCGGCACAGGCCAAATTGGAGGAAGCCGGGGGAAAAACTGAGGTGGTCTAGTGTTTGGGACTTTTGCGTCAATATATCGTATTACTGAACTAAGAAACAAGATCCTGATTACCATGGGTCTGTTGATTGTCTATCGTATAGGTGGGCATATCCCAACACCAGGTGTCGATGGGTCTATTATCTCCGCCGCGTTGTCACAGCAGTCGATTTTCGGCCTGCTTGACCTCTTTGCCGGTGGCGCTTTTGCCAAGGCAACGATTTTCGCGCTCGGCATTATGCCGTACATCTCGGCTTCGATTATGTTGCAGCTCTTGGGCGCAGTAGTGCCATATCTGCAACGTTTGCAACGCGAAGGCGAAGAAGGTAAGCGCAAGATTACCCAGTATACCCGCTACCTGACGGTTGCTATTTCCGCTCTCCAGGCGTGGGGTACGGCTGGTTTTCTCACCACGATTAACTATGGTGGAATCACGGCTGTCCACATGGACCATGTCTATTTTATCCCGCTGACTATTCTAACTTTTACCAGCGGTACGATATTTATCATGTGGTTGGGTGAGCAGATCACGGAGCATGGTATCGGTAACGGTATTTCACTGATTATCTTCATCGGTATTATCGCGCGTTTTCCCGAAGCTGTGGTGCAGGAAGTTCAGATGGTTTGGGTTGGCACACGGCCAATCTGGTTGGAGTTAATGATCATCGGTGCAATGCTCGGCGTAGTGGCCTCAATTGTTTTGATAACCCGCGCCCAGCGTAAGATTCCAGTCCAGTACCCGCGAAAGGTTGTAGGTCGTAAGGTCTACGGTGGTCAAACCACCCACCTGCCGCTGTCGGTCAACTCGGCTGGTGTTATTCCGATTATTTTCGCGCAGTCGATTATGTTCCTGCCGTCAACGGTAGCTCAATTGTTCCCCGATACTGATTGGCTACAGAATTTGGTGGCTCTTACGCTGGCTCCCGGAAGTTTCTGGTATAGCATTATATACGCCACGATCATTGTCTTCTTCGCATTTTTCTATACGGCGATCGTTTTCAATCCGAGAGATATCGCTGATAATATGCGCAAGAATGGTGGTTATATCCCCGGTATTCGCCCCGGTGAAAATACATCCAATTATATTGAGAAGGTATTGACCCGCATTACATTCCCTGGCGCACTATTTTTTGCGGCTATTGCCGTTTTGCCCTGGGTTTTGATTGCACAATTTAACGTCAATTTCTTCTTCGGTGGTACTGGATTATTGATTGTGGTTGGTGTCGCACTTGACACGTTACAGCAGATTGAATCGCACCTGCTTATGAGGCACTACGATGGCTTCATGAAGAAGGGCAAGATTCGAGGGAGATCAATGTAATTATGAACTTGATTTTCTTGGGACCTCCAGGGTCAGGTAAAGGCACTCAGGCGGTGCGTCTGGCTAAGGAAAAAGGCTGGGTTCATCTGTCAACAGGCGATGTTTTACGCGCCGCTGTGAAGGCCGGAACTGAATTAGGTAAACAGGCCGATGGTTTTATGACCCGCGGTGAACTGGTGCCTGATGAGTTGATTGTTAGCCTTATAGAAGAGAAAATTGCCGCTGGCGAGCTGGCCAATGGGTTTATCCTCGATGGCTTTCCACGCACGGTGCCGCAGGCGAAGAGCCTTGATGAGATGTTCGGGAAAAACAAGATCAAACTGGACAAGGCGATTTTGTTGGATGTTGGCGATGAGGAAATACTCAAACGGATCATGGGACGGGCCGAAAAAGAAGGCCGCGCCGATGACACCCCTGATGTTGTCCGCAATCGCTTGAAAGTCTATCGTGAACAGACTCAGCCAATTGAGAACCTCTACCGTGAGCAGTCGGTATTGACGCCGATTCCAGGTGAGGATACTCCGGATAATATTTATGCCGCAATTCTGAAGGTAGTTAGCTGATTGGATTTAATACAGTGATTAAACTGAAGACAAAAGATGAGATTGAGATCATGCGGCGGGCTGGTGCTGTGCTTGGTCGGACGTTGGACATGGTCGGTGAAATTATTCATCCGGGGATGACTACGCTTGAACTTGATACTCTTATTGAAAACTTCATTCGCTCTGATGGAGCTATCCCTGCTTTCAAGGGTCACCAGGGTTTTCCTGGATCTGCGTGTATCTCGATCAACGAAGAAGTTGTTCATGGTATTCCGGGACCGCGCAAGATTAAGGATGGCGATATAGTCTCGGTTGACGTTGGCAGTATTATAGAAGGTTTCTATGGCGATACCGCCCGCACCTTTGCGGTTGGTGAAATTAGCGACGAAAAAAGAAATTTAATGGATTGTACCCTCAAGTCTCTCATGAGCGCTATTGACAAAGCACGAGATGGTAATAGATTAGGTCAGGTCTCGGCTACCGTGCAGAAGATCGTGGAAGCCCAGGGGTACGGTGTGGTTCGGCGCTTGGTCGGTCATGGTGTTGGCCGTGAATTGTGGGAGGAACCGCAGGTACCAAATTTCGGTTCTCCAACAGATGGCCCGTTGCTCAAGGTTGGTATGGTGATCGCTATTGAGCCGATGGTCAATGTAGGAACCTACGAAGTTATAACCATGAATGATGGTTGGACAACAGTGACCGCCGATGGACAGCCGTCGGCACATTTTGAACATACGGTGGCTATCACCGAAAACGGACCCGATATTTTAACTTTAGCCTGAAGGAGCTTATGGCCAAGGAACAAACTATTACTGTAGAAGGCGAAGTCGTGGAACCATTGCCGAACGCTATGTTCCGCGTCAAACTGGATAATGGTCATGTTGTTCTGGCTCATATTTCAGGTAAGATGAGGATGCATTTTATCAAGATTTTGCCGGGCGACAAAGTGACCCTGGAACTTTCCCCGTATGATTTGACTCGGGGCCGGATCACTTATCGCTATAAGTAGATTTTGATAGATGTTGGAGAGACTGCCATGAAAGTACGGTCGTCAATAAAAAAACGTTGCGAACACTGCAAGATTATAAAGCGTCGTGGTGTGCTTCGCGTGATATGTAAGAAAAAACCAAGCCACAAACAGCGGCAAGGTTGATGGTCTCGTGACCATTATGGAGGAATAGATTTTGGCTCGTATTGCCGGAGTTGATTTACCGAAAGACAAAAGGGTAGAGATCGGACTGCGCTACATATTTGGCATTGGTCCGTGCATCGCCAAACAGATTCTCGATAAAACAGGGGTCAATCCTGATACCCGTGTGAACCAGCTTTCCGACTCAGATGTTGCAAAGTTGCGAGCTGTTATCGAGAATGACTATGCTGTCGAAGGAACGCTTCGATCTGAAATATCGATGAATATCAAGCGTCTGATAGATATCGGCTCCTACCGTGGACTGCGTCATAGACGCGGACTACCGGTACGAGGACAGCGAACCAAAACAAATGCGCGTACCCGTAAGGGACCACGCCGGGCTGTCGGTGGGCTGAAGAAGAAAGCTCCGGCGGCGAAGTAAACTGCTGAATCAAAGGTTATAACGTGGCAGATCCAAAGAAGAAAAAGACTAAGAAGAAGGTCGGTAAGGTCGATGCTTATGGCATCGTTCATATCAAGGCTACTTTCAACAACACCATTGTGACCATTGCGGATAACAATGGCAAAACTATCTCCTGGGGCTCAGCCGGTAAAGTGGGCTTCAAAGGTTCCAAAAAGTCGACCCCGTTCGCGGCTCAGTTAGCCGGAAGCGCGGCCGCCAAGGAAGCTTTGTCGATGGGCCTGCGCCGAGTGGAAGTATGGGTCAAGGGCCCGGGTTCTGGTCGGGAAGCGGCTATTCGTTCGCTGGCCGCCGCTGGTCTGGAAGTTACCATGATTAGAGATGTTACGCCTATACCGCATAATGGTTGTCGGCCGCCAAAGCGGCGCCGGGTATGACTTGGAGTTGGAAGTTTAGGTTAAAGAAATACTGGAGAGTAGATGGCTCGTTATCGTGATGCAAACTGCAAGCTGTGCCGCCGTGAGGGCGAGAAATTGTTCCTCAAAGGCTCACGCTGTATGGGGCCCAAGTGTGCCCTTGAGCGCCGGCAGTATCCCCCCGGTCAGCATGGCCAGAATATGCGACGCAAAGTATCGGCCTATGGCCTGCAGTTGCGCGAAAAACAAAAGGTCCGCCGTACTTATGGTGTACTGGAACGACAGTTCCGCAATTATTTCAAAAAGGCTGATGCCAAGACTGGCATCACCGGTGCGAACCTGATTCAGTTCCTCGAACGGAGACTGGATAATATGGTCTACCGGTTGGGCTTTGCGCCGTCCCGCAAGTCCGCCCGTCAGTTGGTACGCCATCGCCACATTCAGGTCGATGAGCAAATTGTTGACATCCCATCGTACCTCATACGTCCGGGGCAGATTATCCGGGTCAGGGACAAATCCAAGAAATTGGATATGATCCACGAAGCGATGAAAATGGGACGTGGCGAAGATTACGGCTGGCTAAGACTCAACAAGGCGGCTCTCGAAGGAGAACTGTTGGAGATCCCGGCCCGCGCTGATATCCCAATGACCGCTAATGAGCAGCTAATCGTGGAGCTTTACTCGAAATAGGAGCAATTCCGCCCTTGGAGGTTCGAATCGTATGAAATGGAAGCCATTGACAATGCCGAAAGAGATCGTTAACGATCAATCATCGGCCACGGATAATTACTCGCGATTCATCATTGAGCCATTGGAGAGAGGTTACGGTATCACTCTGGGTGCGGCTCTGCGACGCGTGTTACTGTCCTCAATTCAGGGTGCCGCTGTGGTCTCTATGCGGATCAACGGTGTCCTGCATGAGTTCTCCACGGTTCCCGGAGTCTTTGAAGATGTGACCAATATTGCCCTCAACGTTAAGAAAATCATCCCCATAATGCATGGTGATGGGCGACGAACATTGAGGCTTAGAGCGACCCAGAAAGGGGTCGTGAACGCTGGTATGTTCGGCGGCGATACCGAAGTTGAAATCTGTAATCGTGACCTGCATATTTGCGAACTCACTGATGATGTCGACTTTGAGATGGAAATTGATATTGATTCTGGACGCGGCTATGTCAATGCCGATCTGAATAAGTGGGATGATGCCCCGTCCGGTACGATATTCCTTGACGCTCTTTTCTCACCAGTGACCAAGGTTACTTTCCAGGTGGAGAGTACTCGCGTGGGTCAAAAAACTGATTTTGATCGTCTGATCCTGGAACTTAATAGTGATGGCTCTATCAGTCCGGAGGATGCGGTCTCTTATGCCGCCAAGCTGTTAAAGGATCACTTGCAGATGTTTATCCATATGGATGAAGACGTGATGGTCGAAGAGGAACCGGAAGAAGATGAAGAGGTCGTGCGTGTACGCAACTTATTGCGGACTCGTGTAGATGACCTTGAACTTTCAGTAAGGTCCTCTAACTGCCTGCGGGCGGCTAATATACAGATGCTCGAAGACCTGGTTGTCAGGACCGAGGCGGAGATGCTCAAGTACCGAAACTTTGGCCGGAAGTCGCTCAATGAGATCGGCACCCTGCTCGAAGACATGAATTTGTCGTTCGGTATGGATATCTCCAAGTTTGTGGAACCGACGAAATAGAAGTTATCGAAGGTAGAAAATGGGACATCGTGATAAAGTTAAGAAGTTAGGTCGTACCAAACCGCACCGCGAATCTATGCTGGCCAATATGGCTATGTCGTTGATTCAGCATCGCATGATCAAGACGACCGAAGCTAAAGCCAAAGCCTTACGGCCGGTGATTGATCGTTTGATCACTACTGCCAAGAAGGGTACCTTGGCATCCAAACGCCAGGTGGCGGAAACATTGCACGTCAAAGAGATATTCAAAAAGTTCTATGACGAGATCGTCCCGCAGTTTGCCGATCGTGATTCCGGTTATACCCGGATTATGAAGCTCGGTGTGCGACGCGGTGATGGTGCGCCGATATCGGTTGTTGAGCTGATGATCGAAAAACCGAAGGTCGAAAAAGACGCCAAGAAGAAAGACAAGAAAACTGCCAAAGCGGCGGCCAAGTAAATTTCTTGTTGCTATGAATTTTCAAGGCAGGGCCACACGGCCCTGCCTTTTTTCTTTGTGGATAACTCCATATATCAAAGGCGGAAAACACTTTCCAGCATCCGTGCAGTCAGGCGATTCTGCCTGACTGCTCTCGTGAATCATCAAGGTGTCGGGTAGGGTCACCCGACACCACTAAATCGCTTGCGGTCCGTCACACAGATCGTTATATATCATCTAAGCTGGAACTTCAGTTGAAGCCTCCAAATGGCTTTAAGTAAAGCGCTTGGCCCTCATGTTTCGGCAGGTCGTGGTGAACACTAATAGGAGAATATGATGGAAAACACCCAGAGCAAAGGGATGTCGAAGGGTTGTCTCATCGGTCTGATCGTTGGCGGAATACTAGTGGTTATAATTGCCATTGGTTTGACGACCTGTTGGATTTACAAAGATGACCTGGTCAAGATGGGCGGTGCTACACTTGTTAATGGTCTCAAGGCTGAACTCGCTACCAACGAATATGAGAGTGTCGACACAGTTCAGTTCAATGCCATTGCGGATGCTTTTCTACAGGCCCAGGATCAGGACACTCTATTTGACCTTGAAGGCTATATGCTTTTCATGCAATCGCTCCAGGGAGTTATGTCCAACAAGGTATTTGATGAAGACGAAATACCGGTGATAATAGATGCTTTCATTGAATACTACCCCGAACTCGAAGAACTGCGACCGATCACAGTTGAAGAAGAGGAAACGACTGAAATAGACAGTGTCTTTGAAACAACGGAATGATCTTTCGGCCTGCCCAGCCGTATAGGTCTACAGGAGAAGAACCGAGCCGCTACTGAATGACAATCACCCTTACAGCCATACTGATCGCCTACTTTATAGGCGCTATCCCGTTCGGGTTGCTGGTAGCCCGGATTTTCGGAGTTCGAGATATTCGTAAGGTTGGTTCCGGTAATATCGGAGCCACCAATGTATTGCGAACGCTCGGAGTGAAAGCCGCTGTCTGGGTGTACCTGTTGGATATCGGAAAAGGATCCGTAGTTGTGTGGGTGGCAGGAATTGTCTTTCATGATACGGCTCGTCCGGAACTGATGGTGGTTATGATTGGAATCGCGGCTATCCTCGGACACATATTCCCCGTCTATCTGAGATTCCGGGGTGGCAAGGGAGTCGCCACCGCCGCTGGTGTATTGGCGGTTTTGTTGCCGTCGGAGACATTGGTCGCGGTAGTAGTGTTCCTGGTTATTGTATTCTCTACCCGGTATGTTTCAGTGGCATCAATGGCCGCCGCGCTGGCCCTGCCTTTGACTGTAGTCGTTGAGCAAAATCTGTATGATCAGGAGGTGTCTCAGGTCTACTGGTTGCTTACAGTGGCGATCGGGTTGTTTGTGCCTCTGACCCATGTTCGCAACATCCGACGTCTTCTGGCTGGAACCGAAAACAGATTCAGTCTTGGTCGTCATCGAGGTAATGATGAATAAGCGAGTGGCCATTTTGGGTGCTGGTTCGTGGGGGTTAGCCGTCAGTCGTCTGTTGGCACAGCAGGGTTGCAAAATCTCCATGTGGGAATTTGATCCAGAGGATTACAAACGACTTGTGACCACTCGTTGCAATCCGGACAAACTCGCTGATTTCAAACTCGATGACGGTGTCGAGTTGACCGCCGATCCTGTCGATGCTGTGGTTGGGGTCGATGTGATAGTGGTGGCGGTCTCATCTCAGCATGTACGTTCGGTGATGAATGTGGTACGGGATGCCATTGGTCGTGATGTGATTGTGGTCAATCTGGCCAAAGGGGTCGAGAAAGGTAGTCTCCAGCGGATGTCGGAAGTTATCGTCGAGGAGGCAGGGGTGGAGCCGAATCGGGTGGCTACATTATCGGGACCATCTCACGCTGAGGAGGTTGCTTTCGATATGCCTACGACTGTGGTGGTGGCATCGGTCAATAGCGACCTGGCGGTTCAGGTGCAGGAGCTGTTTTCAACCGAACGTTTCCGGGTGTATCAGAGCGATGATGTTGTTGGGGTTGAGTTGGGTGGCTCACTGAAGAATATTATTGCTATCGCGGCTGGGATTATTGATAGTTTGTCTTTGGGTGACAACACCAAGGGGGCGTTGATTACGCGAGGGCTGGCGGAAATAACCCGATTGGGAGTCGCGATGGGAGCCAGGGCGGAAACTTTCGCTGGATTGTCGGGATTGGGGGATATGGTGACGACCTGTTTTTCGAGACATAGTCGGAACCGGTACGTAGGGGAGAAATTGGGACTGGGGATGAAATTGGACGAAGTTCTGGCGGGTATGACGATGATTGCCGAGGGGGTCGAGACAACCCGCTCCGGGCGAGATCTGGCTCGCCGCCATGCTGTGGAAATGCCTATCACGGAAGAGGTCTACCACGTGCTCTTTGAAAATAAGGATGCCAGGGAAGCTCTTGGTAATCTTATGGGAAGACGATTGCGCGCTGAAATCTGGCAGTAGTGCCGACTATGAGTGGGAGTCGTATGAAAGATACTGTTATTGAAGAAAAAAGATACTATTCGATCAGTGAAGTCTCGCGTATCACTGGTCTTGAGCAATATGTTCTCAGGTACTGGGAGAAGGAGTTTCCGACTCTAAAACCTCGCAAGAACCGCGGGGGAAACCGTCTGTACACCTCGCGTGACATTGAGTTGGTCAACCGGATAAAGCATCTGCGTAAATCCGAGGGACTCACAATCCAGGGTGCAAGGGCTAAGCTCACCATGAGACGAGGGTCCGAAGAGAAGAATCGGTCAATAAGCCATGCCAAAACTCGGACGATTCTGGGTAAGATGCGCAAGGATGTCGAAGACCTGATGAAACTTTTCTCTTGAACTCTGCGCAAATTGACCTACATTTAAGCTACGTCGGAGCGTGGCGCAGCTAGGTAGCGCACTCCCTTGGGGTGGGAGAGGTCGGCCGTTCAAATCGGCTCGCTCCGACCAATTTTTTTCTGTTTCCCGACCGTTACGGACAGTATAAATCTCAAGTGACGAATCTTAATATATATAGTGTGTTGGTTATAGTACCGGCATACAATGCCGCTTGCTACCTGCCCGAGTTGGTCGAGCGTGTGCGAGTGTACGTATGTGACAGCAACCTTCTGGTCGTCAACGATGGTTCCACCGATAACACCGCGGAACTGCTCGAGAATCTCGGCGTGCGCCATATCTCGTTTCCGCGGAATCGGGGCAAAGGGACCGCTTTGTCCGCTGGGTTTGACTACGCTATACGGCATGAGTATCGGTCCGTGCTGACTCTTGATGCCGACTTGCAACATCTACCTGAAGAAATCCCCGCATTCTTTGCCGCTGATAATGGCCGATGCCTCATAATCGGTACCCGTCGGATGAATCTCAAGATCATGCCTTTCACTCGCTGGCTGATAAACAACCTGACCTCAATGATTCTCTCAATATTCTCGGCTACACGTATTCGTGACAGCCAGTCAGGGTTCCGCCTTATCCCAACCTCGGTTTTGCGAGCCATGTCACTACGAAGCGAGAGATACGATTTTGAGTCCGAGATGTTATTTCAGGCGGGGGTGCTTGATTGTGGAGTGAGGGAGGTGGCTGTCAAGACTGTTTATGGGGAGTCACAGTCATATATAAATCCATTCAAGGACACTCTGCGCTTCATCCGCCAGATATGGAAACGGATATGGATGTAGCAATTTATGGCGGTGACTGACGCGGCTGAAAAAAGGCGTTATCGCGGTATTCTTCTGGTTATCCTCGTGGTGGCCGGACTGATTCGCCTGGCCTTCGTCTTACAAACCCCAGCCTGGCATGCGCCTGACGAGTATGCTCATTTCTGGATTGCCGAGCAGATTGCACGCGAGGGGATACTTCCGACCAGTACCCCGACGTTCCCCGCGTATGAGTCATTTCAACCGCCGCTTTACTACTGGCTTGCGGCGTTGCCCCTGAAGCTGTTTCCCGAGACGGTTGTGTTCGATCAGACACCGCAGGCGCCTCCGGGGCCGCTTATCATTGTGCGCTTGCTTTCTGTCCTGTTGGCGGTGATGACAATCTGGATTGCCTATCGATTCTTCCGGCTCATGCCGGGATTGCGACCGGTGGAGGCTCTCTGGGGGGTAGGCTTTATGAGTCTGTTGCCGAGTTTTGTCGGGACCGGATCGACTGTGACTAACGATGCTTTGGTGGTTCTTCCATCGGCTATATGCCTGTGGCTGCTCTGGCAACCGCGGGCGAACAGTCGCACGGTATTCTGGGCCGGCGTCTGGGCCGGACTGGCCGTTCTCACCAAGTTGACTGGGTTGGCGCTATTGCCGCTGGCTGTTCTGCGTATCTGGCAGATGAGCGACCGAGGTTGGCGAGTTGCGGTTCGTCGCTTGTTTCTGTTTGCCACCGGCTGGGCTGGACCGGTGTCGATTTTGGTAGTCCGAAATGTAGTTATGTACGATGACTGGTTGGCCATCATGCCCGGTGTACCGGGCGGGTCCGGTCTGACGGCGGCCAACATTCTACGCGCGATACGTAACCTGACCTGGAGTTTCTGGTTGGCGCTGGGCCACGGCTACAAGGTGCAACTGACTCCGGTTGTCTACCTGCTGACCGCGTTGCCAATGATGTTGGTCGGGTTGCTGGGCTGGTTCCGAGTGACGGGGCGACGCCGGTTGTTGGTGGCACCGATCGGGCTTGCGGTCGGGGCGGCAATTGCTGGATCGCTTACTTACACTTTCTCTTATCCTCCCGGCACCATGACGAGCTGGGGCAAGAACTTGTTTCCAGTCTTGCCGATGATAGCTGTCGGGTTGGTGGTCGGCTGGCACTCGGTATGGCGGCGCTATCCATCGGCGGTGCCTGCGGCCAGCCTTGCCACAGTGCTCGCCGGTTCTTTGTGGGGACTCTGGCAATTGAGCCAACTAGTATAGTCAGCGGCTACCGAGGTTGCTTTGTGGTGGACCAATACCTACTATGAAGGTCACAAGACGAACTGAATATTCAAACGCTACGGACACCAGAGCCGGAGGTAGAACTTGGCCAAGAAAACACAAAAACGACGAATACTGATCACCAATGATGACGGCTATTTTTCTGACGGTATTGAGGTGCTGTTCAAGGAACTGTCGACCACTGACAATGTCGTGATGGTTGCTCCTGACCGTGAGCAGTCGGCCTCATCGCACTCACTGACACTTAGTCGCCCGCTCAGGATGCATCAGTTGGATAAAAATCGATATTTCACTGATGGTACCCCGACTGATTGTATCCTCTTGGCTTTGCAGATAGCACTCAAGAATCGTGTTCCTGATTTCATCGTTTCAGGTATCAACCATGGAGCCAATATGGGCGATGATGTGATCTATTCCGGGACGGTTGCGGCGGCTGTGGAAGGAGCAATACTGAAGATTCCTTCAATCGCCGTTTCTATGGTTGATCACAAGCCGGGGATGCCGATGCTTCGCGCCGCGCGGTTTGTCCACAAGTTATTGGATGCTTATGACACGTTTGACTTTGGGCCAGGTACTCTGCTCAATGTAAATCTGCCTCCCGATAATGGGAAACCTTACAATCGATACCAGTTTACACGCCAGGGCAACCGGGTTTACAAAGACATGGTAATTCGGAAAAATGACCCGAGAGGACGGGACTACTATTGGATTGGGGGCCATCCCAAATGGCGACGGATCAAAGGCAGTGATTTCGTAGCAGTCCAAAAAGGACTTGTATCATTAACTCCGATGGGGTTGGAGTTCACTGATTTTGACATTCTTCAGCGGCTAACCGAATGTCCAGTCAAAATTTGACAGGAAAAGAGAACAAATATCCAGCTAAAATCACCGATAAACTATTGACAACTGTGTCAAAACGAATATCCTTGTGTTAACCGTTAGGTAAATAGACGGGGCGTGGCGCAGGTTGGTAGCGCGCTTGGTTCGGGACTAAGAGGTCGCTGGTTCAAATCCAGTCGCCCCGATATTTCAAAGACAACGGGCTGACGTGTTTTCGTCTTCATATTGAGAGTGTGTTTATTGGGAAAGGTTTGTTAAGAATGGCCATAGAGAGAAAACCTGTTATTGCAATTGTCGGTGCCGGCAAGTGCTCCAAGAAACTTAGGGACAACGCGGCGATTGTTGCCCGATATGTAGCCAAGAATGGTGGCGTAGTTGTCTGTGGTGGCTTGGAAGGAATTATGGAAGGTGCCGCTCGGGGTGCCTGGGAAGGTGGCGGGGTATCAATCGGCATATTGCCGGGCGAAGACCGCAATGATGCCAACAAATTTATAACCTATGCCATCCCAACCGGTTTTGGTGAAGCACGAAACATTATGGTGATCCGCATGGCCGATGTTGTGGTCGCGTTTCCGGGCAAGTATGGTACGCTGTCGGAAATGGCGTTTGCGCTTAAAGCTGGTAAACCAGTGATCTCGATTTCTGCCTGGAAAGTGGGCGAAGATATCATTAGTATGGATGACCCGACGGAAGCCGCTGAGAAGGCTATGGAATTGGCTCAGGCCGCTTTGGAGGAATGAACCTCAAGCGCGTAGAACTGTTGATTTCGGGGATGGTGCAGGGGGTTGGTTTCCGTTACTACACTTATCAGAAAGCGCAACAATTGCGTGTGACCGGCTGGGTGAAAAATTTGCCTGATGGTCGGGTTCAGGTACTGGCCGAGGGTGAGCGTGAAGTCCTCGAAGAATTTATTTCAGAATTGAAAGCGGGACCGAATTTTTCGGTCATCCAGGATGTCAATATAAGCTGGTCCGAGTCAACCGGACGATTCTCCTCATTTGAAGTCACGAGATAAATATGGAAAAACTGAAAAAGTACATTCGCGAAGTTCCTGATTTCCCCAAACCCGGTGTGAACTTCTACGATATCTCCACTTTGTTGCAGGACGAAACTGGATTCAATCTCGCGCTTGACCAGATGGAGAAGTACGCTGTCAGTCGGGATACTCAGAAAATTATGGCGATTGAAGCGCGTGGGTTCGTGTTTGGAGCGGCACTGGCTGACCGGATGAATGTTGGATTGGTGATCGCACGCAAACCGGGTAAACTGCCGTACAAGACAATTGCCCAGGAATATGTTCTCGAATACGGCACCGACAAAATCGAAGTTCACGAAGACGCTATCGAGTCGGGTGACCGAGTGCTGGTAGTCGATGATCTGATTGCCACCGGTGGTACACTGGAAGCGGCCTGCAAACTGGTCGAGAAGCTAAAGGGTGAGGTAGTCGGAATATCGTCTGTGATTGGTCTTGACTTCCTGCCGCACAAGGACAAGTTAGCCGCCTACGATGTGAACTACCTGATCTCCTACGATTCGGAGTGAGCGGCTTACCAATTCCATCACTCTGAGCTACCCTCTCTTGTTATCTTAGTGTCTTCATAGTCTCACCCGCGAAGGCGGGTGGCTGGACTCACGTTTGAAGTGCAACACTTTTTCCCAAAATAGTTCAGCTGGTGT
>JAGGTI010000035.1 GCA_021163775.1 Candidatus Zixiibacteriota bacterium
TACTCAAAATAATTTAATTAAATCAAGAAACGGAGGTTCTCCGACAGACTGCTAGCAATTCTATGGAGTCATGAGTGTCCTGATAAAAAACAAAACAGCCTACTTCGTCTTGGTGACGAAGGAAAATGTGCTCCTGATAGCCATCTATCGAACAGGAGACAATCGCTTCATTGATCACTGGCTGTCCATCCTTCAACGGCAGGTTATAGAAAACCATGGCCTCAGTGTTAATTCCTGCGAGAGCGAGCAACACGTCACGTTGGCTTTCACAGCTAATAATAACGTTTTGTGGTTTCCCTATTGCTTGCACAACATCGCTATCAAACCAATACTGTAAATCAGTCTGGTCAAGCACACGGCTGACTTTCTTTACAGAATCATAGCAGACGATTGTTTGAGCTACCAATCGCTTGGAATCTGCACGAGCCTTGAATATGTATTCACTCAGTACCGTCTGGATATCATCTTCCTGTTCAATGCTCACGAGCAACATACTCGTTGACGATTCAAGTTTTCTCTTTCTTGACTGTGTGCTAGTAATTGGTGTCTGCAATTCATATCTAGTCATACACTATTCTCCAATGTCAATGTTTCTCAACCTACTTGAACCACTTGCCGTCCCAGCCAGGTGGCTTCTGATGATGTGAGCGATCATATCTGATGTACTGCCTGATTCTCTGTAGGTGCTTCTGCGAGCCACGTGTCGAAAATGGTCCTATGACTCTGGCCATGTAACCTCCGCCAAGAGTAAGTAAAGTCCAGTTCCAGTTATCTTCAGTCCACCAACTGGCGGACCATCCCATCGCACCATAGGCTACCTCCTCATGGCTGTAGTGCCAATTGTCACAATTGTCAGCCTCGGCCTGATTGTATTTCTCCGCCCAGTAGTCTACGGCTTCCTCGCCAAAACCGGTTCCGAACCACGTTCCCTTGGTCAATCCTTCGGGCAGAATCAAAACAGCAAGTCCACCCAACTCATCCGCGACCCAGTTGGTTGGAAACAGGATATTGCTGGCTGTGCCATATGTGCCCCAGAGATCCGACCAAAAGTCCACCCCACCCCAGGGATCTATGTTGTTTATCGGGTTTTGGCCGGCGTAGCTATACATATTTAGGCCGCCTGAAATCCCAATCGGGTCCGGGGTCAAATACCGTCCCAAATCCGGCCAGGTGGTTCGTCGAAACCACCCGAAACGGACTGGTTTCGATCTACAAACTAATGCCAGAGGGTTTGTCTTGGCGTTTTACACCGAGTTACATCAGAATATGAATCGCTGAGTTTTCTGTGCTGTCAGGCGACTCTGCCTGACAGTCTTACTACAGCGATCAGGTGTCGGGCGGGGTCACCCGACACCACGTATTCTGCCCAAGAGGCGGATCCAAAGCCGGATCCGCCCTACAAGACCCTTCGACAGGCTCAGGGTGACATGGCCGGTCACCTTGCCCACGTTACTCGGTCTTCTTCTCCAGGTACTTTGTGACCGTAGACAGGAGATCGACCGGCACCGGGAATATTAGGGTCGAGTTTTTCTCGGCGGCCACCTCGGTCAGGGTCTGCAAGAATCGAAGCTGCATCGCGTTCGGAGCCGTGGCAATAACCTGGGCGGCATCGGCCAGTTTCTGGGAAGCCTGGAACTCACCCTCGGCGTGGATCACCTTGGCGCGGCGTTCACGTTCGGCCTCGGCCTGTTTGGCCATGGCGCGTTGCATCTCTATCGGTAGATCGACATTCTTGACTTCGACTACCGAGACTTTGACACCCCACGGTTCGGTCTGTTCGTCAATGATGTGTTGCAACTCGGCGTTGATCTTGTCGCGGTTGGCCAATAGCTCGTCCAATTCCTGCTGACCGAGTACCGACCGTAGCGTGGTCTGGGCAATCTGTGAGGTTGCTTCGAAGAAATTCGCCACCGAGACAATCGCGTTATTGGCGTTGGTTACCTGAAAGTAAAGTACGGCGTTTACCTTGACCGAGACGTTGTCCTTGGTAATGACATCCTGCGGTGGGACATCGTAGGTGATAACACGCAAGTCGACCCTGACCATCTTATCAATGCCCGGTATCAGAATAATTAGACCGGGGCCCTTGGTGCCAATCAACCGACCAAGCCGGAATATAACACCCCGCTCATATTCCTTGAGTACTTTAACCAGATTGAACAAAATAACCAATCCGAAAAAGACTATGATAATGATTCCAAATGATGCCTGTGGCATGATACCACTCCTCTATTTTGAGTTTATCTTTTTGACATTAAGAAGCAGTTTATCAACTGAGACTATTTCAACCTTGTCGCCCTTCACCAGTTCTTCATCGCATTCCGCTTTCCAGAGGGCGCCATCGACATAGACCTGACCTTTGGTGCGCACTTCGGCGATCTTGCCCGGCATGCCTTCATCGCCAATCGCAACCATGCGTCGATGGGCGCGAATCACCAGCCAGATAATCAAACCGAATACAGCGGCAAAAACAACAGTGAACCAGATCAGAAACGACAATGATATCTGAAGCGCGGGATCAACCGAATCAACTAACATAAGGCCTCCAAAGAAAAATGATACCAGACCGCCAACAAACAGAACCCCATGTGAAATCACCTTAATTTCAGCTATCCACAACGCTATCGCGAGCACAATCAGCGCCAGGCCCGCCACATTGATCGGTAGTGTTTGCATACCATAAAATGCCAGGATCAGACTGATAGCGCCCACCACGCCGGGGAAAATTGAACCGGGGTTGTACAGTTCGAGCGTGATGCCCAGACCACCAATAGAGAACAGTAAGAGGACGATCTCCGGCGAGGTTATTATCTGTAGAACCAGTTGTGCAAACGACGGATCAATCTCCTCAATGTCGACGCGGGCCAGTGACATAGTTTTCTCACCATACGGCATCCCAATCTTACGACCGTCGAGTTGATCAATAAGATCGTCGATGTCAGCCGCTATTATTTCGACCACGTTGCTGTCGAGTGCCTCAGATGCTGTGATCGACACGGACTCACGCACAGCGCGTTCGGCCCACTCACCGTTGCGCCCCCATTTTTCGGCAGTTGCGCGGATCTTGGCGGCGGCATCGTTGGTGATTTTCTCATTCATAACAGAGTCTATCTCTTCTCCCCCACCGCCAACAGGATGCGCGGCTCCGATATTGGCAGTTGGTGCCATAGCGGCAAAATGAGCAGAATAGGTGATATAGACCCCGGCCGATCCGGCCGTCGCCCCTAACGGCGCAATGTACACACAAACCGGTACGTGACTATTGAGAATCGACTTGCTAATTTCCCAGGTAGAGTTGGTGAACCCACCGGGGGTATCGAGAAAGATGATAAGCAGTTCGGCGTCTTCGTCTTCGGCAATCTCAATCGCCTCGGAGATACGTTCAGCCGTAACCGCTCCAATAGCGCCTTCAATAGACATAGTGTAAACAAGAGTGCGGCCGATCTGCCGCACAGGTGGCTGATCGACTGAATCAGTCGTACTGGTAGTTGTATCGGCCTGGATCAAGGGCGCGCAGATCAAGAGTGCAACGCCGACCAGTGCAAAGATCATTTTCAGTCGCATAGGAATAACTCCTTTGATATAGTTCAATATTGGTACGTACCCGTGCGGTGTCAATTCAAAAGAAATATAGACTGACCGATTACCACCCAAGCGACTTATTGAGAAAGCCCGGTAGGGTTGTTGCGGCGGGTCCTTCGAATTCGCCTAGGGGCCTGTTGATAAACCTTATTCACAGTTGTGTCGGGTCCTTGTCCCGTCAAGACGGGATTGTGACCTGACACAACCGTAGGCTGGGTTTGTCGATTACCACCGAAGCGACGAATGGCAGTATTTCAGCTTGCCATCCAGAATTGTCGCCAGAACCCGGGTATCGTAGATACGTGATGGCGCAATTCTTGTGAGATCACGATCCAACACAACGAAATCAGCCCGGTAACCCGGTAATAAATAACCGTGCTGATGTTCCTGCCCACACGCTATCGCCGAACCAACCGTAAACGCATGGAGTGCTTCAGTGGCGAATATCCGTTGTTCAGGGTGGAAAACATCCCGGCTGTTGGGTCGGGCCCGTCGCACGGCGGCGGCGATACCGGCTATCGGGTCGAGTGGTTCAATTGGTGCATCGGAGCCGAAAGCAAGCGGGATCCCCTTATCGAGCACAGTGCGAAAAACATAAGCATTGGTGCTACGGCGGCCCCAGTAGTTGCGGGCCATTCCAATATCCGATGGGCAGTGCGACGGTTGCATTGATGCCACTACGCCGAGCCGCTTGACCCGCGCCAGATCCTTACGCCGAACCAACTGCAGATGTTCAATCCGATGTCTGAGGCGCGGTCGCTTAATAGATTCAAACGCTTCGAGCACGTTGGCTACCGCTTTGTCACCAATCGCGTGAATGGCGCAAGGAAGACCAAGACGGGCCGCACGCCGAGCGAGTTGTTTCATCTGCGCCACCGAGAGCACTTCGATGCCGCGATTGTCCTTGCTCCCCAGATACTTGCTAAAACAGAGCGCGGACTGGCTACCCAGGGCACCATCGGCAAACAGCTTCACTCCGGCGATGCGGAAGAACTTGGTACCAGTGCCGTACCGTGTGCCGGTTTTCTCCAATTGTGATAAGAGGTCTGCTCTGGGATAGTAATTAATTCGCAGACCGAGTTTGTTTCTTTCGGCCAGATCAGCAAAATACTCAAAGCCATCGGGGCCATCAAAAGAATGTACGCCGGTGATACCCAAGCGGTAGGCATGATTAACCGCCAAATCATAACAGCGATTGAGTTCCCGCTTGGGAAGTGGCGGTATTCTATGGTAGAGATCGAGATAGGCTGACATCTCCCGCAAAATCCCCGAAGGTGAGCCATCAGCAAGCAATTCGATCCGCCCACCATCCGGTTGCGGAGTCGCACCAGTGATTCTACCAAATTCCAGCGCTTTACTGTTGATCCACGCTGAATGAGTGTCTTTGAAAAAAATGAAAGCCGGGCGTCCCCCAGTAACCCGATCAAGCATGTATCGATCAGGTATTGTTCGAGAATGGAAACCATCAGGGAAAAGCCCACCGCCAACAACCCATCGATTGCGAGGCAGATTAGCTGTGAATCGCTTGATTTTTCGCAAGCATTTATCGAGCGAATCAAGACCATTGAGAGACACTTGCGAATACGTCTTAGTAAACAAATGGAAATGAGTATGAGCATCAACCAGACCCGGAATCACTGTCCGTCCGCGCAAGTTGATTTGCGAGTAGGATCGAAAGTCAGGATCATGTTCCAGTCGATTGCCAACCGCGACAATAGAATTTCGACAGATAGCTATCGAGTCAGCTCGCAACTCACCGGCCTGAGTAAGAATGCGACCGTTATGAAATAAAGTCTTCGCTTTCAAATCGTTTCCCCTTGATCCGGAAATCGCCCGACCGTTCAGTCAGTTTAAGTCGATCAAGCTCTTCCAACAACGGTATAGCGAACTTGCGCGTGAAACCAAATCGCTCGCGCAAATCAGGTACCGTGAGCCGTTCGGTCTGGTTTAGGTGTTCTCGGACAAAGATGATTATCTCGCTCCAAACCTCGCTCAGGAACAAATAGTCGGAACCACATTTGTACCCTTCGCCTGAGTCAATGACATACTTGATCGCCTGCTGATGGATTTTACCTCCGGAAGCCAATTGACTCAATTTGGGCGGATCGTATTTGTTGTGTCGCAAGCTCTCAAGGATATCATCGTGTACCTGTTTAATAACACCTTTGAGACTCATACCCCGCCCGGCCAAATCGTACAGATCACCCCTCAGCACCAGAGCCTTTTCCTCAACCAGATAGCTCACTAACCCCGGTAGAATCGGTCGAAGTGCCGGAAGAAGTCGACCAAGTTGGTCAAGCGTAAGACCCTTGAGGTGAGACTGCTCGCCCAGAGCGGTTTTCAGTTTCTCAAGCAGAGTTTCGGTCCTTGCTTGAAGGGTTTCGACCTCAAACAGATATTCGCCAGTAGCACCAACTTTTTTATCCCGCATCAAATTGGTCACTGTAGTTTCTATTTCTGCGGCATCTACATTGGCGTGTTGCAGAAGATTCTCCCTGTGCGCCAGAATCAGTTTACGCAATTCTGATAGCACAAGCGATTGCAGACCCGGAGTTGTGCGATCTTTCAGGTACGACATCTCAATCAGTTGTTTACGACGCGGAAAACGCTCAAGGTGATCCAGTACAGTACCACCACCAAGAGTAATCATCGGTGTAGGCAGTCGCAGAATGTAATGATCACCAACCAGCGTATAAATCTGTTCATCCGGACGGAAAAAGATCGTACCTGTTTCCGCTGGTTTTACACTCTTGTGGTCAAAGAGACGTAGCTCTCCCTCGACCTCGGTCGTACCTACAATCAGAAGAGCACGCCGCCTATCCGAAACAGCAACCGGCGCATTGGGCAACATTTCTAATGAGAGAGCCAGCACCGGGTGGTCATCGAAATAATCAAGATCAGTGCGGGCCGAAATTACGCCCCCCCTGACGAGTCGATCTCGGTCCACTCCTGTCAGAGAGATTGCCGTCCGTTGACCCGGCATCGCAGTTTCGACAGCGTGACCATTTGACTGCAAGGTGCGCACTTTACCGGTAACTCCGCCAGGCCACACGCCAACCGTCTGACCAATTTTCAATTCTCCACCTCGCAACGTACCAGTAACCACACCGCCGATACCGGTTCGTATGAAGGATCGGTCGATTCCCAAACGTGCTTTTCCAATATCGCGCTGGGAGGCAAGCCGTGACGGCAGGGAATCAAGATGTGTCGCCAGTTCCTCAAAACCCTCGCCCGTCTCGGCTGACACTCTTAATATCGGGGCATTTTCAAGGAATGACCCAGCCACCTTGTCGATCACATCCTGCTCAAGTAAATCAACCCAGTCCGGTTCGACCAGATCAATCTTGTTGATGACTACCAAACCCTGAGTGACCCCTAGCAATCGTGTAATCTGAAAATGTTCCTCAGACTGCGGCATCCAGCCATCGTCGGCGGCAATCACCAGTAGAACGGCATCAATCCCCCCCGCGCCGGCAATCATGTTTTTGACAAATCTTTCGTGACCAGGGACATCAATAAGCGCTATCTGCTGGTCATCGCTTGTTTCATAGAAAGCAAAGCCGAGATCAATAGTCATCCCCCGTGCTTTTTCTTCGGGCAGGCGATCAGGGTCAACACCGGTCAAGCGCTTGACGATTGCCGACTTCCCATGATCTATATGACCAGCCGTCCCAACAACGATCACGAGTAAGACTCCACTATCGTTTCAAAACCTTCTTGATTGCCTGGGCAAACATGGAAACTTCGGAAGGGTCGACCGCTTTCAAATCGAGAATGAGACGGTCGTCATCGATTCGACCGATCACCGGCGGATGTCCCTGGCGCAGTTTTTTCATCAATTGCCGAGCCGAGTGTGTCTTGTCAAATACGAGGCCTACTGATGCGAGATCCTGCTCCGGCAACGCTCCGCCGCCCACCTGGGCCTTAGTTTTCTCAACCGTGACACCATCGGGACTGCCCGCCTCGCGCAGAGCGGCTGTAGCCATCTGCTCCAATTCTTTGATTGAGCGGCCAAGCATCTGCCATAGTTTGATCTGTTCCTGATGCGTTCCGTTCAGATAGGTAGTCAATAATCGCTCCAGCACAAAGAAGACGACTTTATCGACGCGCACCGTCCGAAATAGCGGATTCTTCTTTATTCTGGTTATCAGATCACGACGGCCAACGATCAAACCCGACTGCATACCCCCCAACAGCTTGTCTCCTGAGAAACAGGTCAGGTCGGCGCCGACCCGCACCGACTCCTGGACAGTCGGCTCTCGGTAGCCCAAAATCCGCCCGGTGGGTAACAAAACACCGCTACCGAGGTCGTTGACAACCGGTATTGAGTGCTTTCTCCCCAACGCTACCAATGGTTTGAGGTCAACCTCATCGGTGAAACCGGCCTGGATAAAATTACTCTTGTGCACCTTGAGGATCAACCCGGTGCGGTCATCAATAGCATTTTCGTAGTCGGCCAGGCTGGTTACGTTGGTAGTACCAACTTCGGACAACCGAGCACCAGCTCGGCGTAGGATATCTGGGATACGGAAACCTCCGCCAATCTGGACCAGCTCACCACGTGAGATCAATACCTTCTTGCGATTAGCCAGGGTATTTAGAATAAGGAACAATGCGGCCGCGTTGTTATTGACCACCGTACCAGCTTCGGTACCGGTCAACTGAGTCAGGTAATCTTCACAAGCCGCGCCGCGCCCTCCCCGACGACCATTGGTTAAATCAAATTCCACATTCCCGTAACCGACCAATGACGTTTGGATATCTTTGAGCAATGTTTCCGAAAATGGCGAGCGGCCGAGATTCGTGTGCACCACCACACCAGTGGCGTTGATCACTCTCGTGTTGCCCTTGGCCGTCTCAAGACGTAGACGACTGGTGATTTCCGCAAAGAGTTTCTTCTTTGAAATCCCCTTATTGGTATCCAGACCCTTCTTCAGAGCGGCTACAACCTCTCTGACAACGGCCACAGCAACCGGGCGTGGCAACGATCCCAGAGCGCTTTTCAGTTCAGATGCCCGCAATAGTGTCTCGACTGCGGGAAAATCGCGTCGAGTTTTTATCAGTTCTTCGGCCATATCGATGAATTATAGATTACATATGCCAGAACCTTGCCAACGTTAGCCAGAGATTCAGCCGAACATTTGTCGGGCGTATCAAATTCTGTATGCCAGTATTTGTAATCAAAATCAATCAGCAGTGCGGTCGGAACACCAGCGGCACCGATTGAAATATGATCATCCTGCATCGTGTAACGAGTAGATTCCCTAAAAGTGTTCACTCCCAGCATTGCCGCAGTCTGCCAAAGCATATCATTGATCGGTTTATAGAATCGCTCGGTATATTCCTCACGGAATATCTGCTGGTCACTATCGCCGATCAAATCAATCACCACTCCAAAGCAATATTTGTCTCGGATATTCCCACGAGCAAACTCGCGAGACCCAAGCAGATAATAGTCAATATCGCCGGGCTTGCCCCAGTCCTCGCCATCGACCAACAGCAAATCCACATTACAATCCGGGGGGTGAGACTTAAACATATTGGCCAGTTCCATAAGCACCGCGACACCCGAGGCACCGTCATTGGCGCCATCGATAGGTAGATGTATCAGCGTGGTATCGGTGTGAAAATCAGTTCGAGGTCGACTGTCATAGTGGGCTAGTAAGAGTAACGCAGGTTCATCATCACCCCCACCTCGATAATGAGCGATCACGTTGACCAATGGCGAATCGATTGACGAATAGGGGTCAAAAAAAGTGAACGCCTGCGAATCCACCTGAAGGTTACATGACTCGAAGTGTTGGTAGAACAGGTCACGGCAGGCTTTGGAGGCCTCGGTACCCGGCACACGCGGTCCGAGTGCCACCTGCTGTTCCAGGTATCCATAAGCACGCTGACCGTCAAATGCTGGTGGTTCTATCGGATCGGAGGAACATCCGACCAACACCAGGCTTAACAAAATTATCAACTGTCGCATATTCACACTGTTAATTAGGCCGGTATTTCAAAGTAAGTCAATGCAAAAACTTAGAAACGAATCTCAGTCCAGAGCTGAATTTCACGCACATGACTCTTCTTGTTACGCTGAAGGTCATTGGTATCCTGCCAGCGAGCAGATATGCCGCCTCGGATCTGACTGGAGAATGAATATGATATGACGGGTGAAGCGGCGAAACTGGAGGTGTTTGTAAACGGTACAAACGGCAACCCCTGCTTGGAAGTCTCAACCAGGTTTGAAGAATACTGAACTGTGAAGTCTATTGATACCATTGACTTAAATTTCAGTCGCCCCAGTAGTGGAATAGAAAAACCGCCCGGAGACGAAAAAGCATACTTGGCCGAGAGTGCCACCGAGTTTTTGGTAGTGTGCGTTTCAGTCTCCGGAGTACCACTGGTTCGATTATTTTTTTCCTCAATAGTCTTGGCAATATTGTAGGAACCAGTCAGAGAGAGACGCCTAAAGAGCTTAAGATTGAGAGAGATAAGGGGGTTGCGATTGATTGTCTCCGTCTCTGTAATAGTGAAGCCTCGATCAAGATTGTTGGTTTTCTTGATCTGGCGAGAATATGCTGTACGCGGTGAAAACACATCAATAAACCAGTTCAGTTGATTCTTTATCAAAGGCAGTGTGGTAAACCGACGAATCTGAAGAGTTACCTCTGGCCAGGAAACGTTTACCCCTTCCGTTCGATCGGTGCCAACTGTTGTTAAACTACGGGTCATTGATGTTTTATACGCCACGGTTGTCGTGATTCCGCCCAACATAGAGAAACCAGAGCCTAACTCATAAGCCTCCGATTCACCCATTGACGGATTCTTGCTGGAACTGACCATCGGAAATTCAGCCATCGGATCCAAGCCAAAACGGTATCGCCAGGGTAGCTTTTCATATACTCCCGGGATACTACGATTGAAGCCATCGGTGTAACGATACCGTAACGGTTGCAACCAACCAGTAAGGAACCTCAGTCCATCCACTAACGGCTCGTAAATTGGGGTTCCGGGTTCTTTTTCTTTATCTTTGTCCTTATCTTCGTCCTCTCCCCTCTCAACTCCCGAACGCACGCCACCGCGTACCACTCCTCGATTCGAACTACCGGATGATCGTCTCCGTTTCTTCTTCTTGCTACCCAGCAAAACCGTGTGTCTAAAGTCACCGGAAACCGACCAGTTCCGAGATAACGATGTTGACCTCGAAACCGTACTGCGGTTATAATTGTCAGTGTAGCTTGCTGAATATGAAAGTGAACTGGTGAAAAAATTGACCAGTTTAGGATCGTAAGCCACCCTGAGCGACTGATTGTAATTATTTTCAAGACCGAGTTTCGGATTACTAAACGAGATATTAACCAGATCAGGATCGGTGAGATCGCGTTTCGTCCCCATGTTGTAGTCGAGCGTCAGAGTACTGAAGGGGCGATACGACAGGTTCATACGGCCATCTAAAGTTCGGCTAAAAGATGAAGTCCGGTTAAAGTCGCGATCATCCTTGAACTGCAGGGATCGGTTGAAAGTAGCATTCCACCGCCATGTAGATGGAAATAGCGTAAAACGTGTGTCGCTCATTTTCTTCAGGAGTGGAATCGATTTAGTCCAGCCTAAAAAGGGCACCGAGGGTGGAGTGGTAATCCCCATATTAAACTCGGCCTGCATGTTGTACGTTTCGGCAAAAATAAGCGGATTGTTCACACTTTGCCGACGCGTGCGACTATAGGACATCGTTACCTTCTGCCGATTTAGAAAAGCATTAAACAGAACGTTTGAGCCCTTTTTCTGGAATCGCTCAGAAACCGTGAGCCTCACTGATCGAGAGATGTTCTTCTCCTGTTCGCGGATATCTTCGGGAAGGATGACATCGGAATTGTTGCGCAACATCGGTATCGATTGGCTTTCGGTGTAGGTGTAGGTCACAGGTAAACGCGCTGACCAGGAGCGCGGCAGGAACTTGTTCATATTCAGGGTACTACTGACGCTTATCTGGGTGGTCTCCTCGCCACTACCGAGATTATTCTTCGAACCACCCCGCGTAGCCTGCGAAAGCTCCCTGAAGAAAGCGTCGCGATGGTCGTACGTGAAGCCGTAGGTCAACAGGTCGGCCAGTGTGCCGTTGACCGCTAACCTGACGGCATTACCGACATCTTTACGTACATCAGTAACGCGTAGTTCGTCAATCCAGACTTCGCCGGTAACCGCATTATGACCATGGTTCTTTACACTGGTCGAAATAAACCGCACTTCGCCAATATTGGGTCGACCGACAACCCGATAAACATCAGTCGAGTCTTCCAGTATGTTGCTACTACCCACCAGTGCCTGGTCAGCTTTGTCCTTCAGAGCGGTTATTTCGTTGAAGTCGATCTTGACATGGTTACTCTCTGCCCAACCAGCTTCTACAAAAGTGCGATACTCATAGTAATTTATTGAATCCAACCCCAAACGCAGGTAAAACATGAGGCTGTCAGAACGCTCCAAACCATCATACCCGTGCACATACATTTCCATGCAACGGTAACCAGAATAGGATTCGGTGGTGAACAACTCCTTGGCGGCGACACCCTCGGCATCTTTCTGCAGGTCAACAAACTTCAGGGACAGACCACGCTGGGCCTCTTCTATGTTTGTCACCGGATCGATATACGGCTCGACACCCGGAGGATGTTCAAACGAGTTGTCTTCTTCGGACACCGAGGCGGTGTAGAAATCACTCAGGTAGTCATCTTCCGTTGTAATCAGCGTATCGTGCCAACTCGACTGCACAAAACCCCAATCGGCAATCCAGACCGAATCCATCTGCTCCAGACTATCGACCGCAGTGGTGTCTTTCTCGAACCAAACTCGAGCGTGGGTCACACTTGACCAGGTTACTTGCGCGGTATCCTCTGAAAGGGTATCAACAACACCTGGGTCGCGAACCGGTATCTGATAAGTGTACCAACCGTTGAAACTGGAATCCTGAACGATGTACGGGTTTCGCGTCCCGTTGGAAAGAATAGTATCCAAGGGCAATTCAAAGGTAAAGTAGGCGCTATTTTTCTGTGACAAGCGCCCTTCTTCATCGGGTCGACCCTGAACCGCATCATCTTTTTCGTTACCTTCAGTACCATTCTGCCACTCATAGTGTAATCGATGAGTGGCGTCGTTGATACTGTCCTTGTACATTTCGTAAAAGCTATTCGGTACCGGTGGTAGCGAGGCTCCGCTCTCTCCGTCCCCGACACCCTTGCCGTAGCCTTCATACCACCAGTTATCACCGGCTGGATCAGGATCGGTCGATGGTTTACCGCAACGATCGGTCTCCTCCCCATCCATAATCCAGTCCAAACCAGTATCTTCGCCTTCATCAAGCGTACCATTACGTGGATTGCTCTTGTCCTCAGTCTCAACCAGGCCGTTGCCATCAAGGTCTTCGGATATGCGACCGAAATCAAAATGCAACACACCCCGTCCACCCTTGGCACGCACTTCGAATGTCAAAATCCGCTTTTCATCCAGCCGATTGACGAAGCTTCGCATTATCCCACCCCAGGACTTAGCCTCAACCGAGTCGCTACAGAGATCATCCGATGGCCCAGTGTATTTATATCCATGGGGACGGAAAAACAAACGCAATGGTTGTAGAGATCCCTGACCGGCGGCTACTTCGCTGGCATAGACATCTTCTCGACTGACCGGCGGTGGATTGTGCCAGCGCATAGTCCCACGAGTCCAGGTATCACCAATACGACTTGGTTCGTAGAGAGGGTCAATATTTAACGGATCAGTGGCCAGCGTCCAGTTGGTGCGAACGATACCAAGAGATACCAGGTCGACAGCCGACTCAAAATCATCCACATAGGCGGTACCGTCAACATTCGGATTAGGCCGTGACTGGGCAACTTCCGCCGAAACCCGAAGCAGGGACGCCGCCTCGGTGCTAACCAGCGGCAGAGCATCGACAACCCTGGTCAGGAAATTCGGATGTAAAGCGAAACTGATATCAAAATCCATAACCATTGCTTTGGCCGTTTCCTGGCCAACGCGAGGCTTGCGTTCCTGGGCTTTGTCCGACTTGTACAGTACGGTGGCTCCAAATTTCAGATCCTCATTATAGTCATATTCGAATCGTGTACCCAACAGGGTTTTTTTCTGGAGCGCCATAAACGGTGCATACTGAAACTCAACCTGTACATCGGCACTGGGGTCCATGGCGCGGTCATCAAGAAGGGTCACCTGACCCATATCATACGAAATGTTGTAATCGCTACCTTTAGTGAGCACCGAACCGTTGAGTGTTACCCGCTCGGAACCTTCTATTATATTGGCGCGACCCAAGCGAATTGTGGCACTTCGTGCCTTAGTCGACACCTGGAGATAATACTTAGAAATTGAGAGTTTATCGGATCGCGACGCATAGCTGTAAATAGTCGGTATCTTCTCAATCAATGAATCACTGATTTTCCCGTTGCCATCGACATACGTACGACTTGAATTGAACGGTTCTCGCTCCGGAAAAATAACCAGTCCCCATTCCTCATTATAGACCTCCACGAACGGGTCCAATTTGCCGTCAGGGACATTCAGAGTCTGGCTGTTGTTGTTCCACTGATCGAGGCCAAGAATCTTCAGAAACGGATCCTGCGCAACACCACCAATCTGCTGATAGTCGAGATTCGAAGTCGCTCCCTCGCGACCCGGTAACCCCTTGAATATCTTGACTTCAATATCATCAATATTCACGTTGCGCGGCATTCGATAGCAGTTACGCCACATAAGATTCCAAGCTGGATTGGACGGCAATATATCTTTGCTCAGCGGTTGTAACACTCTCAGAGTATCCATATCATCTACTTCGGTACCGTTGTAACCGATAGTATCATACCCCGTAACCGTGCCGTCTTCGCTTCTGTGGGTAACATACATACGCACACCGAGGGCGCGACGCTTACCAGAATGGAAGACAATAGCTACCGGGCTTCGGTTTGGATCCTGTCCATAAAGAAGCTCCCACCCGCCATTACCAGTAATATCCTTCATCCGAATATTTGAGTTTCCATAGGTACCGTTGGGATCCAGCTTGCCAACCGAAAGGTACACTTCCTCAGCGTCAGGATTATCAGTTTTGGTTTCTTCCTCGTAGATTACAACATCAACCTTGTCGTTAGGACCAACATTGTCCTGGGGATAGAACAGATCAAAAATACGCCCTTCAGCATAGCTGTAGTCCCGGATAAAATCGGCGTTTTCCTCACCCGTTGCCGAAACCACTGCCGACTCGGAGGAACCTTTCTCCTGCGAGGCAATGCCAATCATCTTCAGATTACCAAGCTGAATTTCAGCCTTGAGACCAAACAACCCCTGAATACGTTGGGCGTAACCGACAAAGCGCGTATTGGGGATACTCAGGGTTGTGTTACCGGCCTCGATTGTCTTGAGGATATCATCATCGTCGCCCTTGTAGCGCAAAATGAGCCGGTTGGCCAGAGGTATGTCGGTCTGATTATCCTGTGAAACCGAGACTGAAATCTTGGACCCTATCGTACCCTGAATCGTAAAGCGCGAGATTTGCTCCATGTTGAGCGCGGGGAATTTGTTTTGCTTCCGAATACCAGACCCGGCGGCATCGTCCCACTGCGAGCGACCGGAAAAAGTTATACGCCGGTATCCCGATACACGCAGGTTGGCACCGCCCTCACCGAACATCTGATCAAATCGCTTGGGTAGCGCCACCCCGATATTCAGCCCTTCGCGATGTTGCCCCCGGTTGACCATCACCAGAGTGTTTAACGCAAAGCCGGCGTAACTCCGATTAATCTGTGCATTTATACGATAATTCGAGTATTCCAGACCGGCAACCGACACCGGAACTAAACCAACGTCACCGCGAATACGGGTTTCGAAAGTAAATGCTGTGTCAGCAAAATTCCCCTGGCGACCAGCCTTGGGAGTGAAAATTAAACGATTTGAAAGTGGGGCATAAGTTCGGGGCGAGAGAGCCGCCGAGAAACGATGATCAGGATCATCATAAGCTGAGACCACTCGAGGTGGTAGATCCAGTCGGGCCTGGAATCCGATACCCTTAGTTTGGGCAGACGCCAACCCACTCAGCACCGACAGGGCTGTAAATAATAACAGGATGCACGATTTTGATAATACGCTCACTAGCCCACCAAGTAAGGATAGTCAGTTTTCATTCATTAACTAAGACTCGATAGGCGCGCACTCCTATTAAAAGGAACCCAATTGTTGGATTTCTTCCTGTAGTTCGATTCCAAAGCGATCAAATACTTTCTTCTTCATCATATCGGCCAAAAGGCGAATATCCTTTGAGGTCGCACGCTCATCAGCAACAATAATATTGGCGTGCTTCTCGTACACTTTAGCCCCCCCCACACTCAACGACCCGGCACCGGCTTCTTCCAGGAGACGCCCGGCTGGCATTTTTCCGTGTGGTTGGGTAGAATCAGGAATGTTCTTGAAAAAGCTGCCAGCGGTCCGTTCCGATGGATGTCGCTCGGCGCGTCCTTTGAGAATCTCCTGAACTCGGGTCTCGATTTCGGTGCAATTTCCTTCATCCAGTTTGAATCGAGCGGTCGCCAGAATCTCTCCTGAGGTCTTGAGCTGTGAACTCCGGTACTCAAAGTTGAAATAGTCAGTCAAAACTGTTCGAGTACGTCCAGCCAGATCTACCAAATTAGCTTCGGTCAACACCTGTCCAATCTCGCCCCCGAAAGCGCCAGCGTTGCCAAACACAGCCCCCCCCACGGTACCCCAAATACCGGCGGCAAATTCCAGCCCGGTGAGGGATTGCTCGGTCGCGAAATCTACAAGCGTCGAAAGTTGTTCTCCGGCCCCGGCTTCAATTGTCATAGGTTCAACCAGTTTCAAACCGTTAATTTCCAGCCGGATCACTAAACCATCGTAGCCATCATCAGAAACCAGAAGATTCGACCCACCTCCAAGAATGAATAACGGAACATTCAGCCGTTTGGCAGTCGTTACCGCCCTGCTGAGTTCATCGATTGAACTCACTGACAAAAAATACCGAGCTGGTCCACCGGTGCCAAAACTTGTCAGCGGCCCCATAGCCCTGGAAAACTCCAGGTTGTGTCCAAATGCGGCCACCATCTCGGAATCAGGCAAGTCGGGTGTAACTCTCGGCTGTTCAACCATTTTCACGGCTCAAATATAATCTTTACCAACCAAAGATCAAGATAATTTGAATCTGACCAACAGGACAGTACGTCATACTATATAACTATTATACTCCCCGACATAACTCAGGAAGCAACAAAATCGGTAGCTTTTCAGGATTCTTCTGACGGAGGTTCCGGTTTGCCGGCATCATCTGAAGCTTCCTTACCCTCATCGGTTTCCTCAGCGGTCGATTCGTTCGATTTCTCAGCGTCAGTATCTCCCTCACCCTTATTGACTTCCTCGACATAGTTCATATGCAACTGATAAAGAACACTGTCGAGCATTTTGGCTTCATCATCGGAGAGGTTGCCCGCCGTTTTCTTTTTGAGCATATCGAGAATATCAACACTGTATTTGGCGGCGTCCATGTTGCGTTCAATCTTCCCACTCACCGGAGAGATTACCTTGCCCAGATACTGCATCGTTGAAGCCTGCATCGAAAGCACCAACTGATAGAACATTACATCCAGTTCGGTTTGATTATCCGTCATAATATATCTCCTGTCAGTTTCCATTCGGCGGCTATGGCTGACTCAGCCTCCGCCCAGATTCAACTCCCGACGTCTCGCTTTTCGGGTTAAGTAGTTATACAGCTTATGGCTGTCACTGTCAAGGTTCTCCGGGTTGGTCAGCATCGGTTCCAACAGAGTCCGACCAATTTCCATCAGTTGGCGATCCTGCCAGAGATTGGCAATCCGCAACTCTGGCAACCCCGATTGGCGTACCCCAAATATCTCACCCGGCCCACGCAACTGCAGGTCAGCCTCGGCGATCAGAAACCCATCGCCTTGTTCGGCAAAATACTCCAGCCTCTGCCGGGCTATCGCCGACACCGGCGGATGCGCAATAGCTATCGCCGTAGCGGGTTTACCCCCACGACCGATCCGCCCTCGCAATTGGTGAAGTTGCGCTAACCCAAATCTCTCAGCGTGTTCAATCACCAGCACTGTTGCGTTAGGATTGTCAATCCCGACTTCAATCACGGTCGTGGCCAACAAAATATCTATCTTACCAATACGGAATTGCTCAAGGATAGCATCACGTTCTTTCGGTTTGACCCGACCGTGTACTATCGCCAAACGCAAATCACTTAACGGTCCGGCGGAAAGTTCCCGGTAGGCATCCTCAACGTTTTCCAGATTCGACTGATCTGATTTTTCAATCAAGGGATAGATCAGATACGCCTGGCCCCCGCTCTTGATTTCATCCCGAAGATACTGCCAGACCTTGTCACGCACATCATCGGTGCGCCAGACAGTGCGGATCGGTTGCCGTCCCGGCGGGAGGGCTTCAATCGTAGAAATATCAAGATCCCCGTAGAGTGTCAAAGCCAGCGTTCGAGGAATCGGAGTGGCGGTCATTACCAACAAATCGGGGTCTTCCCCCTTGGCATACAACTTACCCCGTTGCTCAACCCCGAAACGATGTTGCTCGTCGATTATCACCAAGCCGAGCCGTTCAAATGATACGTAATCATATATCAGGGCGTGAGTACCAAACAGGATATCAATTTCCCCGTCGGCGCATTTCTGAGCCACCTTTTTCTTTTCCGCGGCAGATGAACTTGCCGTCAATATGGCCGAAACCGCCCCGACCGCAGACAGGAATTCGTTCCAGTTACGATAGTGTTGTTGGGCCAAAATCTCAGTTGGTGCCATAAACGCACATTGAAACTTGTTCTCGGCCGCGTAGAGAGCGGCCGCTATGGCGACCACCGTCTTACCGCAACCGACATCACCGTGCAACAATCGAGACATCGGTCGCTCGCCCTGCAAATCAGCGACTATCTCCCTTGTGGCTTTCTTTTGCTCCGGTGTCAACTCAAACAACAGCCCATTTTTGAAGTCAGTAAGCATATCCCCCGGAGGCTGGTAAGTGCGTTTCTTGGTGATCGATGCCTTGCGTCCCTTGTTGCGCGCCACCAGAAACTGAAGTTCCAGCAGTTCATCAAACGCCAACCGTCGCCGACACGATTCGAGTTGATCACGATCATCGGGGTAATGCGTACGAGCTACCGCTGTATGACGAGGCATAAAATGATGTTTAGACAAAAATGTTTTGGGCAGGTAGTCATCCAGCTCTTCGGACAAATGGTCAAAGACAAACGATGTCACATTGCGAATGCCCTTGCTCGATAAACCAACCTTGCTCAGTTCTGATGTCTGTGGATACACGGGAATAATTCGCCCGGCGTGAACCATCTGGTCGGAGTGTTCGTCGATTCGCTCCAAGTCGGGGTGAAGCAATTGAAGACCCTGGAAATAGCTCGGCGTGCCGGTGACGGCAAATTTCATCCCTTTCTTGAAGAGTCGCTCCCAGTACTTGACACCCCGAAACCATAATAGCGAGATGTTACCGGTCTCATCGGCGAGAATAACTTCATACCGTTTCGCTTTACCGTACAACACACCGTGCGCCTTGACCTCGCCAATTATAGTGGCCGGTTGGTCAATTTTGAGTTCATTGATCGGGACAATATTGCTTCGGTCAAGATACTGGCGGGGGTAATAGCCGAGGATATCCTCGACCGTGTCCAAGCCATGTTTAGTCAACACAGCGGATTTTCTGGGACCGACTCCCTTCACATACTGGAGCGGTGAGTTTAGACGTAATTCAGCCACAGGTGAAGGGTGGCTGTTGGCTGGCACAGAGTCAATTACAAATGTAGACGGAGATGAGATTACCCTTGATCTTGAGCGTCTCCAAATCTGTCTTTAGACCAGAGGGGTTGCCGATATGGCGACCGGGATCGTACACAATAGCTACCAACCGCTCACAGTCAGGGTGCTTATCGTACTTTGCGGCATCCAAAGTGATTTCCTCGCCAACGTCCCTTGCGTGCTTCGCGTCACGAACACACTTAGCTTCAACCACAACTGCTTCTTTTGGTATTAGAAAATCGAGTCTCGAGTTCTTGCCTGCATAGGATGGCACCCAATCTTCCGGTCGCACATCATCGAAATGCAATCTGAGGAGGGCATGCAACAGGTCCTGCATATCGTACTCATCTTGCACAACGATTGGAGTTCGGCTACGCTGTCTCTGTCCCAGTTGGTGAACGAAAATCCCGAAATGCTCTCCGATAGAAGAAAGTATTGCCATAGCATCACTGGCCACAGCACCGTCTCCACCTACTTCGGAATCCAGATAATCGAGAACCCCATCTAGCTTGGCGTGGAACGTGCTGCGAACAAGCCTTGGCTCACTCCATTTCTGCTCGACCGGTCTTCCGGACAAAACTCGGCAAGCCAGCTTCACTGGTCTGAAATCTTCTGGCAATATGCGGAAATTAACTACGTCAAAGCCTTTTAACTGAATCCCGTCCAAGATAGTGTTGTATTCGTCAGCGTTTCGCTGTTCCAAATGCGCGTACGTCCTGTTTTCCTTTATCCCTTTCAACCTTGCCAATTCTTTGCGGATGTCTTTTCCCATCACCACCTCATTCCATTTTGATCGAATCTATCGTAATTCCTCATTGCTGTCAATCACACAATTGCTGGCTCCCTCGTCCTACCCATTCTCCGCTTCTTCTCCGTCACCCCCGCTTTTTCTCTGTCACCCCCGCGCAGATGCGAGTCTCTTTGTCGAAACCGCCCGAAGCGGTCTGGTTTCGACCTACGGGCTTTATCGTCATCCTACAGCTATAACAATGTTGACTAGCAGTCTGTCGGAGAACCTCCGTTTCTTGATTTAATTAAATTATTTTGAGTA
>JAGGTI010000054.1 GCA_021163775.1 Candidatus Zixiibacteriota bacterium
CTAGAGCAGTATTGGTGCGAGAGTTGCAAACCATGTTCGACCAGGGATCCGAGCGTGAGATGTTGCTACCCAAGCCAAACATACCTCGCTCCGACAGCCGCCTAAGTTCTTCGCACTTCTGGGACTTTGATATTCTTGACCCCAAGATAGAGATACGCGGCGACAGCGCCATTGTGGACTGCGAATTAGTATTGTGGGCCGGGCCAACGAGCAACCTCTCACGAGGACGAGGAGTGAGAGTGACGGAGAGATTTGTTTTCGTCTCACCCCGGGTCGAGAAAAGCTTCCCCACAGGTGCGGGGCAATTTCAGACTTTTGACACCAAGTCCAACCCAAGCGGAACCGACTGGCAATTGGCCGAACTTAGCGGCCTGCTGGATCTCCTTGAGATGTGCACGACGACCGTGAAATATAGTGAGAAATAGCATGGACAACACCTTGACCCGCAGACCCTGTTTTGTTTTGTTCTTGGTGACAGCTTTCCTCATGTGCGTGGGGTTTGACTGGGGTTGCGATGCGACCCTGGTGCCCGAAGCCGAAGATAACCCCCCCTGATGCTTATCCTGAATATGATATTGATGGTGACGGCATAAGCAATGCTGTAGAGCTAAACGATGCAAACTCATATCTGGGATTAGACGATCAAAGCTGGAATGCTAATCCCAGCATCGCCCACGGAACTCCCAATGACGGTTGGATTGAACACGCCCTAAATCTGCCCGATCAGGGCGCGGGGTATTGGCACAATAGGGGCACTGACCCGGTTGATAAGGATGATTGGGGCGTCCTGTCCATGTTAAATATGCTTGAAGGTGCGGGCAGAGACTGGCTCTTCTACCGTGAACCGCCACCAGTGATTACTATCAATGACATTAGCGAGGGCGACGAAACTACACAAGTATTTGGTGGGTATTGGTCGGATCATCCAGGCGGCTCTCATCAAAATGGGTTGGACGTAGATATCAGGTATATCAGGAAAGATAACGAACTACAGGGACTGAGCCTCAAAACGCAGGCCGGCCGGGACGCCTATGACGCTCCTGCTACTGCCCGCATGCTGACCGATCTTATCAGAAATGGAAGCATTATAAAGATTATATTGAGTCCACATCACAGTTTGCGTTTTCCACCTGATACATCTAGAGCTTATGTTGTCGTAACTGATACATCGCATGATGATCACATACACTTGAGGATTGAGGATCCCGATGGAACGAATAATTAGTATTGCCGGTACACGAGTGGCCAGTGGCAGCATCGCAAGAGCTATAATGATCGCCATGATCATCTTGTTTTGTATGATAGCCGTGGTATCCCATACTTACGCCGAAGGACCAAACGATGTCCGTATCTTCGTGCGAGGTGATACGGCTGTATTCATGAGAGTCTCCGAGAACACCGAGACTCTTCTTTACCGCACCCAAAAGGATTACATCGCTACGACCGCTTTCAGACTCTCTCCTGATCGCATTCACTTGGCAATCATCGAAACGACCGAGGGAATAATAAATAAAGAGCAAGGGTACTATGATGTCTTGCCGCGGAATAATCTGGTGATTTGTGACCTGAAGGGAACTGTTCTGCGATCAACCGACGACGATGTGCGCAACTTATCATGGTCACCTGATGGCAGCAAGATTGCGTACATAACTGGTACCTATCGTGAAGGCCCGGTATTCCGAGCAGACGGAGCACTTGTTCTTGATGTAGAAACCGGTGACAAGATACAGATTATCAAGGATTTTCCTCACCAGTCAGTCAGCGGTTGCCCAGGTGTTGGATACAGTCTGAACTGGGCGACTCATGACGGGAACATCTATATCCAGGATGCCACCCCTTGTGGCGGCAACTACATGTACAATACTCAGAGCGGGAAGACCGTTGCAGTTCCCTACAAAGGTATTCATTTTTCGCCCGATGGCAAATACTACCTGGCGATCATCCCAGAAGACGGCAATTACCTATATGAGACTGCCACCAATCGGGACATAACCGATGAGACTAGGGCAGTACTGGGTGGAATGCCTTATAGCTGGATACTGGATCGGGATCATCATCTGTATGGGGGAAAGACGACGTATGTTTCACCGCCATCCGACGACACCGCTTCAGAACGGCAAATAGTCAGAGCGTATGCTAAAGGTGAGCGCAAGATCAAGGAAAAACGAGTGCTAGTATACGACGTCGAAAAGAGAGAAATCGTGGAAGAGTGGGTGGAAAAACCGTGACGGTTTTTCTTGGATATTCCCGTCGTGCCCGCCAGCTTAGGAACATTGGAACCGCAATGAAGAAACTGACAGTAGCCTCTGCATTCATCGTCATGTGGTTTGTGGCATGCCTTGGTAATGTCCACTCGCAATCGGCAAGTGAGTTTGCCCTGATCAGGCGGCCGGTTTTCCAGAATCCGGAGATCACACACCTGACAAGAGGCGTGGCCAACGCGCAGTGGAACAAGAACCTTTTCGGCAATCCGCGAGCCAGTGCCCAAAGTTATATCATGGATCCGGAGGGTCAACTCTACACCGGTATGTCGTTTCAGGTCGACTACGACTGGGGCCGATTCCTCTATATGGAAAATCTGGATAGCTGGATCAGGGCCTATGGTGATCACGGATCAGGAACCGGGCAATTCTTCCGAGCGCGAAGCATCGACGCAATCGCACCTTTTGATGACGTGACCTACTATGACAACTATTTCATCTACGTATTGGACGCCGGCAATAATCGTCTGTCGAGATTTGAATACGAATGGAACTTAAGCGTCCAGACACTTGAACCCACAGGACATATCGGTGTCGGTAGCCTGGTCGATCCGATTGATTTCGATTTGAACAACAATGGGGACTTCGTCCCACCCGACAACGACTATTTCTGGGTGCTGGATGGCTCAAACCTTAAGAGGTTCGGTGGTGATGGGACCCCCTATCTCTCCTACGGTACTTACGGATGCGGTGGTGCCGCTTGGGAATTCTGTCAACCCACGGCTGTCATATCAGGCCGAAACTGGAATCTGGCCCCACCCTACGACAAATATGCCAACACTGATCATCTGTACGTGGCTGACCCTGGGAACGACCGTATCGTTTGGTTGATAAAAACACACGGAGCCGAATCGGTACTGTGGTATCAGGAACTAGCGACCGATCCGTCGTCCCACATTGTTGATCTGGAAACGGATCCGGTGGGGCAACTGTGGGCGGTAGATTTGGCCAATGATCGCCTGATCAAGTACACGTGGGACATGTTTCCTCTTTGTACTTATGGTAGTACCGGTACGGGTGAAGGCCAGTTCAGCAGTCCGGTTGATGTCCGAAATACGGGGGGGTTCTACGGCTGTGGCAATATGTATGTTACCGAATCGTGGGAGGACAATTCCGGTGGTAGCTATTTCGCTATCGGTACCGATATTGTGGATTTGAGTGTCACTCCAAGCCCCAGCCAGAACGCGCATCACATCTATTTCGTTTTGGTGGACCCGGCGACAATCACTATAAAAATCTATGATCAGTTTGGAGTTGAGGTTAGGACGTTACTTGACGGGAACTACTTGTCGGGCGAATTCCCTGTAATTTGGGATGGTACTGATCAATTCGGCCAAGCGATGGGTAGCGGCAGTTATGGAATGGAAATAGTAGCTACCAGTGGCTACTACTCGGTCGATACTGGTGAGCCAGTCAATGTGGTGACGAAAGAAGCATGGATTCAGCATGTCCGGTGCGTTGACTCTGATGGGGACGGTTTCGGTGATTCGGGTTATCCTGACAATGATTGTCCCGTGGACAATTGCCCCGACGACTACAACCCCGATCAGGCTGACGCCAATGGCGATGGCATCGGTGACGCCTGTTGTTGCCTCGGTCGCGTGGGTGATGCCAACGGACTATTAGGCGATGAGCCGACGATTGGAGACGTTGCGGTGTTGATCGATGCCAAGTTCATCACTGGCACTTGTGAGGGTATCATCACCTGTTTAGGTGAGGCTGATATCAACCAATCGGGCGGGGCTGATCCGACATGTGACGACATCACGATTGGAGATATTTCAATCCTGATGGACTACCTGTTCATCACCGGTGCGTCGCTGGGATTGCCGGATTGTCTGTAGCGAAGTAACTTATGCGGCGTCAAATCGGCAGATGTGGACATCTGCCGGGCACGAAAATACACAATTCCAGGCACTTACACAGTGTCCGGTAATGTCAAGAGAAGTGTGTAAAAATGTTTATCCATCTTGATTAGGCTACCTTGTTTGTTAACTGGTTGATGGCCTTGATTTTCCCATTAGGTCTCTGCCACTTGCTGTTGAAGTAGTTGAAGATGGCATAGATGATTCGGTCACAGCTTTTGGTGTTCTGGAAATACCCTATTACTTTCAGCCGTCTCCTTACCTCTCGGAAACAGCGTTCAATAGCGTTGGTGGTACGAATCATCTTGCGGATTTCCTTTGGGAACTCAAAGACTGGGATCAGCTTGTCAAAATCTTTCTCCAGACAGTTGATTGTTTTTTCCAGGTCCGGAAGCGTTTAGCGGTCATGGCTGAGGATTTAACATACACGATCCGGGCCGCCGATGATATGCTACTGTGGTTTTCTAACTTGACGGAAGATATAGTGAGACGCATATTGTCAAATGCCGCAGGTCCCTCAACAGAAACAGCTATTTGACGCGCGGTCACTTCTCACGTCATCTTTACATCACGCAAACAAGCTACCGATAGTTTCGCCTCTGCGCTGTCAGATAGCGAATGAGGCTTACCGATGAGCCCTCGAGTGGTGGCCATTATTCCGGCCCGGATGGGGTCCAGTCGCTTTGCTGGCAAGGTTTTAGCCGTTCACGAGGACCGCCCATTACTTTATCATGTTTGGCGTTGTGTCTGCCGTTGTCGGACCGTTGATCGGGTTATGATTGCTACCGACAGCGCGAAAATCGCCACTGTTGCCACCGATTTTGGAGCCGAAGTGGTTCGGACCTCAAAGCGGCCTCGGACCGGATCAGATCGAGTGGCCGAAGCTATCCGCAAACGGTCAGCATCGATCGTAATAAATGTTCAGGCCGATTGTTTTGGGCTTCCTCCGAAAACAATAGACCGGGTAGTTGATGCCATGACCGAGGATCAGACTATCAAATATGCGACCCTGGCTCGCCGTATCGAGTCTGATCAGGATCTGTTTGATCCGGGTGTGGTTAAGGTTGTCACCGATCGTGAAGGTCGTGCCCTCTGGTTCTCACGCTTTCCACTACCGTATTTACAGCAGGCCGCGGCCGGATCTCGCAACAGTCAGTTTCGGTTCCGGGGACATATCGGGGTGTATTTCTTCCGGCGGCGAGCATTGGAGGACTTCGCCAGGTGGAAACAGACACTGCTGGAGAAAGCGGAATCGCTCGAACAACTTCGGGTTTTGGAGCATGGTGGTATTATGCAGGTATTTAACACTTCGGCGCGGACATTTTCAATCGACACGCCTGAGGATATGAAAAAAATAGTTAAGGTATATAAGTAAGGTGTAATATGTCAGAAGCCAAGAAGGCCAAGTATATTTTTGTAACCGGGGGAGTGGTATCCTCGCTGGGCAAAGGGATTGCCGCGGCATCGCTCGGGACGCTTCTTCAGAAGCGAGGGCTTACAGTTCAAATTATCAAGATGGACCCGTATCTGAACGTCGACCCTGGAACGATGAACCCGTTCCAGCACGGCGAAGTGTTTGTGCTTGATGATGGCTCCGAGACCGACCTGGACCTCGGTCACTACGAGCGCTTTTTGAACAAATCATTCAAACAGACCAATAACGTTACGACTGGCCAGATTTACAGCACTGTGATTTCCAGAGAACGGCGAGGAGATTATCTCGGTGCCACCGTGCAGGTCATTCCGCACATTACCGAGGAAATCAAAGCTCGGGCACGAGATCGGGCCAACGCCGAAGAGAAGCCGGATGTCGTCATTATTGAAATCGGTGGAACCGTTGGTGATATCGAATCGCTCCCGTTCCTTGAGGCTATCCGCCAGGTTGGTCTGGAAGAGGGTCCTGAAAATGTGATGTATATCCATCTGACCCTGGTGCCTTATCTTTCGGTTGCCGGTGAGTTTAAGACCAAACCGACCCAGCACTCGGTCCGGGAATTGCGCGAGATTGGTATCCAGCCACATATCCTGCTACCTCGCTGTTCTCAGCCTCTGACTGATGCTCTCAAGAAGAAAATTGCGCTGTTCTGTTCGGTACCAGTCAAATCGGTGATTGTCGGCGAGGACGCGTCCACAATATACGAAGTTCCACTAAAGTTTCATGCCCAGGGGATGGATCAGATTGTGTGTGATCATTTCGGCTGGGACGCCCCGGAGCCAGACCTCTCGGAATGGGAGGATATGGTGGAGCGGATCAAGAATCCTCGCAAGCGGGTCAAGATTGGTATTTGCGGCAAGTATGTTATGCTCAAGGATGCTTACAAGTCGATTATTGAGGCTTTCATTCACGCTGGAGTGTACAGCGATGCTCGGGTCGAACTGGTTTGGGTCAGCTCCGAGGATATCAAAAAAGGCGGTGCCGAAAAGTATATGCACGATGTCGATGGCCTCCTGATTCCGGGTGGTTTCGGCGAACGAGGCGTTGAGGGCAAGATCGAGGCGATTCGCTTTGCCAGGGAAAAACGACTTCCCTTTCTGGGAATCTGCTTAGGGATGCATTGTGCCGTGATCGAGTACGCACGCAATGTGTGCGGTCTCAGCGATGCTCATAGCTTTGAATTCTACCGTGATCTCAAGCATCCGGTAATACACCTTATGGCCGATCAGGAAGGTGTGACCGAACTGGGCGGCACGATGAGACTAGGTGCTTATCCCTGTGTTATCCGCGAAGGCACCAAATCGTTGGAAGCATATGGAGAGAAGGAGATATCAGAGCGCCACCGGCATCGGTACGAGTTGAATAACTCTTACCGGGATATGCTGACCGACAACGGTTTAGTTCTGTCTGGCACTTCGCCAGACGGGCGTTTGATTGAGATGGTAGAGATACCGGATCATCCCTGGTTTGTGGCAGTGCAGTTCCATCCCGAATTGAAATCACACCCGTTAGACCCTCATCCGCTTTTCCGCGATTTCGTGAAAGCGGCGGTAGTGTTTAGTGAAGGAAATGGTGGTCGGGAAGAGGAACAGGGCAAAAACGATAGCGCGACTGCCGAGAGCTGACTCTCGGTTCGCGGTATCATACACGTGGCATCATACCGGTTGACAACTTGGAGAGTGGAAGCTATTCTTTCACACTACAGTTACAAGGTGTTGAGGTATAGTGAATTCAAAAAAACTTGCAGTGATTGGGCTGATTCTGGTAACTTTGAGTGCTACCAGTGCTCCTGTGGCTCAGATCAATCTGGATACAACATACGCTACGACCGGAATCAGACCGTTTGATGAGCCGATAAATCCCAACCTCTATTTGATCCGACCGGGTGAGCAGTTTGAGGTAGTCTTTCTGGGCGCCAAACTTCCGAGTCTTTTACTCAAAGTAAACGCTGAAGGGCGTCTGGTACACGCCGAACTCGGTCTTTTTGAACTGGCGGGACTGACACTCACTCAAACCCGAACGATTCTGTTGGAATCGCTCCAGCGGCTTTACCGCGCCGATGAGATAGTGATCTCAATCAATTCAATCTATCCGGTGGCGATCCAGGTTTCCGGGATGGTCAACCGACCCGGAACATATGTGGGATATACGTCACAGCGGGTGAGCGAGATGATCGACTCGGCCGGTGGTGTAGCACCGGGCGGTTCGACGCGTCGGATTAGTTTTCAGGGTGAATCGGATGACATTGCTGTTGACCTTGACCTATACCAGTATGCCTCGGATAGAAGTCACAACCCGTGTCTCTATTCTGGTTATCGGGTGTATGTTCCCTCTCGCACGGGAGCGGATGTCCAGGTTGTCGGAGCCGTGGTTGAACCTCGGGCGATCGAACTTCTGCCTGGTGAAAACGTAGCCGACATGATTCGTCTGGCTGGTGGAACACTTCCGGGCGCAGATATATCAATAGCTCGCTTGATAAACGATAGTGACAAATCTCTAACTCCTATGACCCAACTTCAAGCAGGTGACGTAGTTATCATCCCTGAGACAAGCGACATAGGATCAAAGCTCCAAGTTCAGCTGTTCGGATTTGTGTCGCGACCGGGCTTATACGAATACACAGAAGGCCTGACTTTAGCTGAATTGCTGAATTTGGCTGGAGGCTCCGGACCAGAGAGTAATTCTGATCGGATTACTGTTTTCCGGTTATCAGAGAAGGATGGTTTGGGATGGCGACCCGTGGGACGGTACCCGCTGATGCCGGTCGATGTCGACCGTGCGGATCGTTTGATGCTCAGGCCGGGCGATTCGGTTTTTGTGCCGCGCCTGATCGGATATGTGATAATAGCCGGTCTGGTTGACCACCCTGGTCTGGTGCCCTATACTTCCGGTCACAATGTGGAGAACTATATTCGGCTCGCGGGGGGCTTTATCGATCCGGACAACAAGCCGAGCGTTGATCTGTCGGATAGAATTTCGGGTTTGACGCGTCCCGCCACGATGCGCACGGTCGTCTACGATGGTGATATAATCACTGTCAGAAGGGGAGATGAAAACTGATGCAGGACCAATCGACCTCCAACCTCTGGTTGTTTCTTGAACTGGTAGCGCGTCGCCGGGGACTGATTTTCACACTGGTATTCCTTGCCACGATAGCGGCGGTGGTGATCTCTTTATTGCTACCGAAATGGTACACCGCAAATGCTTTGCTCCTGCCGCCTCCGGATGATTCGAGCCGTGGTGGGTTGGCCCAACTGACTGAGATAAATCTCTACACTGGCGGTGTGCGCGCCCCCGGACTGGTGACCCCCAACGATGTTTATGCCCGTATGTTGCGGAGTCGACGCATTTCAGATAAGATAATCAAACGCTTTAACCTCGCCGAGAGATACCAGCAATCCAACGCTACCGGATTGTATACTACGCTTGATGCTCATCGCCAGATTCGGGTTACCGATGAGGGTTTGTTGAGCCTGGCGGTTGAAGATCGCGATCCACAACTGGCGGCAGATATAGCGACCGCTTTTGTCGAAGAGTTAGTCGCGCTCAACCGTGAGCTATTATCGACCTCGGCCCGTGAGAAACGAGAGTTCATTGAGGCTCGCTTGAATGAAGTGCGCAGTCAACTTGACACCGCCCGCAAGGAACTGGAGACATTCCAGCTTGAGAATCGAGCGGTCAATCTTGATGAACAAGCTCGTCTGGTACTCAATCAGGCTGTTGATCTGAAAGTCGCTCAGGCCAACTTGGAACTGGATATCCAGATGAGGGAGAAGACGCTCGGCCGTGACCATACCGACCTGGTGGAAAAACGCCAGCGGCTGAATCTGATCAACGATCAACTCGGTCAATTAGAGTGGGGCGATGAACGGGACAGCTCGTTTTTTTCAGTACCTCTGTCGGCTGTGCCGGGACTGCGTGGCCGGTATGAATCTCTCTATGCTTTTGTTCAAGTCAGTGAGGTGCTCTACGAATCGCTCTTGGAACTGTATGAGGAAGCCCGCATACAAGAGCAGGAAGACAGCCCGACGATCGCCGTGTTGGATTGGCCGACCGTTCCCGACTTGCGTAGCAGACCCAAACGATCGATCATTGTTCTTGCGACTTTTTTCTGCGCGCTTATAGGTTCACTGTTCCTGGCCGCCTGGCTTGAGTTTGTACGGCGGATGAAAGAAGCACAGCCGGATGACTACCGGCGGTTGATGCTCTTCACCGATGCCTTCTTTGGCTGGTTGCCGGGGGTGCGGCGGAGCCACGGAAAATCGTAAACACTGACTTGTGGTTGGCGGTTAGGTTAACGCCATCAGTGAAATTATCTGGAGCATGAATAAGTGAGAGAAAAAAGTAAAAAAAGTACTAACGTCATATCTGAATCGGCATTGATCGGAACTGATTGTCGCTTAGGTGACTTCTGTTGTATCGGGGACAACGTGACTTTAGGCGACCAGTGCGAGATCGGGAACCGGGTTGTTATTCATGATGGGACAACGATTGGTAAGGAGGTTCGCATTGACGACGGTGCCGTTATCGGCAAACGTCCGATGCGGGCGGCCAACTCAGCGGTGACCAAAGACGCGCAACTTCCGCCCGCAATAATAGGCTCGAATTGTATCCTCGGTGCTGGTATTGTTATCTATTGTGGCTGTGAAATTGGTGATCACGTGCTGGTGGCTGACCTGGCAACACTGCGTGAAAATGTGTCAGTAGGTGACTATACAATTGTTGGCCGTGGGGTCGCGATTGAGAACTTCTGCAAGATCGGTCGCTATGTCAAGCTGGAGACCAATGTCTACGTGACCGCCTATTCTGAACTTGAAGACAGGGTCTTCATGGCCCCCGGAGTGGTGACTTCAAACGACAATTTTATTGGGCGGACTGAAGAGCGCTTTAAACACTTCAAGGGCGTGGTGGTCAGGCGCGGTGGACGTATTGGTGTCAACGCTACTATTTTGCCCGGCGTGACGATCAACGAAGATGCCTTGGTGGCGGCCGGAGCGTTGGTCACCAAAGATGTCCCGGCCCGCAAGGTTGTTGTTGGGGTGCCGGCCAAAGTATTCCGTGACGTGCCGGATGAACAATTACTTGAAAATCAGGGATGGAAGGACTGACGATAACATGGCTGTACCGCTGTTAGATATACATCGCCAATACGTTGAGTTGAAACCGCAGATGGATAAGGCGGTGCTTGATGTGCTTGAGCACGGTCGCTTCATCCTTGGACCGGAAGTTACCCAGCTTGAACAACAGGTTGCTGAACTGTGTGGTGTGCAACATGGTCTTGGGGTTGCTTCCGGCACCGATGCGCTTCTCATCGCCCTGCGTGGGGCGGGAGTTGAGCCGGGTGACGAGATCATCACCAGCGATTTTTCATTTTTTGCTTCAGCCGGAATTATTTCACGTTTAGGAGCGCGACCAGCTTTTGTCGATATCGAACCAGAGACTTACAATATTGATCCCAACCTGATCGAAGCCGCTATCACGCCCAAAACTAAAGCGATAATCCCGGTGCATCTGTTTGGTCAGGTTGCTGACATGGACCCGATCATGGAGATAGCGCATCGACACAATCTAAAAGTTGTCGAGGACGCCGCGCAGGCTATCGGTGCCGAATACAAAGGTCGCCCGGCCGGATCGATCGGAGACTTCGGCTGTTTCTCGTTCTATCCATCCAAGAACTTAGGCGGCGGTGGCGATGGTGGTATGATTGTTACCAATAATGACACCTCTGACAAATTCTGTCGCTCACTGCGTGTGCATGGTGAAAGTCCAAAGTATTTCTACCACACGATCGGCTACAATTCGCGTCTGCATACGCTTCAAGCGGCAATGTTGCTGGTTAAATTACCGCACCTGAGACAGTGGTCCGAGAAACGAATTGAGCACGCCGCAATCTATGAGCAGGCGTTTGCCGGTTTGTCGGATATTGTCACGCCGATGGTCAAGGACTATACCACTTTCCATATCTACAACCAGTACACGCTGGCTTCGCCTCGAAGGGAACAAATACTGACTGCCTTAAAAGAAGAGAAAATCGGTCATTGTATTTACTATCCTCTGCCGTTCCATCGCCAGGTCTGTTTTGCCGATCTTGGTTACCAGGCCAATGATTTCCCGGTGTCAAATCAGGCCGCTGACCAGGTTTTTTCGATCCCGGTTTATCCCGAGATGTCTTCCGAGGAACAACAGAAAGTGATCGACACTATCACACGGGCGGTATCCTGAGATAGATGAAACCGCCAGACCCGGACAGATCTCGGTGGGGAAGACGTTGATGCCGGGCCGGGTCGTCATTTTCGGGTGGGCCAACTCGGTCCATATTCAACGCTGGGCGACCGGGCTTACCGAGCGCGGTTTTGATATCCGTCTGATTTCACTCGGGGGCGATCCAATTGAAGGCGTTGAAACGATCAATCTTCCGAGAACCGGATTATTGTCGTACTTCACTCAAGCCAGACGAGCCGTTGCACTGGCAAAAGAATTTGGTCCCGACATTATTCATGTACATTACGCTGGTGGTTTTGGTTACTGGGGCACAAGGTGTGGTTTTGCTCCGTTGATTGTCTCGGTCTGGGGTTCCGATGTGGTCGACCTGCCGCGTAATCTTTTGTTTCGGTATCTGATTAAGCGAACGCTAAAACGTGCTGACAGGATCACTGCCACAAGTGATTTTCTCAAGAGAGTAAGCCTGGAATTAGTGCCTGAGATTGAAGATAAAATCGACGTGATTCCGTTCGGGGTGACTGTTCCTGAGAATCCGTCCCCGTTGTCTACAGGTCCTGTCAGGCTCTGTTTCATAAAGATGCACCGACGTAAGTATGGCCCTGAAATTTTGCTGAAGGCGTTTGCTCACGCCCGGAGTCAGATACCTGACCTTTGCCTGACAATGGCCGGTGAAGGTGAGATGACGCCAGAGTTGAAAAATCTCTCATCTCAATTGGGGGTGGCCGATAGCGTCAAATTTGTTGGTTTCGTTCCCAACGATCAGATATATTCGCTCTTGCAGGAACATCATATTATGGTAATGCCGTCGGTTATGGAATCCGAGTCTTTTGGCGTAGCTGTACTTGAAGCGTCGGCGTGTGGTCGACCGGTGATCGCCAGCCGGGTCGGTGGAGTACCGGAAGTTCTCCGTCACGGTGAAACTGGTTTGTTGGTTCCGCCGGGTGATGTGGATGCTCTGACCGAGGCGATTGTCGCACTCGCATCGGATCGTGAGAAGTGTCGAGCGATGGGCGAAGCTGGCCGGGAACTGGTACAAACTAACTATATATGGGAACGTTCGTTGGATTTGATGTCAATACTCTACAAGAGGTCGATTGATGGCAAACAGAAAAATCCCCCTATTTGATCTGAAACTGTCGGCGGAATCAAAACGTCAGGTGCGCGAAGTGATGACTTCGGGCTGGCTCAATTCAGGTCCGAAAGTTCGCGAATTCGAAAAAGAGATATCCAGGCTGGTGCATGTGCGTAATGCAGTGGCGGTCAGTTCGGGTACTGCCGGGCTACAGTTGACCCTCGAGGCTTTGGGTGCTGGCCCTGGTAAGGAAGTTATCACTACACCGTTCACGTTTGTGGCTACGGTAGCATCAATTCTCCACACTGGGGCAACTCCTGTTTTTGCCGATATCGACCCGACCACCCTTACTATCGATCCGGATGAAATTGTTCGCAAGATCACGTCCGAAACGTTGTGTGTTTTGTCGGTGGATATTGCCGGCCGACCGGCTGATTATCGCCGCTTGTCCGCTGTTTGTGAAACCCACCAATTGCCGTTAGTGGCTGATGCCGCTCATTCGCTGGGCGCACGGGTTGGGAAGAAATCAATTGCCCAATTGGCTGATGTCGCTGTGTACTCGTTCCAGGCGACCAAGAATCTCACAACTGCTGACGGTGGCATGGTACTGTCACGCCACAAGAAGCTGGTCGACAGCGTTCGACTGTTGGCCCAGCACGGTATGACGGCTACCGCGTATCAGCGGAAAAGCTCGCATCGCTGGATGTATGATGTTATCGGTTTGGGACACAAAGCTAACATGTCGGACCTGCACGCCGCAGTCGGGCTGGGACAATTGAGTGTTTTTGACAAAGATCAGGCCCGCCGTGCGCAACTGGCCGACCGATACCACCAGGGCTTGAAGGGGCTACAGGATTATCTCGAATTGCCAACGGTTGATAAGGGGGAACATCACGCCTGGCATCTTTATATCGTCAAACTCAACTTGTCGCGACTACGAATCGGACGCAATCGGCTCATGGAGATCCTGGCTGACACCGGTATCGAAACCGGCGTGCACTATCGACCACTTTTTGAGATGAGCTTCTACCAGGAACTCGGTTATACTGAGCAGTATTTTCCCAACGCCGCTTATGCTGGACGACGGGTTATGTCGCTACCGCTCTATCCGACACTGAAGCCGTCCGATGTGGATTATATCTGTGATCAGATTGCCAGGATTATCCGTCGCTTCGCCCGCTGACAGTAGTTGTTGAGAAAGTCCTTTGGGTAGTTGCGGCAAGTCCTTCGAATTCGCCCAGGCAAATTCGTGAGACCTGTCGCCTTTATCCGACATCCGCGTGCGCGTCAGGTCTCAATCCGCCGTTGGCGAATAAGGACCTGACACAACTGGTATATCTGCGACCGAATTGCCGGGATTGTCCGTCGTTTTGCCCGCTGACAGTAGACACGCATCTGCTTGTGTTGTGACCCAAATCTGAGTATACAATAAGGTATGCCTGCAAACCTTCCGCCACAGTATTACGATTTAGAACGCGAGTACAGCAAGGAGCGAGACCCGCGCGAGAAACTTCGTTTGGCCGAAGAGATGTTACGTATTATGCCCAAACACAAGGGCACTACCCATCTACAGGCCGATCTCAAGACCAAGATCTCCAAGCTCAAGAAACAGATTGTTGAACCCAAAAAAGCCGGCGGCACGCGCCAGACAACACTGCAGGATCATGTCGAGCGCGAAGGTGCCGGGCAGATCATTTTGATCGGTCCACCAAACAGCGGCAAGTCATCGCTGGTCGATGCTTTTACCAACGCTGAACCGCTGATCGCCGATTATCCCTACTCGACCCGCGAACCGCTCACCGGGATGATGGATTTCAAGCACGTGCAATTACAACTGATCGACACCCCGCCCATTGCGGCTGATCGCTACGATAACTACTTGAGCAATTTGATTCGCAACGCCGATATCGTCACGCTGGTGTGTGATCTGGCCGACCCTAAGATGATCGAGAACGTGAATGTCGTTATTGATCGTCTCGAAGAAAAACGGATACTGCTTAAACCTCACGCCAACGAACACCACGAAGATCCCAGCTACAAGATTCAGAAAACGATCATTTGCGCTCACAAAGAATACGAAGACGAATCGGGTGATCAGTTGGCCCGGCTGAAACGGCGATTCCCAGACTATGTGATTGTGGCAACCTCAATTCTCGATGATGTCAGCCTGGAACAGCTTAAACAGGCGATGTTTGTTTCACTCGGGGTGATGCGAATCTTCACCAAGCAGATTGGCAAGGAAGTTGATCTGCACGATCCGGTTGTCCTGCCGATTGGCGGCACGGTTGAAGACGCCGCTAATGCTATACACAAGGATTTTGGGCAAAAACTTAAATTCGCCAAAATCTGGGGTGAAGGCAAATTCGACGGTCAGCGCGTCAAATCTGATTTTGTCCTCTCCGACGGCGACTCAGTCGAGTTCCATATCTGACATACACCGGTGGATTATTGGGAACAGTTGTTTTGGTGTTCTCCTCAGTCATTCCCGTGCAGACGGGAATCTATGACCACCAATTATTGTAGAATATACGTTCGGTAGAATTGGAGCAAAGTTTCAAGCTGATTCTTCAATGCTTTTCCGGAATGCGAGTGGACATGGGCACCCGCCTGCTTGGGTTGGGATTGGTCGCCAGGACCGTCAACAATTGGTTGACATTTAGACCGTTCCAAACACAAGTTGGATCTATGGAAACTGTCCCTCAATTCAATTTCAAGGATGTCCTTCGGGCACCGGCGGCCGCGCTTTCGGCCAAACAGATTCTGGTCATGACGATGACAGTAGTTGGAGCGTTGGTAGTTTATGACGCTTTTACCTATGTCGGTTTGGCTATTTCGGGTGACGATCTGTCCCGCGCTTTTGGTATCTATGGCTTATTCCCGTTTGATGGTCTGATTATCACATCAATCGGCGGCCAGATCGCCTATTGGCTGGGAGTCGGACTAGCGGTGTTGACTTTCATGCTTGGTTTTTTTGCCGTGTCGGCGATAAATATCGAGGCGATCCGGGGTAATCGGTTCCTGTCCCCCAGGCAGGCGATCATGTTCGCGTTCAAACGCTTACCTCAGATATTTTTGTCCGAGTTGTCGATCGCTCTTTTTGTTGGCTTAATTATTCTCATTTTTACCGTTTTAGGGCTGGTCAGCAGAATCCCGGTAGTGGGAGAATGGCTGTACGTGCTTCTATTTGCTTTGCCTAATTTTATTATAGCGATCCTGGCCATATTCATCATCTTTGTGTTGCTGTTGACAGTCCTGTTGCTACCGGCGGTGGCGGCCGCGGAACGACGCGGGGAGACGTTCACAGCGATTTTGGAAACCTTTTCGACAATTATCCTACAGCCGTTTCGCTGGTTTGGTTATACCGCCTATTCATTTTTTGCCGCCAAGGTATGTGGATTTATCTATGCCTATTTTGCCTATCGTGCAGTGCAGTTTCTTATTTGGTCTAGTTCTTTGGGAGGGGGAGAGCGCTTGGGGCGCCTGGCACAATCAGGGCTGGCCCATCTTCCAGTTCGATCCGATCTGGCCAGGGAGACGTTCAATATCTTTCCTGGCATTCCGTTTGGGGTCGATTTGCGTTTAATGGCCGGTTATCCGTCTGATAGCGCCATTTCGTATTTTATGGCTTTTATGCTATTTCTGATCTTTGCATCGATTCTGGGCTATACTCTGGCAGTCATAGCCGCTGGTCAGGCGCGGGGATATGTGGCGTTGAGGTATATTAAAGACAATTATTCGATAGCGGCCGAAGAAGCTTTGTTTTTTACCGATGAGCCGGTGAATGATGAGGTGGAGACGTCTCGGGATCTTCGGATCAGTAGATATTTAGGCGTGTAACTCACTATTTCCTAACTCGATTTCTCAGGAGTGTTTATCTTCTAATTACTATCAAGCACTGTCAGATGTATTGCACTTTGGATCGGTGACGCAATAGCATTTGTGAACACTCACTAACGTCACTTAATCACAATCTCATGTGGGGTTAGATGACGCGGAAGCCCAATAAGGGCTTGACATTAGTCAGATATTTACTATATATTGTACCATTACATAGTGGTCCAACAAACGGCAACCAAGTTGCATAATGAAGATAACAAAAGCAAAAATCGTGTTTGATATTTATTGGACAAGGAAACGCGGTGCCTCAACTTAGTGAGGTGTCTGCGGTTTCCGGTTTTCATTGGACGAGAAAACAGGTAACCTTCAAGAGTAACACGGAGTACACATGCATCATTACGGCACTTTTCCCCGATTTGCGATCAAATCGCCTGGCGGTTTTTCTGAACGTCTCCGAACAACATCTTTGACTTTTTTCTTCTGCCTTATGATCGGTTCTCTGATCGTGGGGTCGTCGGTGATGGCGGCAACTATAACCACCGATTCGCTGGAATACAATATCGAGTCCATCGTCGGTATCAGAGGTTCATCGTTTGCGGCAGGTGAAACAGTTCATATGACCGTGACCTATGCCGACGGTACACCATTGCCAGTGACTATCCCGAACACGTGGGATGTTGTGGCGGATGGATTCGGAGATGTGAGTACCGGTGGTAGCAGTACTTCCGACGGTGATATTGAACAGCCCGGTTTGGAAGGTTTTCTTACCAACTGGCTGATGGCTAATGAGGTCAACCCGGGAGATACCCTGTTGCTGACGGCCACGGGTGGGACTTCAGGAGTCGAAGCATCTACCGAATTGCTTTGCAAGAAATACGCGGCTCATCATCTTCAGAACACTACCGGGGGATGGGCCTACGGAAATATCAACAGCACCAATTCGTGCTATAGCGAGGGTTCTAACGTACCATATCGTTTCTTTGCTTACAACCTTGCCGCGAGTAGCACGCACACTTTCCAGATCACTTATCAGGCGACCAAGAACGAATTCCACTGCTTTGACTATATTTCCGAATATGACATGACCGAGTCAGGTCCGATCACTACTTTCGGTGGTGAGTGTGGAAATACAAGTAAACCGGCGCCGACAGATTGTTATACGCCTACAGTTGTTGCTACGTTGCCCGATCCGACCTTATCGACAAGCTATGCTTCAACCCTACCGCCGGAGTTGTCGGATATTCTCAGCCCGTTGTTTGCGGTCGATGGTCCTGGCGATCTCTATGCTTACAACGCTACCAATGTCGCATTGAGTCAGATTTCAATTGGTGGTACGGCGAGTGGCCGTTTGCTGAGTGTTACAATTACGTTTGATGTGATTGTCGATGGTAGTGTCGGTTTCTATTGGGGTGGTCACTTGGCGGAGGGTCAGCCCAACACTTGGGGAGTGGGGCAGGGCGCGGCCGCAGTTGGGGGATCTCCGCACCACACGTCTGCAGGCTTGCTTGATGGCAGAGGCGGCATGTCCAATCTGAGCATCCAGGGTCTGGAGGTATGCGAGCCACCGGACGTGACTCTGACCTGCGATCCCGGTCCCTATTGTGTAGGGTCCACTCATACCTGCTCTGTCCCGAGCGGGGCCGACACCTACTTCTGGACAGTTACTGGTGCGACAATCATCAGCGGACAAAATACATCGTCGATCACTTACACGATCACGGTTGCCGCCGGCGACCCGATTACAATCTCCATCAACGCCTGTAATGTCACCTCGGGTTGCGGTGGCTCAGGCTGTTGTAGCGACGCAACTACTCAGTTCATTGCTGACGACTGTTGTGATATTACCATCACCTGTCCGGTCGATCTAACTGTTGACTGCGATCAGTCGACTGACCCGGCCAACACCGGTACGGCGACCTATACTGTCAACGGATCCTGTCCGACACCGATTACGGTCAGCTACACGGATACCGAAACTGCGGGCACTTGTGCCCAGGAAAAAACGATCACGCGTCTCTGGAAGGCGTTTGACGGCAACAGTCAGCTTCGTGATCAATGTACACAAACCATTACTGTTGTCGATAACACCGCACCGGTTCTAACTGGTTGCCCGGCCAACGTAACGGTCGAATGTAACGCCGTTCCCGCAGTAGCGTCCGTGACTGCTACTGATAATTGCGATCCGGCTCCAACTCTCAACTTCACCGAGACTTCGGTGGCCGGTACCTGTCCACAGGAGTACACCCTGACCCGCACCTGGACTGCCACTGATGCTTGCGGTAACAGCTCCTCTTGTTCACAGACGGTCACGGTTAATGATACCCAGGCACCTCAGATTACTTGTCCGGCGCCGGTTACGGTTCAGTGTCTTGCCGATGTACCGGCTGTTGATTTGAACCTGGTCACCGCGACCGACAACTGTGATTCCAATCCGGTTATCTCTCTTCTGACCGAGACCAATGACGGCCAAACCTGTCCCAAAACAATTACTCGTACATATAAGGCAGTTGATGCCTGCGGCAATATGGCTACCTGCACCCAGATTATCACTGTTGATGATACCATGCCGCCAGTGGTGACTTGTCCGGCCGACCTGACTGTCGAATGTGCTTCTGATGTTCCTGCGCCAAATGTTGCGCAAGTTACTGCTACGGACAATTGCGATCCGAACCCTGTCGTGGTTTTTGCCAGTGATGTATCCGATGGCCAATCTTGTCCTGAGACTATCACCCGGACCTATCAGGCTACGGACGCCTGCAGTAACATAGCTACCTGCACTCAGATTATCACGGTTGACGATATTACACCGCCGGTAGTGACTTGCCCTGCCGACGTGGCTGTCGAATGTGCATCTGATGTCCCTGCGTCAAATGTTGCGCTGGTGACGGTCACCGACAATTGTGATCCGAACCCGGTGGTGGTTTTTGTCGGTGATGTATCCGACGGTCAATCTTGTCCGGAAACTATCACCCGGACTTACAAGGCTACTGATTTCTGTGGCAACGAGAGCATCTGCACTCAGTTAATCACGGTTGACGATATTACACCGCCGGTAGT
>JAGGTI010000123.1 GCA_021163775.1 Candidatus Zixiibacteriota bacterium
TACTCAAAATAATTTAATTAAATCAAGAAACGGAGGTTCTCCGACAGACTGCTAGGGATTTTGACCTTCGGGTTCTATTGATTTAGCAGGGCTACAATCATAAAATCCAAATCTTTTATAACACGCATATACTACAAAATTGAATTATTCCACTGAAATTCAAATCACTAGACATATGAAGTTCAGATAAGGTAAGAAAATATGAATAAAGTCTATGATTGTAAAACTCCGGCAGCTTTTAAACCGCCGGAGAAATGAATTGGCAACTTAAAGATCAACTATTCTTGGAGTTTCAAAGGACAAGCGGCCAGCAGTTAATTTCCTGAACGAGAGGTGAGATTACAACCCAAAATCAGTCCGCCAGCGGGTGCATACAGTTGATCAAATCACTTACTCCAACGGTTGCTATACCCGACGTGACATCAGACATGGCATAGGGAATAACCAACTCGTTATTATGGATAATAGCACCACAGGTATAAACGACATTGGGAACATATCCTTCGCGCTCTTCCTCACGCGGTGCAAGTAACGGTTCTTCCAAGCGTGCGATGATTCTTGCCGGGTTTTCAAGATCAAGTAGCATAGCACCAATGCAATACTGACGCATGGGCCCAACACCGTGGGTGAGTACGATCCATCCTTCATCGGTCTCCAAGGGTGAGCCGCAGTTGCCGATCTGAACGAACTCCCAGGGAAATGTTGGTTCCTGTATGATTTTGGACTCCTGCCAGAAATGGATATTGTCTGAAAACATGATGTGATTGTTTTCACCGTCTTGTCGCGAGAGCATGACGTAGCGATCATCGATCTTACGCGGAAAAAGAGCCATGCCCTTGTTCTGCACCGCTTTTCCGTTGAGGGTTAATATGTTAAATTTTATAAAATCCTTTGTTTCAATTAGCTGCGGGAGGATATTAAAGCCGTTATAGGCCGTATAGGTCGCATAATAGGTAACCTCACCGTTGTCATCAACGAATTGCACGAATCGAGCGTCTTCAATGCCTCTGCTTTCGTTTTCCGAAACCGGAAAGATAACCCTTTCGGAAATTCGGTGATTGGGTCGAAAACTTATCTCATAATTGGAATTTGCCAGCCAGTGCATGGTGTCGAAGGTCTCGTTTTGGAGCGCCTCAGAGAAAACGGGTTGTGAGGTAAGTACTCCAATCTTTTCCCTTAGTTCATTGTAGGTGAAGGACTCCGGCAGATGATCAAGTAGGTATGCTGTTATCTCATTGCAGCTATCCATTTCGCTGAGCTTTAGCCGGAAAAGATGCCGGTCGTAAACCGGGTCTAATTGAAGATCCGGTGTTTTTACATAGTCGCTGATTGTGTCAAAGAAAATCGTATTGTTTTGGTCAAGCTGACCGCTACGAAATACAATAGAAGAAACATGACCTTCGCCCGTTGCCCGCAGGCTTATGATAAAGCGCAAGCTACCTTTGTTTAATTGGCTTTGATCCGGGTGTGGGATGATTGAAGGGCTAAAAAGGGCAGCCGATTCAATGGAGTACTCCATGGTGAAATATGCTCCGATAAGAAATCCTTTGGTCTCGCTGAGCACGGTGTCCCGAGGCACATAATTTTTTACCTTATTCAAATGAAGCCCAAAAATGTGTTTAATGTTTCTGTGCCGCCTGGAAAAATCAAACATTATTTGTTCAAGCAGGTTTTCGGCCGTTATGTCAGGTAAGTTAACTATGCGTTGAATGATTTTAGGTATGCGATGCGCGTCGTCAGGCATATTAACTTTGGCAATGACGCGTGAGCAGTCACGCAGAAGTTTTTTCTTTTTGCGTTTTACTTTTGGATACATAATATTTTTATCGGTTATCGGACACGGTTCTTTATTAAATGTCCAGGGTTGAGAACGTTCCTTTTTTTACAGTGCTGACCTGGTATTTGTAAGACATAACTGTACAAGGTCATCAATCACTGCCGTGCCGGCGCACATGACGGTATCAGCGCCGCCCCAGTATATTTTCACTGTACCGTCGTCTTCAGGAACAGCTCCACATGTAAAAACAACATTGGGCACATAGCCGCTTACCTCCCAAGGGGCCTCTGGCTGCAGTATCCACTGATCGGAAACGCCGACAATTTTCGCCGGATCGTTAAGGTTATGTAGGGCCACGCCAAGGCGATACACCGAACCAGCCATAGTCTTGAACACTCCATGGTAAATATGTAGCCAGCCCTTATCGGTTCTGAAAGGCGGCGCGCCGGGACCGATTTTCATTTCATCCCAGTGATAAGGCACCGGCTTCATAATCACCCGTGAATCGCCCCAGTGAACCAGGTCGGGGGAATAGGAAATCCAGATAGACCAGGGTGAAATCTCGGAATGCGGCCGGTCAAGACGCACATAGCGGCCACCGAACTTTTTGGGGAAAATGACGACGTTGCGAAGGTCGGCCTGCGTTATAAGCGCAACACGTTCAACTTGTTCGAAATCCCTGGTGCGCGCAAGAGCAATCCGAACGCCGTGACGTGAATACGCGCTGTAGGTAAGCAGGTAGTCGTCCTCTACGGGACAGATCCGGAGGTCCTCGATTCCGAACTCTTCATATTCCGCAAACGTGTTGTCCGTTGCAGGTGTGAGAAAGGGTTTGGAATGAACCGTGAAGAAGAAACCATCCTCGCTGTCAGCTCTTCCGATGATGGAGCGCCCGTTATACCTGTGCGATCTGAAAAGCATAATGTAGCGGTCGTTATGTTTGACGATGCCAGCATTGTGAACCGTGGCTACCGGGTAGGGAACATCGTCTTTTGTAAGAATCGGGTTCTTGTTATAGCGTTCTACAATGGAATTTCGAATAGTCATAGTCAGTGCCGGTGTTCCTATCTTACCATCTTTTCGAGAATGGTTTCATAGACCTGAATATACTTTTCAACCATATGGTTGGTTGTGAAATGCTGTTCAACGCGGCGACGGCAACATGCCCGGTCAATATTACTTATATGTGCAACAGCGTCTATTGCCTCATTTACTGTATTCACGAGAAAACCATTCTTGCCGTGTTCTATAAGTTCGGGCATGCTTCCCTTATTAAAAGCGATCACCGGAGTACCGCAAGCCATGGATTCTATAACAGACAGGCCGAAAGGTTCATCGAAATTGATGGGATGCAGAAGAGCGGTTGCCTTGCCAAGAAGCTGGTTGCGCTGGACCGGCCCGACGCTACCGACATAAACAACATTGTTGTTGTCCAGGTGCGGTTCGATGTACTGGTGATAGTAGGTGTCATCCTGGATGATTCCCGCCAATATCAGCTTTTTGTTGCAGGCCTTGGCAATTTCAAGAGCCTCTCTGGCGCCCTTGTCATGGTGAATGCGTCCGAAAAAAAGCAGATAATCGTCCGGCTCAGGCCGAAAATCAAACTGACTTATATCTATACCGTGATGTATAGTCTTGATATAGTCAAGATCTGGCGACCGATCGGCATCGCTGATAGAAACATAGAACACTTTGCTGTTGTATTTCATGTAAACCGGCAGAATCCCGGGCGATGAAAAACCGTGAATGGTGGTAACGACCGGGGTGGTGATAAGGCCAGTATAGGTCAAGGGTAGAAAATCAAAATTATTATGGATAATGTCAAACTCTTCAGCATGTTCAAAGAGTTCCGAAATGTGCAGACACTCCCATACTTTTGGCACAATGGAATGGTCTTCTTCATAGCCCTGCGCGCAAACGGCACGCAGCTTGCTCTTTGTTTCCGAATCACCGGTTGCAAAAAGGGTAACATCAAAGCCACTGGATACCAACCCCTCGGTTAAAAGAGAGGTTACACTTTCCCACGGACCGTAGTGTCGCGGCGGCGTACGCCAGGCAATCGACGAGAGCATCGCAATGCGCATAGCTAATTCTTTATGCTAACAGTTGATTGGAAGGACAATGGTTGTCTTAGAATCTCGTCGGCATAGAGCTTCTGCAGAGTCATAAGTGAAAGCAGCCATGCAAGCGTCGACTCGGCGCCTTCATTCTTGTTGATGCCGTCAGCCATCAGTCCGTCACAGCAGCCGCCAGTCTTTGGATCATAAAGCGGTATATTCAGGTCGTTGTGTCCAAGAAACCAGTTAAAACACATGACTGCATTGTCAATCCATGTTTTGTCCCGGGTGACATTAAAGGCTTCGATGCAGGCTCCGATCATGGCATTAGCCTCGATGGGTTGCTGATCAAATCGGGCCTTTGTGCCACCTTTCTCATACCATCCGTTATTGCCGATGGGTGCGAAGTGGTTGTTTTCGGTCTGGATAGTGAGCAACCATTTGAGCGATCTGAGTCCCATATCGACCATATCACTACGCTGTATCCATTGGCCGGATAGGAGCAGGGCATGTGACAGCTTTCCGTTGGCATAGTTTAGAGCGTTTTCTGGCCAGGGCCAGCTTTCTGTCGCATTGTTTTTGAACTGATCGAAAAGCCTGTTTGCGATTATTTCTCGGACTCTGCGCACTTCACTGTCGCCTGAAAATTTATGCAGGTAGGCGTGAATGCCCACCAAGGCAAAAGCGATAGCTCTGGGTGATTTAAAGTGCTTCACAGCTTTTATCGCTTTGTTGAAAAGCATCATGCTCATTGCCTTCTGTCCCGGATTGTCAAGAAAATCAACAGACTTGCCAATGCCCCAGAGCGCTCTGCCGTGAGCATCCTCGGATCCCACCTCCTCAGTCCACTGCCGTTCATAGGTCATAAAATTACGAAACCTCCCCTTCTCGTCACTGAAGGAATGCAGTAGAAAGCTGAGATACTGGCTACTGAGCGAATCGAAGCACATGCTGTCTATATGCGAAAATTCCCGGCCCATGGCAGCAATCATCAGCGCTCTCGCATTATCATCGGTGCAGTAACCATGGTCACGATTCGGAACGGTATGGGTGGCATGTTGCAAGATGCCAGTATCATCGGTCAGGGTTTTTAGGTGATCAAGCTTCATCTCCGGGAGCTCGAAATTTGTTATGGATTTGATGTTTTCAATATACGAGTGGCGCGGTTGGGGGTGCCGGGAACGGTTGAGCTGAACCTCGCTGAAAACCTCGAGATATCTTCGGGATACCTCCTTCCAAGTCGCCTCGCGACAAAACATATAGGCCTTCTTGCGTATTGTCTGCAGGTTCGCATCGTGGTCAAGGAGGTCGATAACATGTTCCGATATGGCATCAGCGTTCTTGAATGGAACTATTATTCCCCGTCCTTCGGCAAGCATCTCGGTCGCATACCAGTACGGAGTTGAAATAACCGCTTTGCCGGTTCCCATGGCATAGGCGAGCGTCCCGGATGTAATCTGACATTCTTCAAGATAGGGGGTTACATATATATCAGCGGCGCCGAGAAACTCACACAACTCTTTCAGTTCGACAAACCGGTTATGAAAAATGACATGATCGCTGATATTGAGTTTGCGCACGAGCTGCTGCAGGCTGATACGGTATTCCTCCCCATTCACTTTTATAATATGCGGATGTGTTGCTCCCAGTATAATGTACATAACATCGGGATGGTCTTTGATTACGGACGGTAGCGCTTGCAACACATTTTCAATACCCTTATTGGGCGAAAGAAGGCCGAACGTGAGAAGGACCTTTTTGCCTTCCACGCCGAACTTATCTTTGTAAAAGTTTGGATCAATGAAAGGCATATCCGGAATACCATGATGGATAAAGGCGATTTTCTCCTCCGGAACGGCATAGATATCTTTGAGGAAATCGAAAGCCTTCCGGCTCATCACGATCAGTTTGTCGGACAGGTCAGATAGCTTGTGCATGACTTCACGATATTCTGGGGTGGGATCTCTCAGCACCGTATGGAGCGTTGTCACGATCGGCATGCGAAGCTCTCCGAGAAGTTTCAAGAGGTGGCTGCCGGCCGGTCCGCCGAAAATACCGTATTCATGCTGCACGCAGACAATATCAGTCCTACCGATATTAAGAAACTCCGATGCTACACTGTAATCGGCAAGTTTGTTCTGGTTGATTACAAATCGCACTTTCCCAGGGTATGCATATCCCTCGGGTTTGTCATTCATGGCAACCGCCCAGCAGTTAATATCGGGGGCTTCTGCCGATAATGCCTCAACAAGATCAGTAGTAAATGTCGCAATACCGCACAGGCGGGGTAAATAGTTGCCGATTACGGCAACGGAGTCGATTCCTTCATGATACCGAGTAACAAATCTCAAACTAGTTCCTCAATTTTGTAACCCGTTAAAAAAATCAGGATAAGTTATTTCTTAATAATAAGAAACATTCATTCGATTAGCAAATTCTTTTAATTGGTAACATTGCGTCGTATCAACATAAACTGATCACGGCCGGATTGAAATTGAGGCTATGTATTGTAAATATGGCATCGGGCGAAAAAGTTTCAAAATATCGTTCTCAACAGGAAACAAGGATGATTGCATATTACAGAGGTTTAATAAATCTTCAATTTATAAGAGATATATTAGTCTACGACTACATACACCTCTTTCTAACAATTTTCTAACAAAACTAGCAAAAACAACAGATAATAAGAAGAAACACCAGAAACTGTGTTTCCCGTAAGTAGTTGCTATTACTACAGGTTAGTGTCTGGTGCTTTCTGTTGTTCGGACAACTGAGCAAGCTCATAACCCGAAGGTCAGGGGTTCAAATCCCCTCCCCGCTACCAAGTTTGAAAACCGGCGAAAGCCGGTTTTCTTGTATCAATGAGAGTTATTACAAACGGATGGGCTACCGCTACCAGATAATGAGGGAACGAAACTACAAAAAGGCTATTGCCAAAGCGCAAACTGTGGCTTAAATTTCAAACCCAGATGTCCGAATTGTCTGAAGACGTACAGAGGGGAAACATATTTGAAGTCAAGACATGAAGAGCAGAGCAAAGGTTCTGTCCGCTTCTGGAGCGGCCTTGTCAGTTTTTGTGTTTTGTTAATCATGTCTATCCCGATTCTGAGTGGCAGTAATGAGTGTGCTAATTCACTCGGAATCAATCTGTATGGGTTTCATATCACTTCCTCGATCACAATCAGTTGCGTGACAGGTTGAATGAATTCAACCCTGGGCTTGGCCTGCGAGCGAGTTTCGAGACTGATTCCACCAATATCTTTTTCCTTGAAGGCGGTAGCTTCAAGGATACATTTGAGAATAGAGCAAAGTATCTTTCTATCGGATACTTGATCCGAGTATGGAAGCAACTGAGGGTCGGGTTGAACGCCGCGGTATATACTACGAAGTCAATCAATAGAGGTGAAGCGTTCTTTGCCCCGATTCCGTTGGCATCCTATACTACCGGTCCCTTGATTCTGAATGTAACCTTTCTACCCAAATACCGGGGAGTCAATCCTTACAATACGCTTGGAGCGTATGTTACAATTTGCCTATTCCAAGGACAACCAGTAAAGGGTACATAATTTACTGCGGCGAACGGTTCAAACCGGTGCCACCCGTCAAACAACTTCGACTGAGTGATCATCCGAATTACCACGATTCCTGTGCGAATACGCAAAGAAACGAACATTGACAACTATAGTAGGTTTTTGTATACTCTATAAATATCAACAAGTGTGGATTGTGGTTTCTAAACTATCATTTGGAAAACCTCAGATGACATATAATGTAGCACGACGTCACAACGGTTTGTTATCTTCGCAATTTGTCGGCCGACTCGCTTGTGTCATCCTGCGTCTGCATTCAACCAATATCCTATCGATCTTTCCTGGGAGGAAGCGGTATGAGTAATCTCTTGAAGTTCCTGTTGGTCGGGTTGACTCTGTGTCTTCTACCGGCAGTGTCATCCGGCGAAGTGTGGGAGTATAGTGCTCCCGACTCAACCGCCGGAACCTTGTCGTTCATATCGATGGAGCTGGATTCGGTCGGTAATCCCCACCTTGCGTATTTTAACGGGTCCGACTATTCGGCCAACTACGCTACTCGCGCCAATGGTGTCTGGACTCAGTCTGTGGTCGATAGCCTGGGTTTCACCGGTTTTAATCCGGCAATAACGTTGGACGATTTGGACAATCCTCACATTGCCTACAGCGGCGATGGCTACAATATCGAGTATGCCGAGTTGACCGATTCGGGTTGGTATCATTACATCATTGATTCATCCGGCTTCAACAACAGTAACGTTACCACCGGTTACGAGTGCAGTATCGACATCAACGGCGACGGTCGGGTGTGCGTTACCTACATAAAACAGGTAAGCGGTGATGATACGCTTATGTACGCGGTACAGAACGACATTTTCTGGACACACTACGCGGTGGCGCCAATATACGATTGCGATTACATGTGTTTGACTATGGACGGTGCCGGTACTCCGGTAATTGGTTTTCAAACCGAAGGCAGTAGCGACCCCTATCCCGATTCGCTCATAGTGGCCCGGGGGTTCAACGCCGGGGCGGGTACCTGGGAGCTTATTCCCCTGCCGGACACTATTAGTGAGACCGGCTCCGCCAACATCTCATTTGATCTCACGGCCAGTGATCAACCTTGCTTCTTCACGATTATTCCCGGCGATACCATCTGGAGTCTGAATACTTATAATGGATCATCCTGGACCAAGGAGCTCGTTGGACGACCCGACGATATCCTCTATATGGGCTGGCCGGGCGGTATGTCGTTTGACAACAACGGCGATCCCTGGGTAATGGCCGGGCAATATCTCTCTCATAGAACCGGGGGGGTGTGGTCGCATGTTTCTACGGATCTCTACGGAACCCCATATATTCTCCGCTTTGATTCGGATAACAACGTCCAAGTGCTGACGAGTTATCTGAGCTATATGTATCATGTGCGCTACTGGCCGGGTGATCCACAGCTTGTATTGCCGGAACCGTCTCACAACTGGAACGGCAACTACGATGACTGGGAGTGTCCGATCCAGAACGCCGGTACCGCGCCGCTCATTCTGGACCGGTATAGATATGCCCAGGGTACACCGGTGGACACGGTTTTTCCGGTAACCAATCCGTACTGGCCCTGGTCGATTTATCCCGGAATAACCGATAGCCTTACGGTTCGTTTCACGCCGCCCGACACGGGCACATATTATGACACTCTGCAGGTTAACAGTAACGACTCCACGCAGTTGTGGGTGGACATACCTCTTCAGGGATCGAGTACCGCCAGTGCGGATCAGGGGGACCTGTCGGTTCATGTGAATAACTCATACGCGGACATGGAATACTGCAATCTGGTGGAGATCGCTCCGTTAACCGGTGCCCGGGTTGGTTTGTACCAGGGCGGTGTGCTCCAGTACGGTCTGGCGACCACTGGGGGGAGCGGGTCGGCATCGATTGCCGGTGTCGATATAGGGACCTACCAACTCAGGGTGTTCTCCACGTTCAACCGTTCGGGGGTACCGTATCTCGACACCGTTGGGGTGACGCGGTCGATCACTATCGAAACCGGTTTTAATAACGCTGAATTTGTCGTTCCTGATTCTCTGGTCAAGCAGGCCCATGCCTGGGCCAACACACTCGACACGCTGGTGGAAGATATCTCATGGTTGGATTCTGTTTCTGGTGAGACCCCGATCGTATATAGTTATCAGTCGGCCGCCGACATTCGTGACCTGGTGCTGGCAAATCAGGGTAACGTCAGCGAAGGCTTTCGACAGAGTCTGGCCCGGCTCGTCCTGGCCGAAAAACTTGTCGAGGAAATATTCGCCAGTGGCGAATACATGGCCGGCCATGTAATTAATGGTATCTCGGAACTGATAAACTTCTTGTTTTACTCCGATACGTGGTTTGATTCTCTTCTTGAAATTCTGGAATTTCTCTGGCATCTGTTCGTGGACAAGTGCGCCGCCCTTATGGATATCGTCATGATGTTTGCCAAGACGATTCTGGTGGCGTTGCTCGATGTGGCCGTTGATCAAATAGCCTCCACGTTACCGTGCACGGATAACGGAGTGATCTGCGGCAAGGACATTGTCATGGTAGCCTGGCAGACAGTGAAGGAGCAGTACTCGAGCTGGGGTTCAATGCTGTCGGGTTTCTCGAGCTCCTCTTGGGAGAGGATGAGATACATGATCAAGGACGTCGTCGAATTCGCCCTGATTCAGGGTGTGTTTATTGACATGCAGACCAACGATGATTTGGAGCAGGCCGTCGAGTACGCGGATGATGGGGGATACAACGGTAGTTACTCAAGTGCCTGCAACAATGTTGTTGGAGCCATCACAGGTGAACGTGCCTACGTTGAAGGTATGGGTGAACACTGCGACAACCTGATATTCGCGGCGCAAATGTTCCAAATGACCGGCAGTATAATGGGGTATGCCAGCCTTATACCAGGATACGCCATGTTGGGAGACGTCGGTCAGGCACTGGAAATAGTCTCGTACGGGGAAGTGGCGGCGGCGATCGGTATCTCCGGTACGATCCTGTTCCAGATTCCGGGTATGCTTGAGGACGGGGTTGACGATACGTTTTATCCTGACGGTGTGCCGGGAATCGGAAGATCCGGTCGCGGCAATTATGCTCGGGCACTGGCCAGCCCTCAGTTGACTGCCGAGATTCTGGCTCAATTACAGGTGAGCACCGGTGTATATGACTCGACCTTAGGTTTAATCCAGGATTCCATCAGTGCCGGAAGTATCGAAGGCGCCGCGCTGACAATGGAAAGTCTGATGTCGGCCGAAACGCAAATGCAGTCTGATCTCCGAATGGCCTGTGCGCCGATCTACTCGGCTTCACGATTGGCCGGCGATACCGCTTCGGCGTACCATGTAGAGGGTTTTGATACCGTCTATCATGACTTCATGACCGACTCTGAATCGGCCGGCAAGGGTCGCTTGATGAATCTCCTGGCCGTCTCATTCCTGCCGGTTCTGGAAAGCGAACCCGAAAAGGAGGATAGCCTGTCGGCCTTTTTGACCAGCTCGATCTCTAAAAATCAGACGCTGGTAACGCAGGTAGAAACGGTGCTGGATACAGTAGCTGGTGTTCCACTGCCGGCTATTGTTGTTGTCAGCCACGCCGAGCAGGGAAATTACTCGCTCGACGGCATGACCGATCAGGACACAATCAGTATTCGCGTTCGCAACGTGGGCGCTCTGTCGGCTGAGAATGTGCAGATCGTCATGACCTCGAACGCGGCGTTGGATATGGGACAGCCCGATACGGTTACCATAGGTACTCTGATTGTTGGTGAGGAGTCCGATGAGTACAACTGGTATGTTTCGACGGGCGCTCTGAACTACACTCGTGGTACCTGGACTGCCGAGATCGTGTCCACTAATGCCGAGACCTTCTCGTACAGCGGATCCTACCAGACTCCGGCCGCTTTGACACCGGGGACAGGGGGAAGTCTGGACGACGACAGCGTGTACTGCTACCCCAACCCATTTAATCCTGATGATGGTGTCTCCACCAATTTACGGTACAGTCTGGAAACGGCGAGTGACGTAACCATTAAGATCTATGATGCCGGTGGCAATCTTGTCCGGACCCTGCTTGACGGTCAGGCGCAGGATGCTGTTACCGAGCAGAGTGTGCCGTGGGATGGTCGCAACGGTGACGGCTCGATAGTTGCCAACGGCGTCTACTTCTTCGTGATAGAGAGTTCTGCTGATGAGCGGGCGGTTGGTAAAACAGCCGTTCTGCGCTAGGAAGGAAATGATAATGAAACGCATGATATTCACAGTTACACTGCTGATCCTCCTGATAGGCGCAACGCCGCTTATGGCTGGCGATGAATCCGGGGGGTATGCTGGAAGTTTTCTAAACTTCGGAGCCGGTGCTCGGGCTGTCGCTCTGGGGCAGGCCAACAGTGCCTATGTCAATGATGCCACAGCACCGCTGTTCAATCCGGCAGGATTGGCGCACAGTGAAGGAGCTAAGATAATAGCTACCCACGCGCTGGTGTTCCAGGATCGTTCCGTGAACTATTTTGGTGGTAGCTACGCGTTCAAGCCGGTGACAATCGGGGTTGGCTGGCTACGTTTCGGTGTCAGTGATATGGATGTGTGGACCGATCTGGGTGAGCAGACCGGTGAGACATTCGACGATGCCGAAAACGCCTTCATGCTGGCGGTGGGCCGAACGGTTGTTTCGACCCCGAAGTACTCGCTCAGTGTTGGTCTTGGAATGAAGTATCTGCGCCATACCCTGTGGGATAACAAGGCAGATGGGTTAGGGTTTGATATCGGTGCCATAAGCACTATCCACATGACGTCGGCGCTCCGTCACATTAACTTCGCGGCCGTGATTCAAAATGTTGGTGCAACTATGACCTGGGATACCGAGTCGGGACATGAGGACGAGGTACCGATAAGTATGCGCTTCGGCGTCGCGATGGCCGCGGCGAAGTTTCCGGTCGATCTGATGTGTGATATTGAGAAAGTTGAGAACCAGGGTGCCCGGCTACACTTGGGCACCCAGTACACCTGGCAGACGATGGCGTTTCGGGCGGGACTCAACGACGATAAACTTACGGCTGGAGCCGGATTTTCATTCGACCTTTCACGCTACGATTTGGTGGTGGATTATGCGTATGCCGGCGATAATATCTCGACCGATGGTACACACTATTTTTCGTTCAGAATGGCATTCTGATATCTGATAATGGGAGTATCGAAATCAAAGAAGGACTTCAGTATTGACACTGTACTGTGAATCAGGTATCTCCTATCATATAGGACAGGGACAAATTGACGCACGATTGTACCTGGTAGTGTCTACCATGCGATGTGATTGCAAAATAACAATACAACTGAATAAATAGTGAGGTGTGAAATGCGTTTTAACAACATTACCCGTGTCGTGACAGCGTTGGTGATAATTGTCGCCTTCGGTATCGGTGGCCAAGCTCTGGCCGACAGTTACTTCAAACAAGCAACACATGTTGATGCTTTTGAGATGATGGGCCAGAAATCACCTGAGAAAAATGATACTTCAATTGTTTGGCTGACAGAAGGGAAATCCTGTTGTCTGATCGGAAGTAATGAGTCGATAATTTTTGACTCCGAAAAGGGAGCAATTTTCATAGTGAACCACGAGAAGAAGGAATACTCTTCAGTGCCCATAAATTTGTTCGATGCCGGGGGTGAAGTTGAATCTGAGAGTGGCGAACTATCACACGCCCAGCAGATGGCGCAGGTTATGACCGAGAACATGAAAATCACTGTTACACCAACAGACCAAACAGAGAAAATTGGTGACTGGAATACGAAATTATACAACGTTGAAATCGCTATCGCCATGATGCCCTCGAGGCAGGAAATATGGGCTACCGAGGATATCAAGATAGACTACGATATGTTCAACGCTGTGAGCAGTGGGCTGATGGCCCAGATGCCCGGTTTTGAGAAGATCATTGAAGAGATGAAGCAGATCAAGGGAGTAGCGGTCAAAACCGTGACTCGCACCTCAGCCATGGGCAATGTGATTATCACAACATCAGAACTGATTGAATACGCCGAAAAAGACGCTCCTGACGGAGTGTTCGATATTCCGGAAGGATATAAGAAAGTAGAAGGCGGTATGGGTATGGGAATGGGCGGCCGATAGGTCGTTCGCCTCTCTGGGGAGCAAATTCGTAGCAGATGGTAAATAAACTTACAGGAGTCCGTGATGAATTGTGGAAATTATTCAAGTCGGCCGGAGCACGATAATTACAATCTAGTGAAGATTTTGATTCTAAGTGTTCTGGCTCTTTTCATTGCTTCATCGACTTTCGCTCAGTATCAGGTCCGGAAACCGGGTACTGCCGCAACGCAGGCTTCAATTCAGGTCACCAGCCCAACTGGCGGGGAAACTTGGGAGAAAGGCAAACGATACGAAATCACCTGGACCAGCACCAAGATTCACGGAAGCGTCAAGATCGATCTGATTGACCCGCAGGGCAAGGCGACATCGCTGGTCCGTCAGACCATGAATAGCGGCAAGTACTCATTCACCCTGATGCGGAACGTCGCCGACGGGGACTACAAAATCCGGGTCAGCAGTACCGATGGCAAAACGGTCGGCGAGAGCGCCGGCACGGCCCATGTTGGTAAGACAGCAGACTCCGCCGCTAAAACGGAATCCACAACAAAACCAAGCGGAATTCAGCCGAAAACATATACTCCACCCACGGTCAAGACTCCCACCACCTTCGAACCCACGAGCACACCAGCAGTGACGACGAGTACGACCCAACCCGTTACGGTGGCAGAACATACTACGGTAGCGTCGCCGGATGTTGTCCGTCATGATTTTACCGCGGTTCAGGTTCCGATATCAGAAGTACAGATTATTGATATTCCGACTATTCTGCCAACGACTACAATTCAGCCAAGATCACCTCAGATGAAAGTGCTACCTTCCATGATTGATGTTATCGCCCCGGACTCCGGCGTTGCCTGGCAGGCTGGTGAACAGTATACAATCCGCTGGGCCAGCAATGATTTGGACGGGCCGGTAATGATCAATTTGATCAAGGCGCAGAGGGGCACCGATGGAGTTGTATCCCATATCAATATCCCCGTTGTTGCCAGTACCGAAAATGACGGTGCTTACGAGTATCTGGTACCGGAGCGTATGGGATTTCATTCCACTTACTTTACTTGCGAAGTGTCATCGCTTGACGGTCAGACAAAAGACCAGTCTCCTGCGTATTTTAATCTATACACAGAGCCGATAGATATGACCTGCAAGATTGTAGACCTCAAGCAGAGTAAGCACTCGGAATTCTACGTGTTCTATTGTTCAGAACAGAAGTGGTTGGAATTTGATGTCTGGGTTCGTAACGACGGTACTCAACGACAGATTGATTTTGTGACGGTCAGTGTCATATTAATAAAGGAACCTGAAGAATTGGTAATGCTTCAGGAAGAATGGGGACTCAGCAGTATAAATTCTCAACTTTGGTATTCAACTCCCGAGCCGAGGAAATTTGATATTGAGGGCCATGATTGGACGGTGGGTTATATAGATGAATATGTAGATGTTGAACGTGGTGCCTACCGAGTGGAGATACAGGTTAACTTAGATAACAGGCTGGGGGAAAATCCGGTTTTGTTAGACAACAACAAATATGTGTGTCGCTTCGAAATCAGGTAGTGTTGCAGGACGGCATTACATTTGATCGTTTAAAAAAGAAAAGTTGTGCCTTGGTTAAATATTATGGAGGTCTGTAATGAGTAAATCGATATTGGTTTTATGTCTGGTACTTGTTCTTGTGGCCGGATCAGTTGTCGCCGGTGACATCGAAGAAAACCTGACCTATCAGGGTGACAAGGCCCGGATCATGGTCGGTACTTTTAAGAGCAAAGCGAGTGATTGTGATTATGGAATGGCCGCGGCTATCGGCGAGATGCTTTCGACGGCTCTGGTCAACACCGACAAGTTTGTTGTTCTGGCCAGCCATGAAGAAGTGGGCGAACTGGCTGAAGAAATCGAGTTTGCCCAGTCGGAGTATGCTGAAGCGGGGCAGGGACCGGATAAGGGTTTGATGGAAAGCGCCGACCTGTTGGTAACCGGCGCGATTACTTCGTTTGAACCTAATGCCAGTGGTGGCGGTGGTATGCTGGGCGGCCTTAAGAAAAAAGCGTTCGGTTCGGTTGGGGTAAGTAGCAACAAGGCCAAAATCGCCATGGAACTGAAACTGATTGATATCCGGACCCGTCGTATTCTGAAATCCAAAACGATCAAAGCGGAATCAAAGCAATGGAGCGCCGATATGACCGGCGGTGGTTGGACGGAAGATATCTCGATGGATGGTGCTCTGGGTGTTTATTCCAACGAACCTATGGAAGAGGCTATCCGCGCCGTACTGGCTAAAGCGGTCGAGAGAATCGCGAAGGAAGTCCCTAAAGAATACTACCGCTACTCCGGTCAGGGACAATATAAGACCGAGTACCGCGAAGGCCAGGCCTCAAGTGGCGGCGCGACTACTCCGGCATCGGGAAGTGAACAGACCCAGGCTGAGGCAACTGCACAGACTGCAACACCGGTCCCCGCACCGGCACCTGTCGCGGAAGACATGACCCTGTACACCAAGTACGATTTCGTCCCCGGTAACAAAGTGATCTACTACGACGATCTTAAGGGTGAAGAAGAAGGGGAATTCCCGTATCGCTGGAAACTGGATAGAGGAGTTTTTGAAATCGCCCGCATGATTGGTGAATACTGGATTCTGTGTACCGATAATGGCAGCATTCGCCCCAAATTACCTATTGGCCCACTGCCGGAAAAGTACACGGTGGAACTGGAATTCTGGTCCAGTGGTCCGGACAAGACGCTGCCGTATTACTATATTCATTGGACTGATGCCGACGGACGAATAATCGGTGAGTTCTGTGCCTATGGCCAGAAGGCGACCTTTCTCTCTATCAAAGGCAAGAACTTGGCTGGTAAGGAGATGCCTGAGAAATGGAGCCGAGGTCTCCACACCATGCGAATCATGGCTACGACCAGGTCTATCAAGTGCTATGTAGACAATGTACGGGTCGCCAATGTGCCCAAGGTGGAAGGGTTTGAGCCAGCCGGTTTCCAAGTGAGGGCGAGGACTTACACCGGAGATAACCCCTGGCTGCTCAAGAGTTTCCGATTTGCCGAGGGTGGTGGGAGTATGCGCGAGCAACTCGATGAGAACGGCAAGATTATCACTCACGGCATTCTGTTCGACCCCGATCAATATGTCATTAAAGGTGAGTCGTTTAAGACGCTAAAAGATATTGGACGTTTACTTGAGGATGAACCGGATCTGAGGTTGTCGATCGAAGGCTATACCGACAGCGACGGTTCCGAGGCGCATAATTCCGAATTGTCTCACAATCGCTCCAAGGCGGTAGTTGACTACCTGATTCAGAAATACGGAGTCGCCGCCGATCGTCTGGAATCAAAAGGCTGGGGTGAGTCCAAGCCGATTGATACCAACGACACAACCGAAGGCAAAGCCAATAATCGGAGAGTGGAATTGGTGAAACTGTAGACCACTATGCATCGAATGGCAATCGTTGCAAATAGCTGAGAGTGCCGGCGTCAAACAAATAGCGGCATTCTCAGGATAATGACCTTATTGGCTAAGGAGAGTCAATGACAATTACCGGAGATTATCTGATGGCAGCGGTTTTTACGCTGATGGGTGGCTTCGTATTCTTGTTGGGGTTTTTCAAATGGCGCAAGCTTCGTGTGATTCGAGATACGCCACGTTCGAAAATCCGGTCGATGGCGATGGGGGTGGTCGAAATTCACGGTAGCGTTGAAGCAGATCAACTAATCAGGGTACCATTTTCAAAGACAGAGTGTGTGTACTACAAGTGGGAAATCAAGGAGTATCGCCGATCAAGCTCATCGAGCGGCAAGAGCTCATCAAACAAATGGGTGGGAGTCGGTTCGGGTGAGCAAAGTGTGCCCTTCTTCGCCAGGGACGAAACCGGCAGAGCCTTAGTTCAACCGGACAAGGCTGAGTTCATTGTGGCTTACAAGAAAGTGTTCTATCAGAAGGGCAAAGGACTGGTCGGATCAATTAAAGCATTGTCAAAACTTGTCAAGGCTCTTAAGAACTTAGACCCCAACGATCCAACTTCACTCAATATCGATGGCGACGATCTTGTGCCGATGGAGTCCGGCGGATCTGTCCGTACGGTTAGGGTAGGCGACCGGAAGTACTACGAGTACTTTATTGAGCCAGACGATAATCTGTTTGTGCTGGGAACGGCTGTCAGCGACTCTACGGCGCCCGACAACGTCGTTATCAAGCGAGGTAAGAACGAGAAAACGTTCATTATTTCAGATAAGAGCGAGAAGGGTGTGCTCAAGAATCTTAAAAAGCTGATGCTGGTCTGCTTTATCGGCGGTGGTATTTTTGTGGCGGCAGGTATAGTAATGTTTCTTCAAATACTAAACATCATTCCAGGGGTTGATTGAATGGAAATATTGTGGACTGTTATTTGGGTCGGTGTAGTTCTTCTGGCTGTTATTGTTATCGCTTGGCTTGTTGGTATCTACAATTCACTGGTCAAACTGAAGAACAACATCAAGAAGGCGTGGAGCAATATCGACGTGCTTCTCAAACAGCGCCACGATGAATTGACCAAGCTGATGAATTCGGTCAAGGGTTACATGAAGCACGAGGAAGGTGTCTTGACCAAAGTCACCGAGGCGCGCACGGCGTTCATGAATGCCCAGAGCGTGGGTGATAAAGCCAAAGCCGACAATATGATGACTTCGACCCTGAAATCACTTTTTGCCGTAGCTGAGAACTATCCCGAACTCAAAGCCGACCGAAGTTTCGCCCAATTCCAGAGCCGGATAAGTGAGATTGAGGACCAGATATCCGACCGTCGCGAGTTCTACAACGATTCGGTCAACACTTTCAATATCCGCATTGAGCAGATCCCTGATATGTTCGTGGCCCGAATGCTTGGCTATGTCGCACGCGAACTGTTTCAAGCCGACGAATCCGACCGGGCGGACGTGGAAGTTAAGTTCTAGATCTCGTCGTTTCTAACCGGCGCTGTCCTTTGTGGGTTGTCAGGTGCCCTGGAGTGATAGATAGTATTTCTGGTGGGCGGGTGGGCAAGTTCCGTAGGTCGAAATCAGTCCGCTTCGGGCGGTTTCGACAACGACCCTGGAGTAGACGAGGGTGCCTGCCGCAAGGTCGTTGCATATTTTCTGTAACTATTAATTAGGGATATGAATCGCGCGTTTGTGGACGCTGAGTCCTGCCTCCATAAGGGCTTCCGACAGCGTTGGGTGGACTGCCATCATGTGACCGAGATTTTCGGAAGTGCCGTTCATTTCCATTAAAATAGTACCGGCGAAGATGATATCACCGGCGTGCGGACCGAAAATATGAACGCCCAACAGTTCATCGTTATCGGCATCAGCAATGACTTTGGTGAACCCATCGGTGGCTAACGTGGCGACAGCTTTCCCCACACCCTGGTAAGGGAACTTCCCGACTCTGATCTTGCGCCCGGATGCCAGAGCTTCTTTCTCAGTCAGACCAACGCCGGCGATTTCAGGATCGCAGAAGACCGCGTATGGCACCGATTTCCAATCAGCCGAGGTTGTCGTACCCGCTATAACTTCCACCGCGACAATGCCCTCGTGTGAGGCTTTGTGCGCCAGCATAACCCCGCCGTTCACATCGCCGATGGCGAATATGTTGGGCAGGCTGGTGCGCATCTGGCTATCGACGACTACAAACCCTCTGGAATCAAGTCTTACGCCTGCTTTATCCAGGTTGAGATCTCCGGTGTTGGGCAACATTCCAGCGGCAACCAACACCATGTCATAGGTGGAGCTACTGCTTTGGCCGTTGCTTTCCATTTCGACTGTAACTGTGTCGCTCTCAACACTTGACGAGACTACCTTAGAAGACAGAAGTATCTTCATTTTTTGTTTCTTCAGCGCTTTTTCAGCCGCCGCGGAAATATCGGCATCCAGAGTGGGCAGGACCGCATCGAGCAGTTCGACTATCGTGACTTTGGAGCCGAGGGTATTGTACACCGTGGCCATCTCGACACCGATTGGACCGGCACCAACTACCAGTAACTCTTTCGGGACCGAAGGGATATCGATTGCCTCCCGGGCGCCGACAATGAATTGACCGTCACGCTTGAGCATCGGCAATTCCATCGGTGTTGTGCCGGTAGCAATGATAAAATTCTCAGCTTTCAGTTTGGTCTTGTCGTCTTTGCCAATGACCTCGATTTCGTCAGCCGAGACAAACGAGGCGCGGCCACT
>JAGGTI010000007.1 GCA_021163775.1 Candidatus Zixiibacteriota bacterium
GATATGGACAATCCCGGTGCCTTCGTCGAGCGTGACAAAATCGGCGTTGACCACAAAGAACGCCTTGTCCGCCTTGTCCTTATAGAAATCGAATAGCGGTTCATAGGCGCGCTTGACAAAATCGGCTCCTTTGTGACGGTCGAGAATCTCGGCATCATCGCCCAGCAATTTTCCAAGCAGGGCCTCGGCCAGGACTAACTTTTCGCCTTCATATTTGACGGTCACATAGTCGGCATCGGCTTTCATCGCCAGGGCGGCGTTGGATGGGAGTGTCCACGGGGTAGTCGTCCAGACCAGATAGGAGAAATCACCATCGGCCGCTTTCATTTTGACGAAGAGCGATGGATCCCGGACATCCTGGTACCCCTGGGCCACTTCGTGGCTGGAGAGGGCCGTACCGCATCGAGGGCAGTACGGGATAGTCTTGTGTCCTTTGTAGATAAGGTCGCGGTCGAACAGATTTTTCAGGACATACCAGACCGATTCAATATAGTCGTTGGTCAGGGTGACATAGGCGCCGTCGAGATCAATCCAGTAGCCGATCCGCCGGGTGATTTCATCCCAGTCCTTCAGATATTTGAACACTGAATCGCGGCATTTTTCATTGAACTCGGCGATCCCATAATTGACGATATCGGACTTGGTCTTGAGCTTGAGTTGTTTCTCGACCTCGATCTCGACCGGCAGACCATGGGTATCCCAGCCGCCTTTGCGGTCAACCCGGAACCCCTGCATCGACTTGTAGCGACAGATTAAGTCCTTGACGGTCCGGGCTATAACGTGGTGAATACCGGGCCGGCCGTTGGCGGTCGGGGGACCTTCGTAGAAGATATACGGTGGCCTATTTTCGGCGGCTTTTGTGGCCTCATCAAACACGCTGTGCGTGTCCCAGAAGGCGAGTATTTTTTCTTCAGCCTTTGGTAGACTGAAACCATCTTTGAGCGGATCAAATTTCATTATATTGCTTTCTTCTATAGCCAAGGAATCTATTGAGAATTGGCTATTTTGTAAAGTTTTTTCACCGAGACTTGTCTTGTAGGTTGGAACCCCTTGCGATTCCGACATTGACAATTATCAGATCTGTAGGACAGGTCCGTATTCAAACCTGCCATCCCCCTAAACGCAAAGTAGGTCAGGCCGACTCGGGGTCTGACCCGCAAAGCTGACGATTCATGTCAGGAGTGCTTTGCCACCCACCCGACGCTACCAGGCAGTGCCTGTTCGCTTTGGGTGGGGTACCAGTGAATAGATTTTTTCAACAAGCCGTTCAAAATGGGGGTACCTTATGATTTATTTGTGATTACTCACGCATATCATGGTCGGCGTTGGCAGTGGGGGCAATAATGCGCCGAGCGTGCACCGAGTTTTTCGCGTACGATCTTCGTCCCACAATGCTCACAAGGTTCGCCTTCGTGGCCGTATACTTTCAGCATCTTCTGAAACGATCCGCTCAGACCATAAATACCGGAGAAGCTGATAACCGTAGTGCCCATCATCTTAATCGATTTTTTGAGCAGATTTTGGATATGACCGTGAAGCTCGACCAGTTTCCGAGGTGAGACCGACGATGTCACCCTTGTCGGATGGATGCGACTCAGATGGAGCGCTTCATCGGCATAAATATTGCCGATACCGACGATGAAACTTTGATCCATCAGGGCGGGTTTGATCATCCGAGTGCGGGAGCGAAAGAGTTTGGCAAAATCATCCGCTTTGATCTCCAGCGGTTCCGGCCCGAGGTCACGAAGCCCCGGTTGTAACCAAAGCTCATCGTTCGGATAGACGCGTAGCCGTCCGAATCGACGATAGTCGTTGAACCGAAGATGATTTTGTGTTGATTGCGAACTGTTCGACACCAGGTCAAACAGAACGAGGTCATGCTTGTGGCGAGGGGTCGAGGGTTCTACAATCCGAAACTTTCCGGTCATTTTCAGATGCACCCAGAGAGTCAAATTGCCGGAGAGTGAAATCAGGAGATTCTTGCCGCGTCGGCTGATACTCTCGACTGTGCGACCGGGCAGAAGTGTTTCGAGTTTACTTTTTTTGTGTTTTTTGAAAGTGTCGCTCACGACTACCATTGATGGCGGCGCGTAGCTCCTGACTTTGGCAAACGTTCGATTCTCAAGAATGGGCCTTAGACCCCGGACAATGGTTTCGACTTCGGGTAGTTCAGGCATTTTGCGAGCGGTAGTTTTCAATAGCGGCGCGGATAGCGTCCGGCGCCAGATTGGAGCAGGCTAATTTTTGTTCGGGCAGACCGTCTAAGTACTCAGCCACTTGATCGCGGGTGAGCGCACCAGCTTCATCGAGTGATTTGCCCATGACCATTTCGGAGGCGGCCGAAGCGCACGCGATCGCGGCGGCACAGCCGAACGTCTGGCATTTGATATCGGTCAGGCGACCGTTTTCGACTTTGATAAACAATCGCATGACATCGCCGCAGGCCGGGTTACCGACCTCGCCGATTCCGTCCGGATCGACCATCTCGCCGGTATTCCTCGGATTCTGAAAATGTTCCATGACCGTCTCGTTGTACATGGGGGAAGGGTAGTGAATTAGAGCGAGGTTGGCAAGACAAGGGTCGACTCAGTGCTTCAGGGCATTCTTGACCCTTTCCACGAACAGCCTGGGCACCCAACCGCCCTTAAGTCTTTCTCGGAAGAACGCCTCGTAGACGTTCAATGCGGTGCCACCAATAATACCCGTGAGCGGGCCTGCGACAGACAACGCGGCCGCCAGCCCTGTATGTAGCAGTAATCGAACAATCTTTGAAGACGCTGTCGGAATGTTGCAGCTCAGCCACTTAGTATATTCGCGAAGTGTTTCTGTATCACCTGTCGTATCCAGGCTAAACAGCCATTGCCTAAATCTGTGACCATCATTTGAGTTCCTAAGTCTGAGGATGTCATTCAAGGAGATGGAGCCATCTGAAAGCGCTTGCCCGAGATCCGGTACTGTTTCGAAGTCTACTATAGAACAAAACCGGTCACTTGGGCGTGGGGTCGATTGGAAGGACTTGGCTATACGATTTTGCAGAACCAGGTCGGACAAGTCTGACCCCATTATTTCCGTGCACTCTGCGTGAGCGGCGAACAGCAGAGTTGCGTGTGCGACCGCAACGCCTAAGTAGCGATGGGTAAGATCACTGGACAGATTGCCGGAGTCCGGATCGTCAATATTACTCAACCCAATCGTTTCTCCAACGACAGAGTGGGCATCGGACTTCGCCGCGTCCCTTGCCTGTTCGAAGATGTTCTTCTCGGTTAGGTCAATTGTGTTCTGGGCGACTAGCCGCGCTATTTCTCTTGAGTCACGCTCAGGCAGACCTGCTTGTTCTCCAAGAGCCAAGAGGGTCGCACTGAGTGGGTCTTGAGAGCCGGGCCCCACCATATTCATGACCTCAAGCCCTGGCTTCTTTGCACCCATGAACTGCGCGTTGGCGGGAGTAAGGTATGCAAAATTGCCAGCCGCATACGCAAATCGAATCGTCCCATCCTGTATGAGTGCCTCTACTTGGCCCCTGCCCAACCATCGCAGTAGCGTAATTAGCTCCAGATTAGGACCACGTATTCCGACTGTCAAAATATCAGAAAATAGTAGTGCTTGCGCGAACGCACCCCTTATTCCGTTCTCAACCGCACTATCTGGTAATTCCTTAGTACCACGACTGATTACAGCCCGTCGAAGGTCGTCAAGTAATACATTGGAACCCTGTGAGCTAGCTGTCTCAGGCATTGTTCTTCTCTTCACTCTTTGACCACCGTGACCTCGCCGGCGGAAATCGTCTCCAGACCTTTATCGGTCTGCAATATCAGGGCACCGTTGCGGTCAATGTCTTTCACCAGTCCTTTTTTGGTGTTCTTACCGAAGGCTAGTGTTATTTCATGGCCTATGAGCGCCGAGTACCGCCGAATCCTGGCGTGTGATTTTTTCAGCCGATACCGCAGATACTTCTGGTATTCGCATTCAAAATTGTAGAGAAACAGCCGCAACAATTCCACCCGGTCGACTTTCTTGCGAAGATCACGGCGCACTGAAGTTGCTATCTTGCGCAATTCCTCGGGGAAGTCCCGCGCTTGATGATTGACGTTGATTCCCACCCCGACAACCACATGATTGATCTTGTTTCGTTCGGCTGAGAGTTCGGTCAGGATCCCGGCCGTTTTGCGTCCGTTGATCCAGACATCGTTGGGCCACTTGATCTGCACCAGGCCGGGTCGATAGTGAGCGATCGTATCGGCCAGCGCTACCGCGGTCATAATCGCGATACCGGGGGCATCTTCGGGGAGCAACGCGGGGCGCAGGATAATCGAAAGGTAGATTCCGGCACTGGGTGGCGAATGCCACGAGCGGGTGAACCGACCACGACCTTTGGTTTGTTCTTCGGCGGTGACAATAGCACCCTCTGGTGCTCCCTTCTCAATCATCTTGACCGCCATATCGTTGGTCGATTTTACACTCTGGAACGAATAGACCGTGCGACCCAGCCAGGCGGTTTTGAGTTTGTAGCTGATTTCGGTATTGGTCAGCAGGTCGGGCGGTGCGACAAACGCCACGCCGAGATTCTTGCGAACCTTGAGTCGGTACTCCCAGTCAGACACGATATCGACAATGCGTACCAGAGTATCGTGATCGACCATCAGTTTGGCGGCCAGTCGCTCCCAGGTGAAAAAATGATCGGTTCGTTTGCGAATATGCGCGATCAGGTCATCGGCTTTATTTTCGAGCATCGTCTGGTTCATGGCTTATCGGTCAGTCGCAATGAAAAATCTGAAGCTGGCGCCGAATGCGTGATTGCCCCGGCCGATATGAAGTCAACCCCGGTGGTGGCGATCTCTCCGACTGTATCAAGGGTGACATTTCCTGATGCTTCCAATTTGACTTCCGGGTTTATCGCGTGCGCGGTTGCTACCAGTTTGGTAAGCGACTCAAGCGACTGGTTGTCTAAGAGCAGGCGCGTGGCCCCGGCGTTGATGGCATCGGTCAATTGCTGGACGGTGGTGACTTCGACTTCGATTTCAATATCGTCCGGCCATTTGCCGAACTGCCGCCGAGATTCAGGTGTATTGAGATAGTCTATGGCCAGCCGGATCGCTTCGTTGACCCCACCCGCCGCCACGATATGGTTGTCTTTTATCAGCACCATGTCGTACAGGCCGATCCGGTGGTTGGTTCCGCCGCCATGCACGACAGCCTGTTTCTCAAGATGCCGGTATCCGGGGGTCGTCTTTCGAGTGTCCAGAACTTTGCACTTGGCTGATTTGATTTGTTCAACGAATTTTCCGGTGAGGCTGGCGATACCACTCAGGTGAGCCAGAAAATTGAGGGCCGTCCGTTCGGCGGTCAAGATTGTCTGGTTGAAACCTTCAATGGTGACAATTGTATCTCCGGCGGCGAATCGGTAGCCGTCTTTTTTTGCCAGACTTACCTTGTTGGCCGTATCGACCATTTGGAAAGTCAGCACAACCAGATCCAGGCCGGAAACGATCCCGTCCGATTTGGCGACAATCTGAGCTTTTGCTCGTTCCGGCTCAAGGCAGGCCATTGAAGTTACATCGCCAGGGCCTATATCTTCGGCCAGGGCGGCCCGAACCAGATCAAGCATTTGTCGGTGATATGCGTCCATTTTGTTCCGTTTTTGTTCTCGTGAGTTGCTACTGTGCTTCTTCTTATTATATTACACCGATGGTCGCTCTGCAAAAAGGAAATTCGACAGCAAGTCCGAAGCAACTTACGGATAAGGTTATCGCTGTTATTGGTTACGGTTCCCAAGGGCGGGCAGTTGCCCAAAACCTGTGCGATTCTGGCTATAGCGTGATAATCGGCCTGCGGGCGGGGTCGAAATCGAGAGCACGGGTGCAAAAAGACGGTTTTGCGCCGATTCTGAGTATCCCGGCCGCTGTTAGAAAAGCCAAGATTGTTTGTTTTGCCTTTCCGGATCATCTTCACAGTCGGGTGTTCAAGCGGTCTATTAAGCCGTTTCTAAAGTGCCAAACCACTCTTTGGTTCCTGCACGCCAGTTCAATTCATTTTGGTTTGGTCAAACCGCCGAAAGGCTGTGATGTCATTTTGGTTGCGCCGCATGCGCCCGGTGATGCTGTCCGTGAGATCTACCTGACGGACAGGTCGCTCTCGGCGTTCTATGGTGTCTTTAGAAACCATTCGAAACAGGCAGGGTACACTGCTCGACAGCTGGCCGCCGCTCTTGGTGTGAAACGCCAAAATCTGATCAAGACAACTTTCGAGCGGGAAGCTGTCGGTGATCTGTTTGGCGAACAGGCCGTGCTTTGTGGTGGGCTGGCGATGCTTATTAAGCATGGTTTTGATACTCTGGTCGATCATGGTTGGAAACCTGAGAACGCTTATCTCGAAGTCGCCTATCAGCTCGATTTGATTGTGGCGTTAATCAAGAAACATGGTATCAGTGGTATGTTTGCGCGGATCTCCCCCGCGGCGCGGCTGGGTTCGGTGGAAGCGGGACCGAAAATTATTGATCAGTCGGTTCGTGAGCGGATGGAAGAACAATTTGAACGTATCCGTTCCGGTGCGTTTGCCGCGAAGTTTGAGTTACTCGACGATCAAGCGCTTGCTTCGCTGAAGCGTGCCCTTCGCAAGTTGACCGATTCTCGCTTTGAAAAAGCGGCCCGCAAGTTTTCTCGGTAGATGACAAGAATTTTTGACCTCTTCGTTATTCCCGAGCAGTCGGGAATCTATGACCACAAATCTGCTTGTGCTGTCAGGCGACTCTGCTTGATAGCTCTTGTCTATTAACCGGGTATCGGGCAGGGTCACCCGACACCACGCAAAACACGCTTCGACAGGCTCAGTATGACATATGGGACTATTTGATTTGTCGCTAAAATTATTCGCGCTAAAGGCTAAATTCCTTTCTAAGTGTTGCCGAGTAATGTGTCTAGTTGAACGATGGTAACCGCTCGGCGATTTTTCAATTGCCGCAACGATAACAAGAAACGGTTTGACATAGCAAAAAGCAGGTTTTTACTAACGTAACAGCGGAAAAGGGTCGCTGGATGACCCCAAAAGTACCCGTCTGAGTTGATAAATAAATAGTTGTTTAGTCATTAGTTGCTTACGTGAGGTTCACGGTGTATTGTGCTAATTGCAACGAGAAAATCATGAATGACCCGCTGAAGATAGCGGGCGATTACTTCTGTTCGGTAGACTGTGCCAAACAGGCGCAGGGGCTTGACCCAGACGAACTACTGGTTTACGAAACTGACGAGATTGATCAGGATTTCCTGGGTGACTACGAAGAATAGTCGCCGCTGTTTATCGGTTTGCGTTAGTCGCGGCTGATGGACAGTATCTTATAGCGAAGAACCCCAACCGGGATTTCAATCTCGGCGATGTCACCTACCGCTTTGCCGAGCAACCCGGCCCCAATCGGTGATTTGATTGAAATTATATCGTTGTCAACATCGGATTCTTCAGGAGGCGACAGGGTGTAGACAATCTCTTCCCCATCATCAAGATCCTTCACTTTTACTTTGGCAAAGAGATACGCTTTGTCGGTGGGTATCTGGTCGGCCTCGACCGTCTGCACCCTTGATATCTTTTCCTGAAGCTCGCCAATTTTTCTTTCCAGATGCACTTGGAATTCTTTTGCGGCGTGGTATTCTGCGTTTTCCGAGAGGTCACCCATCTCGCGGGTGCGCTTAATTTCGGCAACGATTTTGGGACGTTCTTCGAACTTGAGCTTCTTGAGTTCTCGCTCGAGTTTGATCCGTCCCTCTTTGGTCAGGTAGATCGGCTCATGTCTCATCGTTTGCTAATATAGCAGTTTTCTACGCTTTCGGCAATGCCCGACTGTCGTTTTTGGTCCCGAGGATATAAATGACAAACGAAACTATCAGGCCGGGGAAGATCGGTTTGACACCGTACCAGATTTCACCAGTCGCGCTCAAGTATTGCGACAACCACCAAACCAGTGAGATTCCCCCGCTTAGTATGATTGACCAGAGTGCCCATCCAGGTCGGTATTGGCGACGACCTCGGAAAGCTGACCAGACCGGAAGTAATAGGGCCGGGGTGCCGATTGATCCGAAAACGTACCAGATCTCGACCACCGATCGGAAGAACAGTGCCATGAGAACGGCGAGTATAGTTGTGAGCACAAGGCCGATCCGACTGTAGCGGGTTATCTGTTCTTTGGCAATCAGCCCGAACCGGCGCAGGATATCGTTACCAAATGTTGTCGCGGCCAGAAACGAATACGAGTCGACGGTTGACATCACGGTCGCAAGAATAGCTAACATGAATAAACCCAACAATCCGACCGGCAACACGGCCAACGCCAGCGCTGGATATGATGACACCGGATTGGCCAGGTTTGGCAATATGGCGCGGGCATACAGGCCGCACGTGGTGGTCATAAAATCAAAGATAGCCCAGCAGGCGATTGAAATGAAAATACCGTTGCGGGCGACTGTTTCCGTTTTCGCCGCATAACAGCGTTGATAGAAAGCCGGTTCGACCAGCGTCGCCAGCGCAATCACATACCAGGTGGCGATATACCAGCCGGAGTTGCCGCCATGCCAGGTGAGATGCGTCGCGGGCAGATTTGCGGCCAGAAAATCAAAAAATCCGTATTTGGCTACCAGCACGCCTAACAACACGGCGAAGCCGAGAAACATCAGGCCGAACTGGAGCAAGTCGGTCCGGACCACCGATTTGAACCCGCCCATATAGACATAGACAACTGAAAGCAAACTGCCGGCTACCACCCCGACCCAGAACGGCCAGCCGAATAGTTGTTCAGCCAACACGCCTAACATCAGGACGTATGCCGCCGGAATAGTCATCAGAAAGATAATTACCGAGCCGACCGCGGCGGTCTTGTCGCCATATGCTTGCGCCAGTCTGTCAGGTATGGTCAACAGTTTCGATTGCCTCGCCTTGCGCGCCAGAAAAAGAGCGAACACCAGTGCGGCCAGGTAGTATGGTAGACCGAACACCAGCCAGTTGGAGAGGCCATAACTGTAACTGTACTCTCCTACACCTAAAATGCCACCGTACCAGGTCGAAACCAACGATGCCACAAAGGCCGGTAGGGTCAGCATGCGGCCGCCTAAGATCATCTCCGACGCGGAACTGTCACGCTTCAGTCGCTTGACAAAGCCGAGCACTAGCACCGCGACCAGATAGAAAACGATCAGGCTGTAGTCAAATGGGTGCATCGGGCGTTAGAACATCTCCAGTTGTAGCCTACAGGAAACCTTGTCACTCCTCCCAATCCTGTCATCCCTGCCGATCCCGTCATCTCTGCGGAACGGGGGTGACGGATAGGGGGCGAGTGTGACCGGGACGGTCACCGTAGGTCGAAACCAGCTTGCTTCAAGCGGTTTCGACAGCTGGTAAATGTGGACATCTGCAAGCCGCAAGTCTGATGCTCCAATGCTTGCGTTGTGTGTTGGTCTGGTAACAAAGTAGCGCGGGTCCGTTTTGATTTCGCCGTCATCCATTAGAACATCTCCAATTGTATCTGACCGTAGAACGATCTTTCGGGTGCGACAAAATACTCGGCCCAGCCGTTGATACTGGTCCACTCGTTCATTCCCCTTGATGCGTAGTTGCCGCCGTAGCCCGCCGCTTCGTATTTCTTATCAAAGAGATTATCAACGGTGGCGGCAAGCGACAATTGACCCAATCCGTAAAAGTCATCCACGGTAGCGGCAAGAGTTAGCGAGGAAATGAGATATGGGTCAATCGCGATGTCATCTATATTCCACAATTCCAGGTATTGACGCCCAACACCACGGCCGCGATATGTGACACGGAGCCAATTGGATTGGTAATCTACAATCATATTCGCCAGTAGCGAGGGAAAACCGGGGATGGTGTGGTCCTCGAAATCCACCTCCTCGTATTCCGCCTTTTTAATCCATACAGTGTCTCCTGTGAGCACATCGACTTCAAGTGAGTCTGCCCAAAAATGAAATACTGTTGAGTGCTGTTTGATTCGATTGTGGTTCCAGGCCACGTTGCCACTCACATCCAGACTTCTAGTAGGTTTCCATGTGCCTGATAATTCGATCCCCGAATGCACTGACTGGGGAAGATTGGTCGTAATCGGCAGACCGGTGTTTTCGTTGAGGCCGCCCTCCGGGATAATCTCGCTTCTGAAATCCATCCAAAAAAAGTTCAGCTCCAAAGCATATTTGTCGCTGCGGTAGGCGGCACCGAGTTCGAAATCGTACACCCGCTCATTGTCCATCAGGGCATCACCGAATTGGTACACCGATGAATCAGCGTTGATACTTTCAATCTGAAGTGACGGCAGGATGTACGGGTCGTTGGCGTCATAAATAGAAGCGTCGGTCGGCGTGCGCGAAGAAACCGCAAAGTTACTAAACAGGCTGAGCTTGTCGGTCACACTGTAATTGAATCCAATCCGGGGAGAGAAAAAGAACCAGTCCAGTGTATAGTCGTGTCCGAGGAACGCACCCATGCGGGTCTGATCAAAACTGTACCTCTGGTAGCGAAATTGGGCGGTAACCTGTGAGGACAACTTGTCGGTCAGTTTGCTGTGTGTCTGCACATGGAATGAGCCGACCCATTTCTTGCCGTAGTATTGGTAGTACTTATGCTGTGGTGGAAGCAGACCGCCTATGTGCTGTGCCCAGACCACTTGTCCCCAATGATCCGACTCGAAGTAATAGAACGAACCACCTAACGTGTGGGTGTGTCGGTCGCCTTTGATAGTCAGAATCGGATTCCAGCCATACTGATTCTTGTGCACCCACTGCTGACGGACCAGATCGCCGTATTCAAACGGTGTTCCGGTGGTGGTGTCGATATCAACCAGCGATGGGTCAATATCATATTCCGCAAATGATCGCCCGTCTTTGTATTGTTCATAGAAACCACGACCGCGAATGTAGTAGAATGTATTTTGCAGGGTGGTGTGGTCGCTTAACTGCCAGACGTGGTGCAGGTGGTAATGCGGCTGGTTGAAATTGTCGGTTTCGTTACCGTATTCAAGAACATTGCCGCGGCGGTTTTCGTTAATAGCGTCACGTGACGCTCCCCAATATGCCAGATGCATTTTCATCGGGCCACCATATATGTATAGCTCAGTGGTCGTGTTGGCGTCGATTCTTCCCACCGAAAACGCATACGCCCAACCGCGATACCAACTGTTCTCACGGTAGCCGCTTGTTTTTTGTTTGGAGAAGCGACCGGTGTAATGCCAGCGACCGTCGATCAGCCCCGATGAATACTCCACGCTCTGTTTGTAAATGTCCGAGATTGATTTACCGCCACTCGTGTACTCGCCGTAACCGAACGTAAGCTTTGTGTACCGATCACGCGACAGTCCGGAATAAGCGACATTGATTGTCCCGCCGAACGAACCGTCACCGTAGAGCGAGTTGCCAATCCCGCGTTGCACCTGGATGTCATCGATATTGGCCGCGAAATCAGGCAGGTCGGTGAAATAAGTTGCCTGGTCTTCCGGGTCGTTCAACGGCACCCCGTTGATATAGGTGGCGATTCGCTTGTCATCGAATCCCCGGATACTGGTGTACGAATACCCGAGCGGCGCGCCGCCATCGGAATACGAATAGAAATTTGGGGTTGTCTCCAGAAGTAGCGGAAACTCGCCTACGGTGTAGTCACGTTTGATCTCATCGGATGAGAAATTGTCAAACGCCACCGGTGTCAATCCGATCTGGGCGCGGTCGCCCCGGACCAGAATGTCGGTACCTCGATAGTACCGTTCCTTGAGTACCATCACCACAGGTACAGCGGAGAACGCCATTTGCTCCGAATAGTATCCGACTGATGAAAAAGTCACGCGGGTGACCGTGCCGTCCTCGAATTGGAGTTTATAATAGCCATCGTTGTCGGTCATGGTGCCGACTGACGGCAGATTGGTGATAACTGACACCGAAGGTAGACAGTTGCCCGCGGTATCCGTAACTCGTCCGCTCAGCTCAGTTGCCGAGCCTGCCTCCACCCACAGCAGAAAGGCTGGAATGAAAAACCAAAAAATTCTCATGACAGTAACCTCTACTAAACGTTGGTTCAGTAAGATTCCGTCCTGGTTCGATAGGTTGGTCCGATAAACGGACCGGGGATGATAAGTCATCTCCGTTTCCCTACGCCGGCATTACCCGGATCAGGTCGAGGGGGTATGTTCTCAGGCGGAGCTTTGTGCGCCACCCCCAACGGTATCTCTCGTCAAGAGGAAATTAAGGAATGATGACACCGTGCGACAAGCAATATTTTACTGACTCTTGATTGTTTGGCTAATCCGCTCAGATATCCAAACTCCCCCCTCGCAACCAACTGTTCAAAAAGTGAACAGTGTTGCACTGTGAGTCGGTAAATCAACTCCGGCGCATATCCTGCGATTAACCAACTGTAAGCCATACAGTTAGCTACAGTATTCTAACCTGAGAAGGCACGGTATTTGCTTTTAACCTATTGACTTTGTTGGGAAATATTATTGTCCCGGCGATGTTAGACCAAGACCCCCGACTGACCACCGGGGGTTTTTTTAGGGCATTGCGGTAATTTTCGCAAAAGTAGACGATTACGCCAGATCAGGCGGTTATTTTTAGGGCATTGCGGCAAACATCCCGAAAGCCAGCGAGCACGTCAGATTAGGCGGTTTTTTTGTGGGCGGCAGACGTCCCGTCTGTTCCACCAAGACCCACCCCACAGACCCTCAACAAGGCCACTATTAATAGGTTGACCGATTCACGTGACACTTATAGATTTCATTCACTATGAAAATAATCAAAGCATTAGCTATTGTTGCTGGAATAATTCTGATCGCCCTGGTTGGCTACTATTTCTACGAAACTTTCCGGATCAAAGGAGTGACGGAGAAGATAGCCGAGATAATCCATCTGGAAGACCAGCGCCAGATTACACCCCAACTCGAAAAGTATCTTCATGATGACTCTACTCGGGTACGGGCACGCGCCGCTCTTTCGGTCGGTCGGATCGGCGGTCAAAGATCGGGCGCGCTGTTGATCGACCGGATTGCCGATCCATCGATTGATGTAGCCCGGACAGCGGCGTTTGCGATCGGCCTGACCGGATTGAACCAGTATGCCAGGATATTGGCCGAAAGCGCCGGAGATTTCCCGGCGGCGGTGACTGCCCGCGCAGTTAAATCGGCTGGACGGTTAGCTGATACCAGTATGGCTGATGTGACAGCTACACTCGCTGAATATCTTGGCCATCCCGCCCCCGAAGTCCGAGCCGCGGCCTGTATGGCGTTGTTTTATGCTGATGCTCGCGCTGAGGCCGAAGCACTTGTGCCATTGTTTGATTCCGAAACCGATCCCGCCGTGCGCTACGCCGCGCTGTTTTGTCTGTCACGTCTGGGTATCGATGCCGGCACTCCTGTCTACCAGGCCGCACAAGCTGATACCGATCCGGAAATCCGAATGCTGGCGGTGCGTGGCCTTAGTCACTCAAGCTCACCTGATGCCATCCGCCTATTGGCTATTTCACTCAACGACACCGACCTTCGTGTAGTCGCCCAGGCGATTGCCAGTCTGCAGACTCTAAACAAAAGTGATGGGGCCGAGTATATCGCACGCAAACTGAGAACTCAGACCGATGAGAAACTGATTATTGCCAGCCTTGTGGCACTTCGGGCGCAACATAGCGATTTGGGCGAAGAAGCCGCTGAGCGGCATCTGCACGCCGCTTTTTCGGACAATATTGTAATAGCCGCGCTTGGCTACTTAGCTGAAATTCGCGGTGATCGGATCATATCCGTAGTAGATTCACTGCTGAACGATAATCCGCCAGCTAGTATTCGTGCCGCATGTGCTGATGCTTACGCCGAAGCTGGAAGTTCATCCGTAGTGGCACGACTGGCGATGCTGTTCAAAGATGAAGACCCGCTAGTTCGCGCTTCGGCATTCGGCTACCTTATCGCGCTTGATTCGACTCAGGTCGATCTGTATGTGCGGACAGCTCTGGCGGATCAGGATATGATGCCTGTAGTGCTGGCCCTTGATCAGATCGCTACCCGCAAACTGACCGGGTACCTTCCGGATATACAGATGATGATGGCTAATCGCGATGAACTTGACATTGATATTCGTCGCTCGCTGATTGATGTTATCGAGCAGTTTATAGATACGGTAGGCGCCGACAGCACGATGGCCGACCTGCTTATCCAGGGGCTGTTTGATTCAGAGTATGTGGTGCGCCGCCGTGCCGCGACAGTGTACCAGGAGCATTTTGGTCGGGATCGGTCAAGTATGGTCACCCCGGTCAACACCCGTATATCCGAACGCAAATTACGCTCGGCCCTGACCGACTACGCCGAGAACCCGGTGGCGATCATTGCGACCAATCGTGGCGAGATCGAGATGGAACTGCTTTTTGATATCGCGCCACTGACCGTACTGAATTTCATTGACCTGGCCAAACAGGGTTTCTACGACGGTCTGATTTTCCACCGTGTCGTACCCAATTTCGTGGTTCAGGGCGGCTGTCCGCGTGGCGATGGCTGGGGTGGCCCGGCCAATTTCATCCGTTGTGAATACTCCGACCGACCCTACGAGCGCGGCACGGCTGGTGTCGCTACTTCCGGTCGTGACACCGGTGGTTCGCAGTTTTTCTTTTGTCTCTCACCACAACCACACTTAGAAGCGCGCTACACGATTTTTGGACAGGTGCTCTATGGTATGGATATCGTCAACCAGATAGTTGTTGGTGATTTAATAGAGGAAATCACTATTCGGGAAGGCCAGAAATGAGATTGATCCAGCTTGCTGTCATTTGTTGCGTCTTGATCATCCCGGCTGTCACCGCAACGGCGCAGGATTTGGGTGGTATTGACCCGGAAGCGTTGATTGAGCGTATTCTGGCTACCGACCAGTTCCAGCGTGACCATCTCGAGGATGTGACGTTTTCATCGGAATATGTCGAACTCGAAGAAGATGGTTTCCGTGAGAAAGTTCGTTTTGTTAAGAAAGTTTACGTTAAGTATTTCGCCGATACTGCCTGGTTTACCGAAAAATATCTGGAGTATTATAAGGACGGCAAGCTCATGAGCGATGCCGACAAGCAAAAAGAAGTCGCTGATCGCATAGACAAACAGAAGAAGCGAAAGCCCCGCAATATCTCTTACCCGATGGTTAGACCGTTCTACCCTGAACAACGATCACTCTATAATATCGAATATGCGGGTGTTGCCCCGGACCGGATTGATGAGCGGGTATGTCATCAGTTTCGAGTAACGGCTTTGCAACCGGCTGACAGTCTTATCAATGGCGATTACTATTTTGAGGCCGAGATATTTCATCTGGTGCGGGTTGATTTCTCACCGTCCGAGCTGGTTAAAAAACTGATGTTCAAACTGAACGAACTGAACATGTCGCTTCTGTACGGGCCAACCGCCGAAGGTTATTGGTTGCCACGCCAGTTCGACATTCAAGGAGAAGGTAAGGCGGCTTTTTTCATTGGCGTCAATTTTGCCGGGACCGAATATTACCGCAACCCGGTGGTGAACAGTGGTCTGGATGATTCAACATTTGAGGTGACCCATGACTGATCGACGTTACAAAGAACATATTATTGAGGTAATCGTTCCCGAAGGGTTGAATGTTGTGTTCGGTATGTCACACTTCATCAAGACGGTTGAAGATCTATACGAAACCCTAGTGTCATCATCGACATCGCTCAAGTTTGGGATTGCGTTCTGTGAAGCATCGCAGAAACGGCTGGTGCGTAGTGATGGTAACGACCAGGAGATGATCAAGCTGGCCGAGAAAGCGGCCTTTGATGTTGGCTGTGGGCATTCGTTCTTTATCTATATGCGCGATGGCTTCCCGATCAACGTCCTGGGGCGAATCAAGCAAGTTGACGAGGTCTGCCGGATCTTCTGTGCCACCGCAAACTCGCTGGAAGTGATTGTCGCCGCGACTGCCCAGGGGCGGGGTGTGTTGGGAGTGATCGACGGCCAGATACCGTTGGGCATCGAAACCGACGACGATAAAAAAGAACGAGTTGCCTTCCTAAGACAGATTGGCTACAAACGGGGTTGACCCATACTGGATAGAAAGAACTTAGAAGATGAAATTTGAACTTGAGAGATCTGAAACCGAAAGACTGATTGTTGAGAGCAGTGAATTCAAAGGTCGCGAACTGGTTTCGTTGAGAATATACTTTTTGAGCAAGGAAGACGAGTGGCTACCGACCAAGAAGGGGGTAACTTTCCGTCGTGACCAGCTTGACGAAGTTCTCGGTTTTCTTAAGCAGATAAAAGATGAGAAGTAGGCTTGTAGGTCAGGTTGCTTGCAACCTGACGTTACAATGTCGGAACCACTAAGGGGTTCCAACCTACTATACTATTGAGTTACAAATCTACTTTACGTCACACCCGCCTCATTATGTCACATCCGTGAAGGCGGATGCCTATGTCCACTCGCATTACACCAGAGATATAATCGTGTTCTTGAGGCCGGATATCGGGTTTCTCCGGTCGCCGAGGCACCCATCGGAACACCGACCTACAAAATTCGTGCGTGGTGTACGTCACAGTCCACAAACAAACCCTTGGGGCAGACGAGGGCGTCTGCCGCCCACGAAAAAACCTGACATTGCGTGGTGTCGGGTGACCCTGCCCGACACTTGGTCAACAGACAAGAACTGTCAGGCAGAGTCGCCTGACAACACAAGAAAGATAAATAGCAGACTCGTAGGTCAGGTTGCTTGCAACCTGACGTTACAATGTTGGAACCGCCAGGGGGTTCCAACCTACTATGTTATACAAAAAGGCGGATTCGAAAATGAACCCGCCTTGTGATGCTCAACAAAATCGGGATGTGACCCGACGCTAAAACATCTATCAACCCATGAATGGGTATTTATAATCAGTCGCCGGGACAAACGTTTCTTTGATCGAACGCGGTGATGTCCAGCGAAGCATATTCTGGATACCACCCGCTTTGTCGTTCGTGCCCGAAGCCCGACCACCACCAAACGGCTGTTGGCCGACTACCGCGCCAGTCGGTTTGTCGTTGATGTAGAAATTGCCGGCCGCGTTACGAAGGGTGCGCTCGGCGAGCGCAACTGCCTTGCGATCGGTGGCGAAGATCGCTCCGGTCAAGGCGTATGGCGAGGTTTTGTCACACAGGTGCAACGTCTCGGCGAACTTCTCGTCTTCGTAGACATAGATCGTCACTACCGGGCCAAAGATCTCTTCCTCTAACAGCTTGAAACGTGGATTGGTCGTTAACACCACGGTCGGCTCGATGAAATACCCCTTGGATGAATCATACTTGCCACCGGTAAGAAATTCGGCATCGTCGGCTTTTGCCGCATAGTCGATAAACTCGGTGATCGACTTGAATGCCCATTCATCAATGACTGCACTAACGAAATTAGTATGATCTTCGGGGTCGCCCATCTTGATATCATTCACCTGCTTGACGAGCAATTCCTTGACCTTTGGCCAAATCGATTTTGGGATATAACAGCGCGAGGCGGCGGAACATTTCTGTCCCTGGTATTCGAATGAGCCTCTGGTGATTGCGGTAGCCAGAGCTTCAACGTTACTGCTGTTGTGCGCGAAAATGAAATCCTTGCCGCCGGTTTCGCCGACGATGCGCGGGTAGGCGCGGTAGTTGGCGATATTTCCACCGACCGTTTTCCACATGCTCTGGAACACCGCTGTCGAACCAGTGAAATGAATCCCGGCCAGATGCTTGTTACGCAGGACAGTGTCACCAATATCGGCACCGCGTGCGAAAATCATGTTAATAACGCCGTCGGGCAGTCCGGCTTCACGGAATATCTTCATCAGCAAATGCGAAGTGTATACCGCAGTCGAAGCTGGTTTCCAGACTGTCACGTTGCCGAGCATGGCCGGAGCGGTCGGCAGGTTGCCGTTGATCGAGACAAAATTGAACGGCGTCACGGCAAAGACAAACCCTTCAAGCGGACGGTGGTCAAGCCGGTTCCACATAGTCGGGGCGCTATCCGGCTGGACCTCGTAAATCTGTTGCATGTAGTAGGCGTTATACCGCCAGAAATCAACCAACTCACAAACAGCATCGATCTCGGCCTGGAAAACGGTCTTTGAGTGCGCCAGCATCGTGGCCGCATTCATAATGTGCCGATACGGTCCAGCCAACAAGTCGGCCGCTTTGAGAAAAATCGCCGCACGGTGTTCCCACGGCATGAACGCCCATGTTTTCTGGGCTTCGAGTGCGGTATCAACCGCCAGCTTAACATCGTCGGCCGAAATCTGATAATACTCACCTAATTTCAGACCAAGGTTGTGCGGGCAGAGAATGTCAATCTTCTTATCGCTCTTAATTTCCTTGCCGTTGATTACCGAAGTGATCTCAAGCGGCCTGGCTTTCAATTCGGCCAGAGCTTTGCCCAGCGCGATATGGTCAGCTGAGCCAGGGATGTAATCCCGAACCGGCTCGTTCTTTGGGGATGGTACTCGAAACAGTGACATAAAAACCTCCATCGGGGGCGCTCAGCGCCTCGGAAAAAACAAAAAAAGACAATAGTTCTCGTTTGGAATGAGATGATAGCAGATAGAACCTAGCGGGGCAAGGGACGGAATCGACCTTTTTGACACCTCCATTACGTCCGCCACCCGATGCTTTCGGAGTGAGTCTCATCGGCCAGAGAGGGCCTAACCTGTTATTCTGCATCAATTTGCCCAATTCTGTTGCTTGACCGGCCAGTTCCGGCCAAGGGGGCGTTCTCTTACCTGGTATCCCGCAACAACTTAACGGTTATGGTCATTTGAGATCCCTTCCGGCCCGACTTTTGCGCTATGAGGGACAAATAGAATAGACCCCTAACTGTCAGGAGTTTCTTATGAGAAGAATTCTGATCATCGCGGTTTCATTATCCATGTTTTTGGCCCTTTCATTTTTAGCCGGCTGTGACAAAGAAAAAATTGTTGAGTCGACTGAGATTGTCAAAGAAACCGAATACATCGCGCTTCCGCCCGATACTGTTTTTCAGACCGACACTGTGTTTGTCAATGATTCGGTCGCTGTGTACACCACCGACACCGTAGTTGTCACCGATACGATTGTTCAGGTTAATTATATCTATGACACGACCACGATCGTGCAGAATCATTATGACACTGTCACGGTAACGGTCATTGATACAGTTATGACTGCACAGTGTGGTCCAGAGGAGTACACTGCGATGGGCGCACTACAGTATCATTGTGATCCGCTGGTCATGCAAATGATACAGCAGGAGTTCGGTCTTACCGATGGCTGGATCTACTATCTGACTTCAAATCAACTTGAGTTCACTCAACAGTCAGCGACAGTTTATGACATCTACGGTTATATTGATTATTGGAATGCTGACTGGTCCGGCTACTATCCGCTCGAGTTCAACTGGCGTATGACTTTCACCGGAAGTGACCCGACCGACCCGAATCACTGGAGCATGTCCGAACCGCCAGCGGCTTCACCTGGTTTAAGGATTATCCCCAAAAGTACCGACACCCAGATAAATATGCACTAACGAACTTTTATCTACGCGATACCGTGTCAGGTTTATAACGTCTCGTGACGGGATTGACCTGACACAAGTACTTGTAGCCCCGCTCAATTCACAAACGAAGTGCAACACTTGTATAAGGTGTTGTTATGGGAAAGAA
>JAGGTI010000033.1 GCA_021163775.1 Candidatus Zixiibacteriota bacterium
GCAACACCTGTATAAGGTGTTGTTATGGGAAAGAAATACAATCAGCTCACCATTTATGGTGGGATGAGTATATGATATGAATAGTGAGAAACCCACCTTGAAGTGTGGGTCACACTGGGTACGTCTGCTGGCAAGACTGTCAGGCAGAGTCGCCGACAGCACAGAAAGCTTGATTGTCAGGTTGCAAGCAACCATGACCTACGAATCTTATTTCAACAAAATCATCTTCTTAGTGTCTACCCCTAAATCAGTTTCGAGACGATAGAAATAGATACCGCTGGCCAGATGCTCGCCGGTTGTTCCGACCGCCTGCCACTCTATGGTTTGATGACCGGATGACATCGGTTCGTCGATCAAAGTCGAAACGGTCTGTCCCAGGATATTGAACACGGTAAGTCGAACCGAAGATGCTTGTGGTAAATCGAAAGCTATCGACGTGCTCGGGTTGAACGGATTCGGGTAATTCTGGTGCAGGGCGAATTCGGTTGGCAGCAAGTTATCGACCTCATCTTCGACGTTTGTAACAAGGGCCGGGATGAAATCGAGCTGGGATATGGTTCCTTCGCGAGGAACTGTTGATAGGCGGTACTCGCCGGTCGATTCAAATGGATAGTCGATTGTAAAGGCGCCTGCCTCGTCGGTGGTATACTCACCGATAATAGTGCCTTCCTCCGCCAGTACCAGGTTACATGATGCCGGGTTACCATCGATCTGTACTTTGACGTTCAAACCTTCCCGACCGATTGATACTGTCACTTCCGGTCTGGCCGGAACATAAGTGTGTACTTTCAGGGTAGGGTCGCCGAAGTAGTTAAGGCCGTATACCAGATCGGTGTAGTAGTAGAGCACCGCTTTGGAGGCATACAGCGCTTCGACCGCGGGTCGTTCCGGATAGGCAAACAACGAGTCGAAAAACGCTTTCTGAAGTATATGCGATGAGCTTATCCAACCCCAGCGTGAGTAAGCCACAAACCCAACTGCGCCGCCACGGTTGCCAATCAACTCCTGGGCCATATTTGGTGTAACATGATTTATGGGGGGTTGATCCATATCGAAACCGCCGTTGTCGCAGGCCAGTGAATAGTAGAACGCCGGGCGATCGGGGTCAGCGTACGATTCGAAACTGCCGTGTCCGGCACTACCGGCATCGGTCAGCATGTAGGTCTTGGGCCAGTTGTTGTAGCCCGATGATTTCAATACGAAACCATCGCTCCGACCGTGAGCAATAACATTGATAATTCCAAAACCGTTCTGGAGGATCGGTGTCAATTCGTATGGTATAAGATTGGTCGGTGCCGGATCGGAGCCGTTGGCTTGTTCGACCGCGGAGCTGGTGTCAATCTGGAACCAATCGGGGTAGGCGCTCGCAATCAGGGCATGTTGTCCACCGTCTCCGTAGTCGCGCATCTGATCTGATGAAAAGAAAAACGCACGTTCGAGGTAGGAACGATCATTGCCACCGGGATTGATTTCGTACTTAATGAGCTTGGCGATGTAATTAGTTGCTTCTTCGGAAGTGTTGATCGGAAGGCGACCGATTAACAGCTCTGGCACAATATCCGGAGCATCTGAGTATTTTTCACCCCAGATGCCATCATTGTCGGCGTCCCATTCACCGGTCAGATCGGCGAAATACAGGTCGCATATCTGCAAACCATCCATTGGCGGTGCTACCGAAGTATTATTGGGATAGGCGTAACGTATCGGCAGAACGGTTTCATCACCAGCCAATAAAACGTAGCGCCCCCCCCCGGCATAAAATGTTTTAAGATACTCGCGGAGTTTTTCGGCATCGTCACGACCGGTCTGACCGGGAAGGATGTCTTCTATCAAACGCAGTTCGGTAACATATCCGGTTTCGTTTTTATAAACTACCAGCGACTGCATCGCTTCAGCAAGAGTAGCGGAAGTGATAACAACATACTCCACGCTACCTGATGTGGTTGATTTGAGATGTTCACGGCGGGATGCTGGATAGACATCATCGCGGCATAGCAATTCGTTCGGGTTAACCGCTCGATCACCGATTCTTATCTCGATTGAAGGGTGAAAACTCAGTTCACTGTTTTCGTTCACCGTTACGGGAAATACCAATATCTCGGCGTAGCGTTGACCATCGACATGTATCTGTCCGGTCACAGTCACCGGATTACTACCTAACTTCGGTGCTTGATTGCGTTCGAGTACTACTGCGTCGTAGCGGGAGATGTCGGAAGTTACGTCATCGCTCAAAGTGCGGTTCTGAATTTGTATTCCAAGATCAAGACTCGCCACAGTTTCGGAATAGATCGATTCGGCCGATTCAGAATCATTCAAAGCCAGAAGAAACGCTCGGGCTGGAAGAAAATTTTGGCCACCAATTGCAACTGTTTGACAATCGTGGTAGGTGGCAACGAACGGGGTTCCATTGTTGATCTCAAGCTGTGACTGGTCAAACGAGATGGATATCTCACCAGCTACCAGTGTTCCACTGGCGATCAATAAAATGGTGGCTATAGCATAGAGTGTCTTCATAATTATCATCCAGGTTTCATCTTGAACCCGAACATTATAGATGCAACGCCAATGCCTTTGGCCATTGGGGATGAGTTCTTAATTTTCGTTGGTGGCTAACCTGTTGAATGGTGGGCGAATACCGGCGTTGATTGAAGTCCGAAGAGAGGCGAGAAGGTAACGGGACAGGGCTGAAACTGTTGGGACTAAACCGATACCTAACGGGCCTTTACCACAAGAATGGGGGCGTATACCAAAAATTTATTATTCGATGATTCTGATTGACTCCCATAGAGTTGAGTTTTTAAGTAAAGTCACCTCTCATTACTCATTGCGGGATTTACAGTTATCCCTCTAAGAATTTTCATAAAACAGCTTGACTTAAGTGGGGCGGTTGTGTTTATAGTGTCAAGAAGTGGGTATGTGTGGTAGAAAGTGGTTTTTGACGTGATTGGTTTCTTCGGAAGATATTCCACGACAGTAGATGAGAAGGGGCGGTGCATTTTGCCGGCCAAGCTCCGGGCTGTTTGTGATGATGCTGGAGAGCCGTTACTGGCTGGGGATATCATCCTAACCAAAGGTTTGGAAGGTTGTCTGGCGGTATATCCGGAGACTGAGTGGAACGCTATTCAGGCTCGCATGGCCACGCTTGATTTTACCGACAAAGCTTTTAGATCATTCAGTCGTCGGTTCTACTCGTTTGCGGCACAGGTCAAGGCGGACAAGAATGGCCGCATCTTGATACCAGCCCACCTGATTGAGGAAGCCGATCTCGGTCGCGAACTGGTGGTCATGGGAGTAAATCGGTGGATAGAAATCTGGAACCCACAACTGCTAAAGTACTATCTGGAACGGTATGCTGGAAGCTACGAAGACGTAGCGGCCAAGCTGTTTACCGGCGATGGCGGGTCGTCTGACTTCTGATGGTCATCATCAGCCGGTTTTGGTGGAACGAGTCACCGAACTGTTAATCACCGATACCAAGGGTGCCTATCTTGATCTCACCGTTGGTGGCGGTGGTCATTTGCGGGCACTGGCGGAGCGATTGGATGCAGAAGCGAAGCTATATGGAACCGATGTCGACATGGAGGCTGTTGAGCGAGCACGGAAGGCGCTTGATGGCATTCGTCAGGAACACATGGTTCTCCAAACAGCGTTTGCCGATATCGCCGAGGTTGTTGATGATTTATCGGAGCAAAGCTTCGATGGGATCCTGCTCGATTTGGGCATTTCATCTGATCAGCTCGACAGTTCGGAGCGAGGTATTTCGTTTCGACTCGATGGCCCTTTGGATATGCGTTTAAATCGCAACTCGGGCATTACGGCCGCCGAGTTGTTGAACAGTTATGAAGAGTACCAGCTAAGAGAAATCCTGGCTGAATTTGGAGAAGAGCGGCGGGCCGCAGGGATTGCGGGAGCTATTGTTAGGGAAAGACAGAGAGGAATGATCCTCACCACTGCACAACTCAGAGATATTGTTCTTTCGGTCAGTCGGCCGCCGCACCAGAATAAAACTCTGGCACGTGTCTTTCAGGCATTGCGGATTGCTGTCAATCGGGAACTGGATCAACTGAGTCGTGTCCTGCCCGTCGCTCTTTCCCTGCTTAAGAAAGGCGGTCGGTTGGCCGTCATTGCCTATCATTCGCTTGAAGACCGTCAGGTCAAACGTTTTTTTCAGCAACAAGCATCAGGGTTGTGTACCTGTCCTCCGGGATTGCCGGTCTGTGTTTGTGGGGCTACCCCCGCAGTTGTCCTGATCACCCGTAAACCGGTGGTGCCATCGAAAGATGAAATCACTCAAAATTCGAGGTCACGCTCGGCCCGCTTACGGGTGGCAGAAAAGGTGACCTGATGGCGGGTCCGGTCGGGAGGTTTCCTGAGACTGTCGAATTACGATCGCTCTTTTTCAAGCGCCTTAAATCGCATCGCCATTTTCCATCAATCGTAATCACCCTCGCAATCCTGATCGGTGCCTGTATCCATATCTGGCAGAGGGTGGATGTGATGTCGCTAGTCACGGAAGTCACCGCCCTTGAGAGAGAGAATATGGCGCTGATTGATGCTACCCACAAGATCCAGACCGATCTTGTGGCCCTGACGATGGCCTCGCGTATTGAGAGTTACGCTATAGACACGCTCGGTCTGCAACGCGTACGCCCCGACCAACTCTACACGCTTGTCCCCGAAACGTCCGATGAGTTTGCCTCCGATCGTTTTGCAACTATGATTTCGTCGATTCTTCGGGTAGTCGAATATATCCCGGTGGTAACCGAAGTTCAGGCGGCGTCTCAAGAACTGCAACCGATAACATTTGACACTGACTCTGACGATGGGATCGGACAATGAAACGAACCCGTCTTGAACGTGTGCGGCTGGGGCTTCTGTTTTCGATAGCAGTTCTGTTTTTTGCGTTGGCTATTGTGCGGCTCGGGCAGTTCCAAATCGTGAATGCGACTGAATACGCGGCTATTGTCGAAGGCCAGTCGAGTGGACGGATTTCGATTCCGGCTGAGCGCGGTATGATTTATGACCGCTACGGTCGAGTGGTGGCCAAGAGTGTTGTGCGACAATCTTTGTATGCTTATCCGAAGTCGCGTTCAGAAATGCGTCGAGTAGCCACATTTCTTGAGGATCTATTTGATCTAAAGTCAGGTACCGCTATTTCACGTTATGGTCTGGAGACCAATCGCTTTCGCTGGATCAAGCGCCATCTTAATGATCGCTTAGCTGACCGTTTAGCGGACCAAGCTCCTGTCGGGTTGTATCTGCGCACCGAACCGGCTCGTCAGTATCCGTTTGGAGCAGTAGGCAAACAGGTTCTGGGTTTTACCAATATCGACAATGTTGGTCTATCCGGCTTTGAGCTATCACACGATTCAACCCTCACCGGTCAGCGCGGCTGGGCCGACTATCGACGTGACGGCAACCGCAAGACATATCGTGTTCAGGAGCAGGCGTTGGTCAATCCGGTGCCGGGGAAATCAATAGTCCTTACAATCGACTGGCAACTGCAGGAAATTGTCGAGGAAGAACTTGCAAGCGCAGTAGAAAAATACAATGCCATAGATGGTATGGTCGCTTTTATTGACTGTGCTACCGGCCAGATACTGTCACTGGCTCACTTTGATCCCAAAGAGAAGGATCATAACCGTCCGTTACGATTGGCGGCGGTAACCGATCAATTTGAACCGGGCTCATCGTTCAAACCGTTCACTGCGGCCGCTATGCTTGATGCGGGTGTGATTGATTTTAGTGATTCAGTGGATTGTGAGATGGGCAAATGGAAAGTTGGCCGGCGTACCATCCACGATGACAAGGAGCACGGCTGGCTCAATTTTCGTCAGATAATCGAATTATCGAGCAATATTGGATTGGGCAAGTGTGCGATGTTAGTCGAGGGCGAAACCTTGATGGAGACCTACCGCAAGTTTGGTTTCGGCCGGAAATCCGGACTCAGTTTTCCCGGTGAAACCCGAGGTCGTCTATCAACTCCGCAGGTTTGGTCAGACTATAATACTGCGGCTATGGCGATGGGGCATTCGGTAGCCGTCAACACGTTGCAAATGGCCACGGCGATAGCCGCTATCGCTAACGGGGGCAAGTTGTATCAGCCCTCGCTGGTGCTCGGATATGTTGATAACAATGGCCGTGTTAAGAGAACCGGCAATCCGGAGATCATAAGTCACCCGATTAAACCGACCTCGGCTGATTCTTTGCGTTCTTTCCTGCGAGGGGTCGTTGTTAACGGTACCGGTTATCCGGCCAATTCTGAGTTTGTATCCATTGCCGGTAAAACCGGAACAGCGGAAATCCCGGATCTAATAAACGGCGGCTATCACAAGCATCGTTTCATGGCCTCCTTTTGTGGTTTTTTCCCAGCCGACAAACCAATAGTCGCCGGCATTGTCGTACTTAAGAATCCTAAGCCGATCACCTACGGCGGGCACACGTCGGGTCGGGCTTTTCGCCAGATAGCCGAACGCTATGCTGTCTCCAACCCGGACCTGTTTGCCGTGGCCGATAGGATTTGCGCCAAGCGAGAAGAGAAGCTTGATATCACGATCGAGACGCCTGATTTCATTGGCCGCGACATTGTCCAGACCCGCCTGATGGCTGAAAGAGAAGGAGTCAACGTGCGCTGTTATGCCGAGTCGGGTTCGGTGATCTGGCAGTATCCGGCTCCGGATCGACTTATGCTTGCCGATGACGAAATCCTATTGGCGGTGACGACAAAAGATAACGGTCAACTTGATATGTCAGATTTGAAGGGATTAACTATTCGCCGGGCTTCAGCTTTTCTCGACTATACGGGCATCAAATATACCATAGAAGGATCCGGACGTGTGACTCACCAGTCGATACGCCCGGGGGAACCGTTAACATCCAACACCGTCTGTCGGCTACGATGCCGACCTATTTGACGCGGAGGGACTTATCAACCTCGAACAGCTCATATCTATAGTAACTGACGCTCAACTTAAGGGTGACGGAACAATTGGAATTGAAGCCATAGAATACGATTCCCGGCTAGTCAAACCGAACTCACTCTTCTTTGCTGTTAAGGGCTACCAACAGGACGGTTATGATTTTGTTGCCCAGGCGAGAGACAACGGGGCGGTGGCTGTGATGGGCGAACGGAGTCGGTGTAACGAAATCGAAAATCATGTCCAGGTACCGAACATCCGTAAAGCTATGGCTGATTTGTCCGCGAGTTTCTATGGACATCCAGGGAATCAAATCAAAGCTATCGGTGTGACCGGAACCAATGGTAAAACCTCGACCTGTTACCTGCTCAGGAATATCCTGGTGGCTCGCAATAAAACCACCGGGCTGATAACATCCCTGGTATACGATACCGGACGCGAACGCTTTAAGGCTGAACGGACAACACCTGAATCGCTCGATGTTCAGCGCCTGCTCTATTTGATGAAGAAGAACTACTGTGTGAATGTTGTGCTGGAGGTTTCATCGCATGCGCTGATGCTCAACCGGGTTGATAACATTGATTTCAAGGTTGCGGTCTATACCAACCTGACTCGTGATCATCTTGATTTCCACGCATCGATGGAAGAGTACGCCAAAGCCAAGTTCCGTCTGGCGCAACGTCTCAATGGCCCACTCAGTTACGCTGTGATCAATCTCGATGTCGAAGCTTTCCGACCGCTTTTTGGCGAGATCAACAGTGCTTACATGAGCTACTCGTTAGAGGATCGCAAGGCTGACATCTACTGTGGTGACTACGAATTCAAACCGACGATGACAACTTTTGATCTGGTGACGCCAATGGGTACGCGCACCGTGAATCTGCGAATACCGGGTCGGTTCAATCTGCAGAATGCTTTGGCGGCGGCCGGTGGCGGGTTGGCATCGGGGGTTGACTTGGACAATGTGGTCCGGGGTCTTGAAGCAACTGATCCGATTCCCGGGCGGTTTAATCCGATTGATCAGGGTCAGCCATTTGCTGTCTATGTCGACTATGCTCACACTCCCGATGCGATTGTCCGATTATGCGAAGCTGTTGGTGAGATCACCGAAGGCCGTCTACTTCTGTTGTTCGGATGTGGTGGTGATCGTGATAAAGGCAAACGGGAATTGATGGGCCAGGCCGCTATGAAATATGCCGGACACATCGTGGTGACATCGGACAACCCGCGCTCTGAAGCTCCAGAGGCGATTATCGAAGATATCAAACCGGCCCTTACCGGTGACAATTATGAGATCATCGTTGATCGGCGTGAGGCGATCGCATCGATCCTCAAACAGGCTGGTCCCGGCGATACAGTACTACTTGCAGGCAAAGGAGCGGAAACCTATCAGGAAGTGAAAGGTGAGCGTTACCCCTTCAGCGATTTTGACGAAGCGAAATCAGTCCTGGCCAAATTAGGTCACACTGGTTCAGGAGTGAGCGAGGAGCATTGATTAGTTTGCGGTTCGATCAACTGGCAGAGATAACCGACGGTAAATTGCTGACCGCCGAGCGAGCCGATAGCACCTTTGCAGGTGTTTCGCTGGACAGTCGTACGATTCAGTCGGAGCAGTTGTTTATTGCCATTCGTGGCAGGAACAACGATGGCCACCAGTTTGTCGACCGTGCGATGGATTCCGGTGCGGCCGGGATTCTGGCTCAGGCCGGTTGCCTTACCGATACGGTGCGAACTAAAGATATTCCAGTGGTCGAGGTCTCCGATTCCCATGCCGCCATGTTGCAACTGGCCGCTTCGTACTTGAGCACGATTGATGCCCGACGCATTGGTATCACCGGCTCCAACGGCAAGACTACCACCAAAGAGTTTACCTATCGTTCGCTCCAGGCGGTCACCGACAATGTCTATTGTTCGCCCGGTAACTATAACAACCTGTATGGAATTCCTCTGGCGCTTTTTGCCATGCCAACCGAGACCGATATCGCAGTGCTCGAAATGGGTATCTCGGTACCGGGGGAGATGACTCGATTGTCCTCACTGGTCAAGCCACATCTTATGATTATCACCAATGTCGGCGCCACTCATCTGGAATTCCTGGGTTCTGTCCAGAACGTTGCGCGTGAGAAACTTTCCGCCATGTCACAAGCACAACCGAACGCGTCGTTGGTCGTTAATGCCGATGACCCGATTCTGATGGCCGAAGCGAACAGGGTGACATCATCGCTGGTTACGTTCGGTCTAAAGACCGATGCTACTTTCTCGCCCGACCGCATTGAACCGGACGATAACGGAATGACTGTTGTGACGATTGAAGGACATCGTTTCCGTCTGCCGTTGTTCGGTGACTATCAGATTATGAATTTGTTGGCGGCCTACGCCGCGGTCAGAAAGCTTGGGTATTCGTTTGACGCGGTCAATACCGAGGAAATCGAGTTACTCTCAGGCAAAATGCGTGGCGAACGAGTAGAGGTCAACGGTATCACGTTTGTGTCGGACTGTTATAACGCTAACCCTGAGTCTATAAAGGCCGGTCTGGAATCATTTGACAAAATGCCGGGCGGCAAACGTCGTGTGATCATCTTAGGCGATATGCTTGAATTAGGTGAGGCGTCTCGACGCCACCATACCGAAGTAGGCCAAAAACTGGCTAATTATAAATTTGACCTGATTGCCGTGGTTGGGCCGTTATCGACTGATATTGTGGAAGGTGCCGGTACCGCCGGTGTGACCAAAGAACGTTTGTTGCATTTTGACAATGCCGAAGCATGCGCAGCCGAGATGATAAATATTCTTCAGCCGGGTGATCTGGTTTATCTGAAGGGTTCACGCGGGATAGAACTTGAGACAATTCTAAGTCGTTTCATCAACCAGGGAGGAACAGCCTGATGTTTTATCACCTGTTCTATCCGCTGGCCGAACATATATCAGGGCTAAACCTATTTCGTTACATTACTTTCCGTACAGCCGGAGCTATGGCAACGGCGATTATTATATGTGTGCTGTTAGGTCCGTTATTTATTCGCCAACTCAAGAAACATCAGGTGGCTGAGCGAATACGTGAAGAGGGGCCTCAGTCGCACAAGAAAAAGGAAGGCACGCCGACAATGGGCGGGCTGATCGTTCTGGCCGGAATCATTATACCGACGCTGTTGTGGGCTGACCTGACCAACTACTATGTTCAGGCGGTGCTGTTTGTGACCGTTTGGCTGGGTGCGCTCGGATTTATGGACGATTACCTAAAGGCGATCAAACGGTATCCCAGTGGTTTGGTGGCCCGTAAAAAGATGATCGGGCAGACAATTCTGGGGTTGTTGTTTGGGTTGGGGCTGATGTATCTGGCACCCGAAGGTCAGTTTGATGGTACCACTGATATACCGTTTATGAAGGATTACGTCCTGGCTCTCGGTTATTTCTATATACCGTTTATCATACTTGTTATTACCGGATCATCCAATGCGGTCAATCTGACGGATGGTCTCGATGGGCTGGCGATTGGTCTGTGCGCTTTCTGTTTTATGGCTTTTGCAGGTATCGCTTATCTCACCGGACGTTTGGATTATTCGTCCTATCTGCAAATTGATTACATCCCCGGAGCCGGAGAACTGACCATTTTCTGCGGAGCGGCGGTTGGTTCTGCTTTGGGTTTTCTCTGGTTTAATTCGCATCCGGCTGAAGTATTCATGGGTGATACTGGATCGTTAGCTTTAGGTGGTGCGCTTGGCTCAATAGCTATCATGTTGAAGAAAGAATTGTTGCTGGTGATTGTCGGTGGGGTGTTCGTGATTACCGCCCTGTCGGTTATCATACAGGTATTGTCATATCGCTACCGGGGCGGGAAACGTGTGTTCAAGATGGCCCCGTTGCATCATCATTTCGAATTGATCGGCTGGCCGGAATCCAAAGTGGTTGTGCGTTACTGGATTATCGGCGCGCTGTGTGCCCTGTTAACCCTGGCAACTCTGAAAATACGATGACTATCGAAGAGCGCATAAGAGATAGAAAAGTCGGAATCCTCGGCATGGCTCGTTCCGGGTTGGCGGCGGCCGAGTTGGTTCTTGATCGTGGTGGTATGCCGTTTGTGTCTGATTCGGCTCCAGCCGATCGAGTGAGTGAACCAATTGCGAAATTACAGCATCTTGGTATTTCATTCGAGACCGATGGTCATTCGGATCGACTGCTGGCGTGTGATTATCTTGTCGTATCACCGGGGGTGCCGCTCAACATTAAAATTCTACAACGTGCCCGTGAAGCCGGCTTGCCGATATTCTCAGAACTCGAAATCGCCTCCTGGGTTTGTCCCGGTCGGATAGTTGCGATCACTGGCTCCAACGGCAAGACCACGACCACAACCCTGATGGGGGAGATTCTCACCGCCGCCGGGTTTGACACCCATGTGTGCGGCAATATCGGTCGACCGTTGTCCGAGGTGGTCGGGCGCATGACAGCCGACTCAATCGCGGTAGTGGAAGTCTCATCATTTCAACTCGAGACGGTCTCGCTGTTCAAACCGTGTATCGCGATGATCCTCAATCTAACTCCGGATCATATTGATAGACATGGTAGTTTTGAGACGTACAAGAAAACGAAGTATCGGATCACTGAAAATCAGACCGAGGCCGATCTGTTTCTACTCAATCATAATGACGTGGAATCAATGACCGATGATCCTCCAACTCAGGCCCGTAAAGCATATTTCTCGGCCGCGACGGATGATGTCTCGATCGCATTTGAGAGTGATGGCTATCTTTCGACTCGTGATGATCGGGGTGTGCAACAAGTGATTCGCTGTGATGAGATCGCGATCAAGGGGCCGCATAACCTTCAGAACGCCTCGGCCGCGGTGGCAGTGGCAACGCAACTGGGGGTGTCAATCGAAGTTATGCGCCGGGTGTTGACCGGGTTTCCTGGTGTGGAACACCGTTTGGAGGATGCCGGAGTGGTCGCGGGGGTCGCATTTGTGAACGACTCCAAGGCGACCAATATTGATTCGGTTAAGTGGGCTTTGCGGTCGATTTCTACGCCACTCTATTTGATCCTTGGCGGACGTGATAAGGGCGGACAGTTTGGCGAGTTGATTGAGATTGGGCGGGGGAAGGTAAAGGAAATTATCGTCATTGGGGAGGCGAAGGACAAAATCACGACCGCTTTGCAGGAATCATTCTCAGTTAAAGTAGCGAACACTTTGCAGGATGCTGTATCGGTTTGTTTTGGACAGGCTCACCCGGGAGAGACAGTCTTGCTTTCGCCCGGCTGTGCCAGTTTTGATATGTTTGACAATTATGAGCACCGCGGTCGAGTTTTTAAGGAAGCGGTGCAGAGTTTGCGAAACGGAAAGAGTCGAGATGAAGCGGTTTCGCACTGAAGTGACATTCGATGAACGGTTGCTGGCGACCTATTTGCTGATTACGGTCGGCGGCTTGATTATGATCTACTCGGCATCGTCGATCCTAGCCGAGAGCCGTTTTGGGTCACACTGGCATTTTTTCCGTCAGCAATTGATATGGGTTGTTGTGTCATTACTGTGCATCTGGGTGATCAGTCGCCTTGATCTCAAACGCTGGGCGGTGTATTCGGCGCCTGCTCTGCTGTTTACTATTCTGTTGTTGTCCCTGGTGTTTTTGATGCCGGCCCGCAACGGTTCGCAACGTTGGCTTTTCATTGGACCGCTGACTTTTCAGCCCTCGGAACTGTTCAAATTTCTGATGATCTACTACCTGGCTTTTTCGTTAGCCAACCCAAAGCGCAACCTGGCAAAACTCAAACAGTTGCTCTTGCCTTATGTGCCGATCATCGGCTTGGGTTTAGCTCTGATTCTATTTGAACCTGATCTGGGCACTGCGGCGGTGATTCTGCTCACTGCTCTGGGTATGTTCTTTTTGGCTGGAGCACGAATATATCATCTGGCCGTGGCGGTAGTGCCTCCGGTATGTGTCGGGGTCGGTCTGGTTGCATTTGTTGGTTATAAGCAAGCCCGTATCATAGATTACCTGGCCGCTTTGGTGGAGCCGCTCAATGGCAGTTACCAGATCAGACAGGCGGCGTTGACGTTTGGATCGGGGGGATTATTCGGTACCGGTTTGGGTGATGGTCGTCAAAAGCTGTTCTTCCTGCCTTATCCGCATACCGATTTCATCCTGGCTACGATTGGTGAGGAAATCGGCTTCGTCGGCCTGTTAGTGTTTTTTGGTCTCCTGATGTACCTTCTTTGGCGCGGATGCCAAATTGCTACGCATCAACCAGATCGATTCGGTTACTTGCTGGCGATCGGTATGACCTGGTCGTTGTTAGTAAATATCATAATCAATATCGGTGTTGTAACCGCCTTGCTTCCATGTACTGGTTTGGCTCTGCCCTTTTTGTCGTATGGAGGCTCGTCGCTACTGATGTCCAGTGCGGCTGTCGGAGTTTTGATAAATCTATCTCGGAGAGAGGTGCGATGTTAGCTCCTCTGAAAAAAATATCTCTGGTCTTCTCTGGCGGGGGTACTGGTGGACATTTCTTCCCGGCAGTGGCAATTGCCGATCGGATCCGTGAGCTGGCCGGTGAAAACTGCTTGGTTAAGATCGAATTTGTTGGCACCACTCGTGGTATCGAATACCGTCTGCGCGAGTCGCTTGGTTATCCTCTGCGGTTAGTCAATATCCGTGGTTTGGTGCGTTCGTTCACATTGAAGAATATATTAGTGCCGTTCCTGATGATCACTGCGCTACTCAAGTCACGTGCAATTCTAAAAGCGGCATCACCTGATGTTGTGGTCGGAACCGGTGGCTATGTGTCGTGGCCGGTATTGCGGATGGCGGCTCTGATGGGTCTCCCAACTGTGTTGCAGGAACAGAATTCATTCCCCGGTATTACTACCCGGCAGTTAGCCACAAAAGCAACTCGGCTCTATCTTGGTTTTGGTAGTGCTCTGTCACGCCTGCCATCGGATTTACCAGCCCTGACTACCGGCAACCCGGTGCGGTTATCGGTAATCGGGGGGGATCGCACGGAAGCGATGACCCATTTCAAGCTCGATCCGAAACAGCGGACTATTCTTGTTATTGGTGGTTCGCAGGGAGCGCGATCAATCAACCAGGCGGTGTTACGAAGCCTCAAAGCTGGTTCATTACCGGATGGCTATCAACTGTTGTGGCAGACGGGGAAACTTGATTACGATGATATCCGGTCCGAGTTAGGCGACCAGGCCAAACGGCACGCTCTGGTGCCTTTCGAATCACGCATGGAACTGATTTATGCCGCGGCCGATTTGGCTATCGCCCGCGCGGGAGCGATAACGCTGGCTGAACTGGAGGCGGTTGCTCTGCCATCGTTGTTGATCCCATTCCCGTTTGCCGCCGGGGATCATCAGCGGCACAATGCGGCCGCCTGTGTGGCCAGGGGGTATGTGGAGAGCATCGACCCCGATGATTTGGACCAGACCGATCTATTGGCTTACGCTGTTGGTATGATCGATTCCGGCCGAGTCGAGCGCTTAAAACAGAATATCAGACAAAAAACAGCCGGTCGTAAACCGGCGGTTGATGTAATAGCGGAAGATATACTTAGCATAATTCGGAAAGCACAGGAGACAACTGTTGATCGTTGAACAACCAGTTAGACACGAAGCGATCAGATTTGTTGGAAATAAACTAATGTTTGGACGCTTCAAAAGACTTCACTTCGTCGGTATTGGTGGTGCTGGTATGTCCGGGATAGCGGAGATTTTGCACAACCTTGGTTATGCTATCTCTGGTTCCGACTCCACGCCAAGTGAGATCACCGAGTATCTTGATTCGCAGGGTGTGGATATCTATGCCGGTCACGCTTCGGAGAATCTCAATGATGTTGATGTAGTTATTATCTCTTCGGCGATCGACCCGAATAACCCCGAAGTGATCGAGGCGAAGCGCCGTGGGATTCCGGTTATCAAGCGGGCCGAGATGCTCGGCGAACTGATGCGTCTGAAATTTGCTGTCGGCATCGCCGGCACACACGGTAAGACTACCACAACTTCGATGATCGGGCGTATTCTTCAAGCGGCTGATCTGCAACCAACGCTGGTAGTCGGTGGTGTTGTGGCTGAACTCGGTACCGGCGCGGCGCTGGGCCGTGGTGACTACCTTGTGGCCGAAGTTGACGAATACGATCGCTCAATTCTGAGTATGTTCCCGAGCATGGCCGTAGTGCTCAATATCGAACCGGACCATCTTGACTGCTATGACGATATGGATGACCTTCGTCGGGCCTTTCTGGAATATATCAATCGGGTTCCGTTCTATGGTACTGCGGTGGTGTCGGCCGATGACAAAAACCTGGCGCGTCTCATTCCGCAGATCACACGCCCACTGGTGACATTTGGTTTCTCTGAGGATGCCGATTACCGCGCTGTTGACCTGGAACATCAGCCTGCGCGGACTTCGTTCACAGTTGTGCATCAGGGCGAACAACTGGGTCGGATTTCAATTCAACTGCCGGGTCGGTATAATGTGGCCAATGCTCTGGCCGCGGTTGCGTCCGCTAGCGAACTTGATGTCCCGTTTAGCACAATCGCCGACTGCCTCTCTAAGTTCCGAGGGGTGACGAGGCGCTTTGAAATTATTGGCGAGGTCAACGATATCCTGGTAGTCGATGACTACGCCCATCATCCAACCGAATTGCAGGCCGTCATCTCAACCGCCAAAGAGACTTATGGGCGACGATTGATTGTCGTTTTTCAGCCACATCTTTACAGTCGTACAAGAGATTTTGTCGATCAGTTCGCGCGAGTCCTCGCGCAGGCCGACCATTGTATCCTGACCGCTATCTACCCGGCCAGAGAAGCGCCTATTGAAGGGGTGACTTCAGATTTGATCCGCGAGGCGGCAGTCCGAAACGGTGATAACAATTTCACCTATGTCGGAACCAAGGAAAATGCTCTGGATGAAATAGATCGAATCGTGAAACCGGGTGATCTGGTCATGACGATTGGGGCCGGATCAATAACCCATATCCGGCAACAGATACTGGAGAGGCTCAAAGCAAAATGAAACCACTATCAAAAAGAATTCGGTTGGCTTTGGTTGCTGTTGTGGTCTTTGGTCTCGGGTTGGTGAGCGTGATAGAGTTCACTGACTGGCATGTTCTTGAGGCGGTCACGCTCAACGGCGAACCGGTGGACGATCCCGAGGCGGACCTTGGTTTTGACAATACAGCCTCAGTTTTTGAACAGCCTTTGCGCAAAGTAGCTTCGCGCCTGTTGTCTGATGATAAGATTGCCAAGGTCGATATCAGTTATGGCTTTCCAGCCTCACTGCATATAGAAACCAATCGTTTCACGCCGGTTGGACTCGTACTTGATCGCCAAAGTGGTCGCCTACTCGGATTTAACGCTCAGGGACGAGTGGTGCCGCTGTCATCCGATCACCGTAACTGGGAACATCCGGTTATAACCGGTACGACGACGGGCGGAATTTTTGAACTGTGTGCCGATCCTCGCGTGGCTTTGCTGGCACCTCAATTGGTTCACCTGGCTGATGATCACATTGAACTGTATCGCCTGATAGATGAAATTGACTTACGGTCAGAGACTTTTGCCACCGTAACTATGTCCGGTTTACCATACCGACTCAAAGTGAGTGTGGTTTCATTTGAGGAGCAGACCCTGGGTTTTGTGCGATTTTTAGAGAAATATGAGTCGGAGACTGATTCGTCACGAATGATCGATTTACGTTTTGCCAACATGATTGTGCAGGAGTCGCTGAGGAACTGATATGGCCGCTGAAAATATAGTCGCCGGTCTGGATATCGGTAGCACCAAGATTCTCGCAGTTCTTGGTGAGATGGACGATGATGGTGATATCTACGTTGTAGGCCACGGTACCGCTCCAGCTGAAGGGCTCAAGCGCGGGGTTGTGGTCGATATGGATAAAACCGTCAAATCGATCACCAGAGCGATTGAAGATGCCCAGATGGTTTCCGGTGTTGAGATTGATCGGGTTACGGTTGGTATCGCTGGTGAGCATATTCGCTCGATCAATAGCCATGGTGTTATTGCGGTTAGTCGCTCCGATAACGAGATCACGGCCGCAGATGTTGAACGGGCAATCGAGGCGGCCCGCACGGTGGCGATCCCGGTCGATCGCGAGATCATTCATGTTGTTCCACAGGCTTTTTCGGTAGACGACCAGTCTGGGATTCAGGATCCCATCGGCATGACCGGGGTTCGGCTTGAAGTCGAAGCGCACATCGTCACCGCTTCGGTTACAACCGCTAAAAATATCTATCGGGCACTCGAACGATGTCATCTCGAAGTTGACCATATGGTGCTCGAATCACTGGCGCTGTCTCAGGTATTGTTGAATGAGAGCGACCTGGAATCAGGTTGCGCCGTTATGGATATTGGCGGTGATATCACTAATGTTTCGGTTTACTTCGATGGTGCCGTTCGCCACTCGGCTACCGTGGCACTGGGCGGACGTAACGTGACCAATGACATCGCGATAGGATTACGAACTTCGGTCGGGCAGGCTGAAGATCTCAAAATTGCGCACGGTGCGGCCCTGACCTCGCTGGTCGACCCTGCCGAAATGGTTATTGTGCCCGGTATGAGCGGTCGACCCGATAAGGAAATCTCGCGCAACGTGCTGGTTTCTATTATTCAACCGCGAGTTGAAGAAATCTTTTCGCTGGTCGCCCGTGAACTACGTCAGGTGATTACAGCCGATGGTCTCACGGCCGGTATCGTCCTTTCCGGAGGTGGCGCACGATTACCCGGTATAGTTGATCTGGCCGAACAGATATTTGATATGCCGGTACGTAAAGGTGAGTTGAGGGGGTTGGCTAACGTACCTGATGGTCTCTCTACACCAGACTATGCGGCGGGGTTAGGACTGGTAATGTACGGTTTTACGGCTGATCCCAGTCCACAACCGCGTGGGGCAAAGGTTAGGTCCTGGTTGAGCAAATTAGAGAGCTGGATAACGAGAAAAATGTAATGGGTAGATATAGAGGATATTCTTAGTTCAGGAGGAACGATGTCAGACATGAAACATTCATTCAACTTCGCGCCCGAATTCGTCGGAGCGGCCAACATTAAAGTGGTCGGCGTTGGTGGCGGTGGAGGAAATGCTATCAATCGAATGATAGCATCGGAGCTATCAGGCGTCGAGTTTATTGCCATCAATACGGATGCTCAGGCGCTGGAGCACAATAAGGCCGAGAAGCGGATTCAGATTGGAATCGACACTACCGATGGTTTGGGTGCCGGGGCCAATCCTGACATCGGTCTGGCGGCAATGCAGGAGAGTAGAAAAGAAGTATTTGAGCAACTCGGCAAGCCGAACTTGGTGTTCATTACCGCTGGTATGGGTGGTGGTACCGGCACAGGTGCGGCTCCGATGATTGCCGAGATAGCCAAGGAGTCAGGTGCCCTGACTGTGGCAATTGTCACCAAACCGTTCAAATTTGAAGGACGTAAACGGATTGAAAGGGCCGAAGCCGGATTGGCTCAACTCAAGTCAAAAGTCGATACGCTGATTACTATTCGCAACGAGCGGCTACTCGAAATCGTTGATAAAAATACTACTCTTACAGCCGCTTTTCAGACCGCCGATGAAGTCCTCCACCAGGCTACCAAAGGCATTTCCGATTTGATCACAATCCCCGGCTTGATCAACTGTGACTTCGCTGATGTACGGACGGTGATGTCGGAGATGGGTGACGCACTCATGGGCACCGGCTATGGTGAAGGTGAAGAAAAAGCGATAGACGCCGCCCAGGAGGCGATTTCGTCACCGCTGCTGGAATCGGTCTCAATCGGCGGCGCCAGAGGCGTGCTGGTGAACATCACGGGTGGGGAAGATATGGCCCTGCATGATGTCAATACTGCTACCTCGTTGATTTATGAAAAGGCCGGCGATAATGCCAACGTAATTTTTGGAGCCGTTATTGATCCGAATATGAATGGTAAGATGCGGGTCACCGTGATTGCCACCGGTATTGGTAGCGAAGAACCGAAACCAGCGGTCAAGGAAGAATCCAAGGTAAATTCAGTGTCGCCGGGCAAAGCAATGTCATTGTTCCCGGAAGAAACTATGCAGGCGTTTCCGCTTCGTCAGACGCATCAAACCCTGGAAAAAAGTGTGCCGATGCAGGCAGGCGAACCAACGCCAAACCCAATTTCGGTCGAGCCAATTGGTGGTAATGGCAACGGACAGAGTATCCCGGTAAGAAATCGTGTACCGGTTTTTTCCGAAGATGACCGGACTATTCCAGCATATATAAGGAGGATAGAAAATAATTAGTCATCCACCGACTAAATAACAAACACATACCTCCCGGTTTTGAATCGGGAGACAAACGTAGAGCGAGATATTGCTCTATTGGTTCCTCCATTGTGCCGCTGGCTAACCTACCCTGCCAGCGGCACAAATTAAGGCTTGCTGAATAATTCATTTTCAGCTATTCAGTAAATTGGAGCCCCTTGCGGTTCCAACATTGACATTTCTCAGACGTTTTATTGTAGGTCGGTGTT
>JAGGTI010000044.1 GCA_021163775.1 Candidatus Zixiibacteriota bacterium
AGGATGCCGGTCTTGGTGAGGTCGGCCGTTGCGGTTATTTGATCTCACCGAAATATGGCTCCCGAATAAGATTGGGCGCGGTCACGACTGATCTGCCGTTGGTACTCGACCAATCGATATCATTTGGTGTTCAGGATTTCTGCAATAAATGTATGAAGTGTGCCGACAATTGCCCTTCGTCGGCGATTCCCAAGAAAGGTGCGAGCACTGTACGGGGGATCGAAAAGTGGCCGCTCAATGTCGAGCGCTGTTTGCACTACTGGCGTGTAATAGGAACTGACTGCGGCCTGTGCATGAAAGTGTGTCCCTACAGCCACCCGTCGACCCTGGTGCATAATATTGTTCGGTTCGCTATCCGTCGCTCAGCCATCGCGCGCACGCTCTCGGTGTGGGGTGATGATCTGCTCTATGGCCGCAAAACCGATTTCCCACGCGGCCTCAAGTAGGCGTCTGACTGATACCACCCGACGCTACGCGGCGATCTCAACCTCGTTAACGTGACCGGCAGATGTCCACATCTGCCGAGATTGCCGCGTCGCTCAGGCCTAAAGGCCCTCACTTTTCGCAAATGACTTTCTTAAGTGGTGTCGGGCGACTCTGCCCGACACAAGAGCCGTCAGGCAGGGTCACCTGACGGTACAAGAAACACGTTGTTTCATCGACTTGAGTTTTGCTCTGAATTGTGTTAAGGTACCGCTTTCATCAGGTGGCGATAAAAGGATCTATTGAATGGGCGTACGGAACGTAAAGACTGAGTTTAAGATTGCAGAAGATACCAGCGACCTGCAAGCCAAACTGGGTGTCCTGCGTTGTATCCTGCGAGATCTGGGTTCCGTAGTTGTTGCTTACTCCGGAGGGGTTGACAGCGCCTTCCTGCTTAAGGTGGCGGTCGATGAATTAGGCGAAAATACCCTGGCCGTAACAGGTGACTCCGAAACCATTCCGCGAGCAGAACTCAATAATTCTCGGGACTTGGCTAAATCAATGGGTGTCAGGCATCTGGTAGTTGCGACCAACGAGATGTGCGATCCGGATTTTGTTGCTAATACTCCCGAACGCTGTTTCCACTGTAAGAAAACTCTGTTTGGTATCCTGAGTGAACTGGCTGTTGAAAAGGGCATTAATCATGTGGTCGAGGGTTCTAATTTTAGTGATCTTGATGATTACCGTCCTGGGATGAAAGCAGTCGAGCAGTTCAAGGTGCTCAGCCCACTGAAAGATGCCGGTCTTACTAAAGATGATATCCGTCAACTCTCACGACAGCTGGGATTATCTACCTGGGATAAACCAGCGGCCCCCTGTTTGTCATCGAGGATTCCGTATGGGTCAGCGATCGCCACTGACAAGTTACACCGTATCGAACAAGCTGAGAAATATCTCCGAGATTTGGGGTTCAAAATACTGCGGGTTCGCGATCACGACGATGTGGCTCGAATAGAGGTGCCCACTGAAGATATGTCACGGTTTCTAAACGATGGAACCTCGGCTAATATCACCGAAAAACTCAAATCGCTCGGTTATCGTTACGTAGCGGTTGACCTGGATGGCTTCCGTTCTGGTAGTTTGAACGAAGTCTTGAAAGATACTGACAATGGATAAAAATAGTCTCCGGCAGTTATTGGAGCAGGTGAAGCTGGGCGATTTGGAAGTTGTGGATGCCCTGGATCGGCTCAAATCTTTTCCTTATGACGATCTCGGGTTCGCCAAGCTGGACACTCATCGTGATCTGCGCCGAGGCTTCCCCGAAGTCATTTTCTGCAAAGGTAAAACTATTCCGCAGGTAGTCCGCATTTTCCAGTCTCTCTCTGGGAGCGAACGCCAGATCATGGCGACGAGATCAAATCGCGAATTTTTTGATGAAATTCAAAAGGTGTGTCCGGAGGCAACATATAGTGAAACTGCCAAGATTATTCTGGCCGGACGCCCGAATAAAATGAAAACAACAAAACGGATAGCTGTGATCAGTGCTGGCACAGCCGATATCTCGGTGGCCGAGGAAGCCGCCGTTACAGCCGAAGCTATGGGTAACCCGGTTGATCGTCTGTTCGATGTTGGTGTGGCTGGCATTCACCGTTTATTCGATAACAAAGATACTCTTTTCAAGGCGAGCGTTATCATCGTTGTCGCCGGTATGGAAGGTGCTCTGGCATCGGTGGTTGGTGGTATGGTTGACTGCCCGGTGATCGCAGTGCCAACATCAATTGGGTACGGAGCAAGTTTTCACGGACTGGCCGCTCTTTTGTCAATGCTCAACTGCTGTTCTCCAGGGGTGGCGGTGATGAATATCGACAACGGTTTTGGGGCTGGTTATTTTGCGGCAATCACAAATTTAGGAAATGATTAATCTATGAAATCTGTTTATTTCGATTGTTTTTCAGGGATTAGCGGTGACATGATCCTTGGTGCGCTCGTGGATGCAGGTCTGCCGTTGGCTGACCTTGAGGCGGAGTTGGACAAGCTTGGTGTTGATGGCTACACACTCAGTGCCGAAAAGGCAGTCAAGAATGGTATCGGCGGTACCTCTGTTAAGGTGATGACTGAGGAACAATCGGCTCACCGTCACATGAAGGATATAGTAGAGATTATCGAGGCGAGTAGTTTGTCGCAAGCAGTCAAGACTCTTGGCATCAATGTATTTAAGACATTGGCTGAAGCCGAAGCGAAGATTCACAATACCACCCCTGACAAAATTCACTTTCACGAAGTAGGGGCACTTGATGCTATTGTTGATGTGATGGGTGCTGTGGTCGGGTTGGAGCTTCTTGGTGTAACATCGGTACACGCTTCCCCAGTACATGTAGGCTCTGGTTTTGTGGAATGTGCGCACGGGAAAATCCCCGTTCCGGCACCGGCTACACTTGAAATCCTTCGTGGAGTACCAACCTATTCAACCGGAATTGCCGCTGAGCTAACCACGCCAACCGGCTCTGCGATTCTGACGACACTGGCCGATCAGTTTGGTCCCATGCCATCAATGACCATTGATAGCATCGGTTATGGTGCCGGATCGCGTGATCTGGAAATTCCGAATCTCCTGCGCCTGATCATCGGCTCCGAATCAGGGAATGGTTACATTGTGGACCAGGTCGAATTGGTTGAGGCCAACATTGACGATATGAACCCGGAACACTATGACTATGTCATTGACAGGCTCCTGGCTCAGGGCGCTCTTGATGTCACCCTGACACCGTTGATGATGAAGAAACACCGTCCGGCGACTCGTCTCAGCGTAATGGCCCAACCAAGCGATGTCCAGAAATTGATAAAGACTCTGTTCGCAGAGACAACAACTATGGGTATTCGACATCAGATAATCCAACGACAAAAACTGCCTCGCGAGGTGCGAACGGTGGCGACACCTCACGGTGAGGTCAGAGTGAAAGTCGCCTGGTTGGATGGGCAGGTGCATATTGTTGCCCCCGAATATGATGATTGCCGAAAGTTAGCGGAAGACCACGGTGTTTCTCTGAAAGAAATCTATCGTATGGCCCAACTTGCCGCATATCAAACACTCGGAATTACTCAAGACGAGAAATAAAATAAAAATGCGCCCGGACGAGGCGAATCATCTGCATGAGTACATTCCTCTTGAATCAATACTATTCTGAATCACCCGATTGGGGGAATGATGTTGCCGATGCGTTTTGTGCTGGCGACATTAGTGAGCTACATTGCTCAATACCGGATTATTCTCCGACCCCATTGGTTGAACTGCCGGCACTTGCGGCCAATCTTGGGGTCGATCGCCTTCTGGTAAAAGATGAAGCTCACCGATTTGGACTTAAAGCGTTCAAATCGCTTGGCGCTACTTATGCAATCTATCGCTTTCTCAGAGAATATCTGAAAGACCGGAACCGACCTTGTCCGCCACCGGCTAAATTCTATCTGGTACGAAACGTATTATCTGATGCCGAGCTGACTTTTTGCACTGCCACCGATGGCAATCATGGCCGAGGGGTCGCGTGGGTTGCCCGCTTATTAAGGCAAAAGGCGATAATCTACATGCCAGCCGGTACCGTCAAGGCCAGAATCGAAAACATCAAGCAGGAGGGTGCCGAGGTTGTTGTTATTGATGGTACCTATGATGATTGCGTTCAGCGGTGTGTTTCTGAAGCTGAAACTAACGGTTGGCAGATCATCTCTGATACCTCCTGGGCTGGTTACGAAACGATCCCGCGCTGGATAATGGCCGGGTATCTGACCCTGTTTCGTGAAATCGAGTTAGCTCTGAATCCGGTCGATAGAATCGATCTTGTGATTGTTCAGGGGGGAGTAGGGGCGCTGGCGGCCGCGGCGGTATGGTATTTCCGTAAACTCTGGACCTGTTTACAACCGCAATTGGTAAGCGTTGAACCGGAGCAGGCCGCCTGTTTGTTGGAATCGATCGCTTCGTCCGGCGGAGAACCTATCATGTCAACTGGTCGACAGGACAGCATCATGGCCGGTCTCAATTGCGGGATGCCATCGCCGGTTGCCTGGCCGCTGATCAAATACGGTTTCAACGCGTTTTTGCACGTTTCCGATAAGGCCTGTATTGAAGCCATGCGCACCTACTATAATACCTTGGGAGACGATCCCCGAATAGTATCCGGCGAATCGGGCGCGGCTGGATTGGCCGCTCTAATCGAATTGACTCAAAGGGGTTCATTAGCCCAGGCACGTTTAAGCCTTGGGCTTGATTCCAATGCCAGGATTTTGCTTCTTAACACCGAAGGCGATACTGATCCGGAGAGCTTTAGACGTGTTCTGGAGTAGCCGATGGTGAACCATTGAAGCCTTCACCGGATTATGAAGGACGGAATCCAGAAAAAACCCCTTGCAGATTTCGATATCCGTCTTATCCTTGAGCCATGTTTGAGGAGAATATGAATTGAACCGCTCGCTTAATTTGTCGACCATCCCTGAGTCAACCTCTGTCTTATCCGAAAACTACGAGAATACGAGGCGAGCCGTGGGGTATGTTCCCCGGCTTGAGGCCGACCGTTCTGTCTATGCTGATCTGGGGTTCAAGAGTGGTCTGGAAATACATCAGCAGTTGCTGACGAAAAAGAAACTTTTCTGTCATTGTCCTGCCGGAGTTTTTCAGCGAGGAAAATACGACGCCGAAATAATCCGACACATGCGGCCAACCCTTAGTGAAATGGGTGAATACGATGGCACCGCCCTGATGGAAAAGCGCACTCGCAAGATAATTATTTACCGGATCAAGGATGAAACTGCCTGTACTTACGATTTTGATGACACCCCCCCGTTCAAGATCGACCGCGAGGCTCTTGGTAACGCGCTGGAGATCGCCTTGATGCTTCGGTGCAGTCTGGTTGGCGAGTTGCATATCACCCGCAAGCAGTATCTTGATGGCAGTATTCCTGCTGGTTTTCAACGCACTGCTATTGTTGGTATTGAGGGCGGTTTTCCACTCAAAGAGAAAAATATCCGCATCATTCAACTCAGTATCGAGGAAGACTCCTGCCGCGAAGTTTCCGATATTGGGCATACTCGGATTTATACTACCGACCGCTTAGGCATGCCGCTTATCGAAATGGTCACTTATCCCGAGATGCTGACCCCCGACGAAGTTGCCGAGGCGGCCCAGTATCTGCGTTTGTTGGTGCGAACTTCGGGAAAGGTTCGGACTGGTCTGGGGGCGGCCCGTCAGGATGTCAATGTCAGTATCGATGGTGGAACTCGTATCGAGATCAAGGGTGTTGCTCATATTAAGTGGATCCCGGAATTGACCCATGTTGAGGCTTTCCGCCAGAAGGCACTCTTGCTGATTCGCGAGCAGTTACAACAATTTGTGACTGACCCTGCCGGGTGGCAGATTACTTCAAAACAAATCACTCCTGACCGATTTGAGAGTTTGCCTGTCCTGGTCTCTGGGGATATCAAGCCTGATGATCAACTTATGATGATCAATCTGCCCGGTTTCAAAAATATTCTCTCGTTCTTTACCCAGCCGGGTCACTGTTTTGCCGATGAACTGTCGGGTCGTCTGAAAGTTATCGCTTGTATTGAGCGCCCTAACATGCTCCACAGTGATAACCCTGTCTGGTTTGCGGATGATGCAACCGCTGAGATTCGCTCTGCTTTACAGGCCGCTGACAACGATGCTCAGGTTCTCATTTGGGGACCGGCCGATGACATGCCGACAGCCCTGGAAACAATTGACGAACGTTGCCGCATGGCTTTTGAGGGTGTCCCCAACGAAACCCGTAAGTCACTGGCTGATGGTACAACGATATTTGAACGGGTTCTGCCTGGCCCGGACAGGATGTATCCCGACACCGACTCGGCGCCTATTCCGATCGAAAGCGAGTATATTGAGACGATCGAAAATCGCATGATTGTCACGATGCCACAATGGTTGGATACCCTTCGTGAATGGGATGTTCCCGATGATGCTCACTACTACCTGATTCTGCACGGTTTTATACCCCTTATCGAGAAGACAGCGAACGAGACCGGTTGGCCGAAGAAATTTGTGGCCCTCTTGTTTGGTCATACTTTCAAGGGGATGCAACGCAGAGGACAGTTGGCAGATACATTCGATCCGCAAATGGTGGGCGACGTCTGCTGTCACTTGAGTCAAAACAATATCGATCGTCGCTGGGTTCGCGAGGTGCTGAAACAGCTCGGAGCCAATTCTGGACACTCAATTTCGGTTGTTACATCCGAAGTTGTCCATGGTAAGTTGACACTTGAAGAAGCGGCCGATCGCGTCAAAGATTTGGCCGATCAGTTTAATAATGTGTCGGAATCGTGTTTACCTGATGCTCAAGTTCGGTGGGTAGTGGGGCAATTGAAACCGCTGATGCAGGGGAGTGTTTCTCAGAGTGAACTTGCTGTGCTGATCACCCGGGAGTTGAGTCATGTCTGATGCTATAAAAGGCTACAGAGGTGCGGCGCGGGATGTGTTGGACAAATTTTCAGTCGAGGTTTGGAGTGACTGCACAGTGCAGACCACGCGCGGTGAATTCAAAGGTATTGTCCTGCCGCGTTCTGAGACCGATGATGATCAACATGTCGTGCTCAAACTTATCACTGGCTACAATGTTGGTATTACGGTTGACACCATCACTGGCATGATTGCCGCCGGTCGCAAAGAAGCCCACTACAAGATCCCGGAGAAAGAGTTTCCTGTCTCACCCAACAAACCAAATATCAAGCTGTTTGGTACTGGCGGCACGATTGCCTCTCGGCTCGACTATCGCACCGGAGCGGTGATTCCCGCTTTCTCTCCGGGTGAACTTTACGGTGCCTGTCCTGAACTAGCCGATATTTGCAATCTGACCACAGACAAGCTGTTCGCTGTTTTTTCAGAAAATATGGGTCCGGAACAGTACAAAAAACTAGCGATTGAAATCGGCAAGGCAATCGAAAATGGCGTTGATGGCATAGTTATCGGACATGGTACCGATACAATGCATCATACTGCGGCGGCGCTGTCATTCATGGTCCAAAACCCACCGGTGCCAATTGTTTTGGTTGGCTCGCAACGCTCGTCTGATCGACCATCGTCGGATGCCGCTCTGAATCTGATCCACGCTACCAAGACCGCCGCCGAATCCGATATTGCCGAAATTATGGTCTGTATGTTCGGGCCAACTTCGGATGAATATGGCCTGCTTCATCGTGGTACCAGGGTGCGCAAGATGCACTCGTCGTATCGCTCAACGTTTCGTACTATAGGCGATATCCCACTTGCCCAGGTCGACCGTGAAAAAATCACCCCTCTGCGTCAGGATTACGCACGGCGTCGAGATGATCACAATGTTGACATCCTGCCGTTTTTCGAAGAGCGGGTTGCGATGATTTACTACTACCCGAACATGCACCCGGATATCATCGATTCATTGGTGGATAATGGCTATCGCGGTATTGTCATTGCCGGCACCGGTTTGGGGCATGTGAACAAGCCGCTCTATCCTGCCATTGAACGTGCTACTAAAGCCGGGGTGGCGATTTATATGACGGTCCAAACACTGTGGGGATACGTGCATATGTTTGTGTACGATACCGGACGCGATCTGATGTCCAGGGGTGTTATCCCGTCCGAGAATATGCTCCCCGAAGTGGCCTACATCAAACTTGGGTGGGCGCTGGGGCAGACCGATGATCTGGAAAAGTTACGAGAATTGATGCTGACTCCTGTTCAGAGTGAGATAACCGAACGTGAACCTTACAACGGTTACCTGATACTTCAGGGTGGAATCCCTGAGGTTGAAGAATTCCTTCGCAAGATACACAAGTAGACTTAGGATTCTGGGATAACTAGTGCCAACAAACGTTCCCTTTCATTATGTAGACACTCCGCAAACTTTGGAGGCTGTGGTCAACGAGATTGGGCGCGCTCCACGGGTGGCCGTAGATACCGAGGCTGACAGCCTGCACCACTACTATGAGAAGGTTTGCCTGATTCAGTTATCGATAGGGGCCGAGACCTACATCGTTGATCCACTGGCTTCACTTGAATACGATCAATTTGTCAACGCTTTGTCAGATAAGCCGCTGATCTTTCATGGAGCCGAGTATGATCTTCGCATGCTTTGGGCGTCTTACAAGTTTCGCCCCAGGAAAGAACTGTTTGATACTATGTTGGCGGCGCAACTTGTTGAGGGTGAAGCTCGCAGTCTTGCTAAATTAGTCGAACGGTACGCCGGGGTTGTGCTCAACAAGCAGGGGCGTAAATCCGATTGGTCTCACCGACCCCTGACCGAAAAGCAGTTGGTGTATGCCGGCGATGATACCCGCTATCTGGAATTGATTGCTGATGAACTTCGGAGTGAGTTGGATAGGCTCGGACGTGTTGACTGGCATCGTGAAGCATGTCGCAAAATGATCAAGGTGACAGGGAAAGATAAACCGGAACCCGATCCTGAGCGTGTGTGGCGGATAAAGGGGATGAAAGATCTGGATCGGCGTCATTTCGCGTATGTTCGGGAGATATGGCATTGGCGTGAACACGAAGCTCAGCAGAGTGACCGACCTCCGTTCAAAGTCATGGGTAACAATTTGATTATTGATCTGGCACTGTGGGCTTCCGGCAGGAAACGTCACCCGTTGCGAGAAGGTCCCAAACTACCGCGCAATTGTGTTGGTCGCCGATTGGCTTTGCTCGAGAAGGCAATCGAAACCGCCCGTAAGATGCCCGAATCAGATTGGCCCGATTTCTTGCGTGGTGGTGGCAATGGCCCGGTTGAATACGGCCCGGAACTTGACCAACTGCGCGCCGCCTGTAACGAGTTAGCCGAGAGACTCGGACTCGAGCCGTCGTTGGTCGCCTCGCGCAAGCAACTTGAAGCAATAAGTCTGGTCCGCCCTAAAACCAAAAAAGAATTCCAAAAGATCGGCAAACTGATGGACTGGCAGGCCGACCTGCTGGTGCCGATTGTCAAAGATATCTTGTAGTAGATCGGGGACCCCTGTGGTCCCGACATTGTGTGCGTGGTGTACGTTCCCGTGCGCCACGAGTCAGTAGAACAGGGTCCCTTGGTGGTTCTGCCAACGTCATACAGAGCTACGCCTGTCCTGAGCTTGCCGAAGGGTCGAAGTCTTGTAGGTCGGTGTTCCGACATCCCGACACAGTATCGGGACGGAGAAACCTGACATTCGGCAGATGTGGAGAGGCCGTCCCAAAAGTCGGCGCCAAGTGTTTCGACAGGTCCTTGCGTCGACGAAGTCGACGTTGTGACCTGTCGACTATTGTGCAAAAATGATGTTGGTCGTCAATCGATCCCGTATACTGCCAGCTCACACGCCCGCCAAGGCGGACGCACAAACTGGCAGAACATGTAACTTATGGGACAACCTCTGGACATCTGCCGAGCACGGAAATTTTGTAGATTGGGCCTACTTGAGGCCCGATGCATGTCGATGTTAAGCCTCGAGTCGACCTGACCTACTAATGCTTCTTCTCCGTCGCCCTCCGCCTTTCTCCGTCACCCTCCGCCTTTCTCCGTCACCCTCCGCGTAGGCGGAGGGCCCATGTCCATTCGCATTTCGCAAAAGGTGAGATGATCGACCTGAGATAGATACTTCACTTGGTAATCTGGTTTGCAGTGAACATGCGCTGTTTTAGCGAAGTTCGGTGGTCATGGATTCCCGACTACTCGGGAATGACGGAGGAGGATCGGGAATGACGGAGGAGGATCGGGAATGACGGAGGAGGATCGGGAATGACGGAACGGGAACCGAGATGATGGTAAGAGTGTCAGGTGCCGGGGTGTTGTCGAAACCGCCCGTCCTTCGACAGGCTCAGGGTGGTCTGGTTTCGACCTTGTATCTTGCCTTCGCGTATCGCTATCGTACGGAGATGGGGCAGTATCGCGGGCAGGTTTGGCAACCGAGATTCTGGGATCATGTAATCAGGGATCAGGAAGCTCTCAATCGTCACATAGACTACATTCATTACAACCCGGTGAAGCACGATCTGATTGCTGATCCGTTCAAGTGGAATTATTTTTCTCTTGATCAGTATTACCGAAACGGCTATTATTCGCGTGATTGGGGTGTGAAAATGAAACTTCGGATGGAAGGTAACTTCGGCGAATAATGAAGGGATAGCAGAACCGCTAAGGGGTTCTGCCCTACGTTGTTGAGGCTATATGAAAACAGTGATTGATAATGATTCTTTAGGATTGAGGTTCGTTACTCGCTTTTTCCGAATGCTAATTCTCTTTGGAGCGGTAGCACTGGGGGTATTCATTATTTCCTGCGGCATCACCACTACTTCTATTGTCAGTATCCAGGATGAAGACATTGGCATCCCGCGGTTTCAGAGCGTAGCGGTTTCTCTCCCGTGCGATGACCTTGAAGTGAGATCGCGCATTGAAGGGCTTTTCGCTCGTCAAATGACAAGTCCGGGCGTTGTCGTGTTCCGCGCTATGGACATTCTCCCCCCATTGAGAGAGTACACGCTCGACCAGATTGCTGAACGGCTACGAGAGAAGAATGTGCAGGCGTTGCTCGTCGTGGCTGTTACTGATTTTTGGTCTACATCTCTCACAACACCAGACATGACCATAAGCAAGTCCAAGTCAAATACAACGGTCCGTAGCGCGTGGAATAGCCTTCTTGTAGTAAAAACGAACAGTACAACTGAAACTACTACAATACCGGGTATAACATTGTCGCAATCCAATGTTAAGCTGGATGTCAGGATGTATGTATTGGATATCCAGAAGTCACCTCAAATGATATGGAGGGCCAACTCAACAACGTCGGGAAACTATTTTGCAAGGGACTCGAAAATATTGAGGGACGCGGCAACGAAAATCAGTACCCAACTGATGATCAACGGGATGTTGGCAGTCTGTCCAGCGGACACGGCTCATTTGGCCGTTGGTAGTGGTGTTGTAGTACTGGGCGGCCCCAACCATAACGTGATGTTGGGTCGTGTTGATCCCGGTGCTAGGTACGACGGATGTCAGTCAATCTTTGTGGCATGGTGCGAGTATGGTGACGAGGCACCGCAATCAGTTTGGGATAGACACGGGCCATATGCATCTGATACATCAGATTGTAGTGTCTGTAACATGGAGGCAAGCAATCCCCCTATTATAGTGGCTGAGAACGGTACTAAATTGGGCCGTATGTCTTTAAATCCCAAATTCGAGATTGGTTACAGGGAACAGAAGATTAGCGAATGGCTCATGCATACTATTTGTGGTCAGAAGTAGGCAGGGGAACCCGTCGTTTCGTGCCCGCCAGATGTCCACATCTGCCGGATGGCTACAAGAAACTGATTGGATGTCGGGCAGAGTCACCCGACACCACATACACCGCTACTCCTATTCAACCTCTTCGGCCAAACGAAACCGCTTGTATATCTTGGAGTACCGTGCACCGTCGGCGATCAGTTTGGCATGTGTGCCCGATTCGATCACTTTGCCGTCCTCAAGCACATAAATGTTATCCGCTGTCTCCAGCGTGCCCGGTCGGTGAGTGATCAGGATCGCGGTCAGATCCGGCATCACTTCGTGCAGTCGATCCCACAGGTTGGCTTCGGTGCTGGAATCGAGCGCTGAAGTGCAGTCGTCGAGGATCAATATCCTCGGTTTACCGACCAACGCCCGCGCCAGACCGAGACGTTGTTTCTGGCCACCGGAGAGCATCATCCCGCGCGTGCCGACTGGTGTGTCGATCCCTTTTGAGAACCCGGCGATCTCATCCTTGAGCTGGGCGATATCCACCGCCCACTCGATAACCGCTTCTGATACATCCTTGCGGCCGAGCAGGATATTGTTCCTGAGCGTATCGGAGAACAGGATCGGTTCTTGTGGCACGTACCCGATCGCACGCCGCAAATCCTCCAATCGGAACTGGCGAAGATCGTGACCGTCAAGTGTGATACACCCCCCGGTCGGATCGACCAGGCGCGGGATCATGTTGACTAACCAGCTCTTGCCGGCACCAACCCGTCCGACCAGCGCCACCGTTTGGCCTGCTCCAATCGAGAGCGAGATGTCACCGAGTATCGCGCGTTCCGATTCAGGGAAACCGAAACTCACTTTATCAAAGGCCAACTCGCCCCTAATCGGAGTTTCAGTTGGCATGTTGCCGTTGTCGGACACCATCGGTGGCACCGACTCAAGCTCTTGCAGTCGATCAATCGAAACCGCCGACTGCCGTGACTTCACCAGGAACTGACCGACATCAAACATCGGAAACACCAGCCAGACAATATAGTAGATGAACGACGCCATAGCTCCGATTGACAAATCCGAGGCTATCACCTTGTAACCGCCGATTAGCAATACGATCACCAGTGACAACTGCCAGATATATTGGTAGAGTGAGTCGATAAGGGCCGTCAATTTGACGGAGTCAATCTCAGCCTTACGTCGATCCACCGCCTGGGTGTTGAATTTCTTCTGTTGCGCTTTTTCTCGCACATACGCTTTGACAACTCTGATACCCGACAAGCAGGCTTCAATGACGTTGTTGAACAGCGATATCCGCGACTGCAGGTGGTCATAGCGACGGTCAAGAGCGGACATGCTCTTGGAGAAGATAAACACCAGTACCGGCAGTGGTCCGGCTGTCCATAGTGTCAACCACGGGTCCAGGCTAATCATCATTATAACAATGAAGATGATGAACAGTATCGCTTCGTACAGTCGGAAAATACCCGAGCAGGCGAACCATGACAACTTCTCGGCAACATCGTCAGTCAGTCGAGTGATGATATCGCCGGTGCGAAATCGGTTGAAAAAATTCGGGCCCTTTTCTGTCAGCCCGTCAAACGAATCCTGGCGGAACTCCCATTCGAGGTGGATATTCATCCAGGCACGGTGACACTGCACGAACGCATACATAATGCTTGCCACCAGACCGAGCAGGATGAAAGCCAGACCGTAGCTGGTCATCACCGAAAGCCCGACCGATTCACCCGCGCCGGATACCCAGTGCGCCACCGGATGTTCTGATACCTCAGACGTGTTAAGGTAATCAACCGAAAACCCGAACAACTGGGGGATAGCCACGTTAAGTACCGCTTGAACCGGTGTAAGAAAGACAAGTACCGACAGGACATAGGGATGTCTGCGGTAGTATTTCCCAATCCATTTTATTTTATCACGCATTTGCTATTGCTCCATTTTTGTTTTTGAATTGCAGGTGGAACAGCTTGGTATAGTAGCCGTTCATCAACAGCAGATCCGAGTGGGTGCCACTCTCGACAATCTCACCCTGGCGAATGACCAGAATGTGGTCGGCATCGAGTATCGTTGATAACCGATGCGCGATCACCAGTGAGGTTCGCCCTGCCTGCAGTTTTCGCAACGACTCCTGGATCGTTCGTTCCGTTTCCGGATCTACAGAACTGGTTGCTTCGTCCAGTACCAGAATCTCGGGGTCGAAGGCCAATGCCCGCGCGAACGACAACAGTTGTCGTTCACCTCGACTGAAGTTTAAGCCTTTCTCAGAGACTTCGGTCGCATACTTGTCAGGTAGCAGATTGATGAAGCGATCAGCCGCGACAGTGCTGGCCGCCTGCGCCAGGCGTTCATCCGAGATATTATCAGCCTCCAGACTGATGTTATCGCTGATCGAACCGGGAAAGAGAAAGATATCCTGCAAAACCAGCGCGAAACGTCGACGCAAATCGGCGCGTCGTAGATCACGGATATCAACGCCGTCGATTGTAATGCGTCCTTTCTGCGGATCATAGAACCGTAGCAAGAGTGAAATCACAGTTGATTTACCGCCACCGGTCACCCCGGCCAGAGCTATATTTTTTCCGGCAGGAATCTCAAAATTAACATCTTTGAGAACCCAGTTTTCGTCATCACCGTATGAGAACCAGACGTTTTCGAACCTGATCGAATGTTTCAGACCCGGCCACTTAACCGGGTCAGGCGTGTCGAGTAGCTTCGGTTGGGTGCTAAGTAGCGCGAAAATCCGTTTGGCACCGGCAATACCTTTTTGAAAACTGGACAGTTGTTCCGAAACACGGAACACCGGCTCGAACGAACGCCACACATTGACCAGAAAGAGCACCATCACCCCACTTGTCAAACCAAACTGCAAACCGAACAGCAGAATCAGGCCAATCTTGATATATTCGAACAGGAACACACTGTTGAAGAATATGCAGACCGCAATGTTGACGTAGGCATCCTCGGTGAACTTGACCTCGTTGGCCCGATAAAACCGCCGCCGAGCATACTCGCCCTGGTGAAATACCTGAACGATTGACATCCCATGCAGGAATTCTGTTGCAGTCGCGGTTACTTCGGCCATTAATTTGCGCACTGCGAGAAATCGGTGGGTGGTCAATCTGTGAAACACCCAGGTGAGCAGGCCAATAACCGGAAGGAGAGCCGCGAGTATCGCCGCCATACGCCAATTATAATAGAATAGCACGCCGTACAGTCCGATGATCATCAGTAGATCAGCCAGGACCAACAGCACCGTATTGGTGAACAGTAGTCTTAGTGATTCGGTATCGGATTCAATCCGGGCCATTAATCGACCTACCGGATTCTGATCAAAGAAAGTCAGGTCGAGCGATAGAATATGATCAAATAGCCGCTGTTTGAGTTTGAGCAGGATATCCTGCCCAATAGTCTCCAGTTTGATCCGTAGATAATACTGGGCCACGACAGTGACAATCTGTATTACCCCGATCGCCAGAGCTAATATCACCAGGTCAGAGAAAATGCCGTTTACCAGCGGCCCATCAATGGCGTTCTTGAGCAGAATCGGCCAGACCAGGGATAATATTGTAGCTATAGCCAGTAATCCGAGGCAGACAATCAAGCGGCCACGGTGTTCCCGCAGGAGTGGGAGCAGGCGTCCAAACGCCTGCCAACTGCCGATTTCGGCTTCAGTTTTAGTGAACTGTTCGTCTTCGTAAAATTCGCTAGTCATTTCATTGTCCTTCAGGACGGTTATTTCATGTTTTTGTTTCCAGTCCTGGAGGAAAAAGAAAAAGCCCGCCAGAACCGTATCGGTCGTGGCGGGCGTCGGTTTCGACTTGGAATCAGTGTCTAACCGGACACACCTGTCCCGCCACAAATAGCACCCTTCGGTGCTTTTAGAATACTGAGGGTATTGTTAATCATTAGTCTTCTCGTCTCTCAGTAGCGGGTTAAATATACTTAAAGCCACTTTAGGCATAATCCAGTAATTATGCCCTAAATAATGTCACATTGGTCCAAAGTCAATATATTTTTCGCCATAAAATATAGACGAAAGACAGCACCATTTGTTTCAATCTGGTTCTCTGATTCATGTTCTGGGCGGAATTGACGATAATATGATATAGACACAATGCTTGTTGGGTTCCGTAGCCTCACTTTATACCTGACCGACAACTTGATCCCCCAAGCCCCCGAGTAATGGGTTCAAGCTGATGTCAAAGAAGAATTCTATACTAATAGTTGATGACGACCAGATAATCAGATCTCTGGCGCGAAAGATCCTCGACCGCGCCGGATATGATACTGAGTTTGCTTCAAACAGTAAAGAAGCTCTGGTGGTCTTTGGGCTTCATCCTGAGTTGTACAATCTTGTAATCATCGATTATACTATGGATGGGATTTCGGGTGTTGATCTGGCCCAGACATTTCGTTTGTTGGTGCCGGATGTGCCGATCATAATGTCGTCTGGTGAACGAATCGATCTTGATGTCATCCCGCCGGATCTGAAGTCGAATACGCACATCTTACAGAAACCGTATCGATCCCAGGAACTTGTCGGTCTGGTTCAGTTTGCCCTCGCCCAGTTCGCTCTCGTTCGCTAGTAGTTGGATACTGGCTACTCGTTTCAATCTCATCTCAAAAACAGCTTTTCGATCCACTTCCTCTTGGCTATGTTCCAGATTCAGATGGTAGTAATTCTGGAGAGTATTATCATGAGTTTTGGATCGCGCTGGTTGACATGCTTCATGTTGGTGACTTTGGCCGCAGGTGACTGTCTGGCCGATACTTTCACTATTGGTTTTTTCGAAGGTGGGGTTTATCCTGCCCATTCTGAGTTTCGTGAATGTTTCCGCAATCAGCTCCAAGTGATGACACCACCGGGGATTGATCTGATCTACAGCCCGGACGGATTCAAATCGGCCGAATGGGACCGCGAGAAGTCGCGGACTATGGCCCGAGAATTGAAACAGAATAAAGCTATTGATTTGGTTGTGGCACTCGGTCCCTGGACGGTGGAAGATTTGTTGGCCGTTGATTTTAACCGGCCGATTGTGGCCGCGTTGAGATATGACCCGGCGATTGAAGGGCTGTTAGATGATCGGGGTCGCCCGATTGCAGACAACTTAACTGTGCGTCTCCGGCCCAACAAGTTAGTCTCGGATATCACTTATCTTACCAGTCTGACACCGGTAAAGAAATTGGGTTTGCTCAGTTTCCCTTCAGATAACAAAACAGATCAACTTCTTGCCGCCGTCCGTAACCTTGGCTCACGATTGGGTTTTGAGGTGGTTACAGCGGAAGGGTACGACCGCAACGATACCTATGCTTTTTTCAATGCTTATAATCAATTGAGCGGCAAGGTTGATGCTTTGTACCTGCCTCCGCTGTGGGGTTTCAATTCTGATAAAATCCGTCAGTTTTACGCTATGGTTGGGCGTGACAAGATTCTGTCATTTTCAAGCGAAGGTCAGTATCATGCTTTGCGCGGTGCGTTGGCCTCCGGTTCTCTGGAATCGAGTTTAGCGAAAGCGCACTATCATGCTTGGAAAGTTGTTCGCATCATGGATGGGGCGACTCCGGGCGATCTCCCCACTGTGTTCGCCGATGACCCCGGCCTGACAATCAACGAATCGACTGCCCGTCAACTCGGTATGGATATTCGTTCCGAGCGGCGCTATGATATTGCGGTGCTCAATGCCCCCCCGCCGGATGACGTGGAACGATTGACGGTCATCGACGCTGTCAACATAGCCCTGGCCCAGAGTCCCGACTACCAGTCGCGATATGCCGCTCTGACAGCGGCGGAGCACGCTGTAGCGGAGGCCCGTTCCGGTTACCTCCCCGAGGTAAGTCTGGGGATGCGAGCCGATCATTTTGATCCCAACGCTGTTCATAATGACGATCAATATCGTGCCGATCGATTCAGGGCTGACCTTCGTCTGGACCAACCACTGTTTGCCCCGGGTGTCGGTCGTGATGTCGACCAGGCTTCACTTTCCGAAGAAGTAGCGGCATCTGACCTGCGTCAGTCGGGCCTTGATCTGGAGCGTGGAGTGACCCTCGCTTTCCTCAAAACAGTGCAAGTGGAACAAGTTAAATCGGTCTTACAGATACATAAACGCCAAGTGAGAGAGTGTTTTTATCTGGCACAATTGCGTCTCAAATTGGGCGAGGCCGGTGCGGAGCAGGTTTGGCGTTGGGAAAGTGAATGGCTGGACGCACTTCAGGCACTGCGCGCAGTGGAATCTGAGTTGAATATTGCCAGGATCCGGTTGAACACTATGTTAGGTCGGCCGGGAGATTATCCGTTCGTAACTGATTGGCAACATTTCACCGATGCCCAATTTTTCCGCGAGGAAGCGGTCTTAAACCGCGTCATTGGATTGCCGGATGGACGTGAACAACTGGTATCAGCCTTAATTGACCTGGCGATGGTTAACAATCCACGACTCGCTCGCTCCGATCTTGGCCTTGACCTGGGACGCTCAAGTTTGACTCGAAACAGGGCTGATTTTCTTCCGCGCATAGGTTTCTCCGCTCGACTCGGTATGTCTCGGGAACGTGCCGAGGTGATCGGATTTGAAGAACAGAACCCGAGTTGGTCGGTGGGGATTGGATTGGAACTGCCCCTGTTCAAGGGTGGACACAGGTTCAAAGAACGCAACCGATTACAGGCCGAACTGGATCGGCTTGAATACCGCCGAGACCAGACGACCCTCGAAGTAATCGCACGCCTGCGGGTAGATGTTGAGTTGATGTTAAGTCGGGCTGAAGAGTTCCCGATAACCGCCCGTGCTGCCGAACTTGCCAACCAGTATTTTCCCGAGGTTCAAACCCGGTTTGGTGCCGGGGCGGTCACAATTGTGGAGTTGCTCGAGGCTGTTAATCTTGACCGTGACGCCAGTGTTAAGGCGATCAATACTCAAATCGGATATTTTTCACAGCTCGTTGAACTGTGCCACACGGTCGGTATCCCAGTTCATGAAAGCGGTCGCTCAATTAACGAGGAAGTTTTGTTCCATATTTCTACTTTGGTTGTTGGTGGCCGTAATTAGTAATTTGTGGGCGCTCCCGGTCTGCCCCATGACATTGAATCGTAGGGCGGATCCGTCTTCGAATCCGCCTTTTGGGGAATGGCAGGTTTGAAGACAGACCTGCCTTACCGGGCTTGGTGCATTCTCTCGAATTGTAAAAACTTGACAGCAGGGATC
>JAGGTI010000013.1 GCA_021163775.1 Candidatus Zixiibacteriota bacterium
AGATCAGGGTTGAAAGAAAGATACTAGATTGCGATTAATAGGGATTAGCTCGGGCTGGATATAGTAGCGGTCGCAGTACTTCTTAAGCATCTTTTCCCGATTGGGACGATTTCTGAGTTCAGGACCTCGATTCATCATAGTAAAAACAAACTTGGGAGTCGATGAAAATACCCGCAGATTTTTGATCTGCTCTTTGGCCAGGGAGGTTTTAATAAAACGCAGGAGGGCAAAGAAAGCACCGAATTCCAGATCCATCAGATCACCATCGGCACGACACCGAAACAGCACCCCATAGCTTGGAATGGCAAATAGAATCATACCCCGGCTGAAACCGTGATTTTCGAGGTAAGCTTCTTGTAACGGCGCCTTGAAAGCACCGATGTAACAATCAACAGGACCGGTTGTAATTTTCATGAGATGATTGGGAGCAACCGCGATGCCCGCTCCCGAACGAAGTCTATCTTGTTGTCGTACAAACGACTACAGCCACCGACCAACATCAACAATCGTACTATCGACACTCGCTTTCACTTTTGATGAAAAATGCCGCTCATTGAGGTTCAAGTGATTCAACAAGTTTGGAGCGTAATTCATCTGGAGCCTCGATATAGCGACCTTTAGCGGTGGCGTAAACAGTCCCATCCTCTCCGACCGCTTCACCCTCGGTAACGTATACTCGCCCTTTGATCCGAATAATTCTCCCGGCCAAATGCAGTTTCACACCAATACCGAGCGGTTTCCGAAATCTGACTGTCAACTCGGCCGTGACAGCCATAACGTCACGAGCCAGGATAGCTTTAATCATCACCTCATCGAGAAGCGTCGAAATGAGGCCACCGTGATAGATACCGCGATAGCCTTCGAAAACTGGTTCGGTTACCAGATCAGTGACCGCCTGATCTCCGTCATCGAAGAATCTGGCTTTAAGTCCGTGTTCGTTCTGATCCCCGCAGACAAAACAGTGACTGTACTTAACAATCTCTTTCATACCAATCAGGATACCGAATGCAAACGATGATGTCAAATGGCGTGCAAAAAGGAAAGCCCGATTTTTGGGACCGGGCTTTCAGATGTTCATTTTTCTGGTTGTCTGATTACGGTGTGCAGAAAGAATTCTCGTATGAAGTGCTGAGTTGACCAGTCACAACATCAACAACTGCGTTGCCATTAGTAAACGTAACGGTCATCTCCCAATTGGTGGTTACCGGCACATCGAGATTTTCAGCATAGCGATGCTCAACACTGATCACCGCGGTGCCAGTTTCCGGGCAACCGTTAGTCCAGGAGCTACTGCTCTTGGTTACCGCCAGATTGGACACGCTGGTTTCGAGAGTCCAGTCGTTCCAGATCGTTCCCGACGTAGATACGTCCTTGTCGATAACAACGGAACGAACGGTACCATTAACAGTCGCGGTATTCCCGTCAATACCATCGAAATGCAGATTGCCGTTATTGTCGATATCAGTAAATGATACCGTGGAGTCGGAGCTGGTGTAATTGTAGTTGTGCTTGACGTGCATCTCGGTGGCGTCTTTGGCGTTGACACTCAACGCTCCTCCAACGATATAAGTCAGCGAATCCACAATATTGAGAGTACCAAGTCCAGCCTGAAGGTCAGTAGCCCACGAGACAATCCAGTTATTATCGTCCATGGTGGAATCAGGAAGGACGGACCCCATGAAGGCACCACCGATATCACCAGTGCCGATATCAATGAAAGTGGCTACTCTCAAACCAGATTCGACCACGGCTATAACCGAATCGATATGAGCGTTTACTTGGGAAGAAACTTCTTCCAAGCGTGATTCAATCCCATTATCCTCTTCAGGGATCACAGTTGTAGTTACATCGTCAGAACAACCAAAACCGACCAGAACCAAAGCCAGCACGGTGAGGCATCCCGCCAGGAAGAGAGACTTGCTGGAACGCATGTTGCGACTCCTTTCGTTTAGCTCGCCCTTACTGACGGGTCCGAATCCGGTGCGGTGCTACTTGAGCAGGAAGGCCATAATCGCCTTCTGAATGTGCAACCTGTTTTCCGCTTCGTCAAAGACGACTGAACGAGAGCTGTCCATCACCTCGTTGGTGATTTCTTTTCCCCGTTCGGCGGGCAGGCAGTGCATTACAATCGCTTTGGGTCCGGCTTCCTCCAATAAGGCACTATTAATTTGAAACTTCTTTAGCTTTCTTTCCTTTTCTTCAACCAGATGTTTCTGGCCCATCGAAGCCCAAACATCTGTATAAAGTACATCGGCACCCTGGACGGCTTCTTTAGGATCATCAGTGATAAGAACACTGCTATCCGGATTTGCTTTGGCTTGGGCAACTAAGTCAGCATCCGGGTGACAGTCGCCATCGGTCCCGACCCGAATATCCAGCGGTAAACGTGCCGCCAGATTGAGCCAACTGTTGGTGATATTGTTACCATCTCCCAGATAAGCCACAGCGTACTTGTCGCGTTTACCCAGATGTTCCCGCATAGTGAAATAATCGCCCAGAATCTGACAGGGATGAACCAGATCAGTCAGGCCGTTGACGACCGGAACTGTTGCGTATTTGGCTAATTCCTCGACATCAGAATGGGCAAAAGTGCGAATCATAATCAGGCCAACATATCGTGACAGCACCTGAGCCGCATCGGCTACAGTTTCCCGCTCACCCAGCTTAATTTCCTTGCCGGTGATATAGACCGGCTGTCCACCCAATTCGCTGATTCCCACCTCAAATGATACTCGGGTGCGTAATGATTCCTTGGTGAATACGCAGGCGACAGACTTACCAGCTAATGGTTTCGGGGCTTCTTTCCCGGTCTTCATACGCTCGCAAAGGTCGAGCACTTCTTTGATCTCAGCGGTACTGAAATCGGTTATCTGACAAAGTGAACGCGACATATTTTCTCCAATCAGACTAAAACGTTACAGTCAAATTTCTGGGAATAAATGGGGCGATAGCACCCAAGTCAAGTGTTGGCTGTTCCCGGGATAAATAGGTTAATATGGGGAGAGCATTTCCATGATTTTATTTGACTCGGAACAATGTATTCACTATTTCTGCGCTACAGAATGGAAAAGCGGGCAAATTGACAGTCCAACGGTGCTCCATCCGATCCGAACAACAGGACGACTGATTGAGCCGACAAATTGAAGCCAAGGAGATCAAGTTGAAAAAGCTAATCACCATACTGACGACCCTGAGCTTGATAGCTCTCACGATCGTCCCGGCGGTCGCCGATACCGAGGTTGATATTTCCGGACAGGTGCGTGTCAGAAGTGAAATTGACGGGAAATCATTTGATGCCGCCAACACTACCGGAATATATGAACTAATGCGCACTCGGATCAATATCGAAGCTAACGCTGATGAAAACGCATCCGCGTTCATTCAGTTCCAGGACAGCCGGGTTCTGGGCGGAGCCGATCAGTTCGATGCCTGGCAATCCGGCAGTTTGAACGATGGCAAAAACGTTGATATCCACCAGGCCTATGTACAGATCGATCGCCTCTGGTTTGACGGCTTCGGCACCAAGGCTGGACGGTTTGAATTTAATATGGGTGGTCAGCGCGTCTTCGGCTCGGTCGGATGGCACAATGTTGCTCGAAGCTGGGAAGGCGGACTCTTCTGGTACAAAGCTGAAACTTTCAAAATAACCAGTTTCTGCTTCAAGGCTCAGGAGGAAATGGAAACATTGGACACACTGGGCAATCGTGACTTTGACGTCTTCGGTGGCCTGATAGAGCTTGACAAGATCAACCTGGAGTTGTTCGGCATCTATGAACGGGACAACGACACATTGCTTAATGGAACCGAAGACACAGTGCTGGCTGGTTGCCAGTTGGGTCGCATGACGTTCGGATTCTATTACAAGAACAAGCACAACCAGCTTGATTTCGAGTTTAACGGTGCCTATCAGGCAGGCTCTCAAATGGACACGATTGATATCGCGGCGATGATGTTCACTGGCGAAGTGGGTTACAGTTTCGAAGGGGACAAAAAAGCCCGCATGGCGGTAGGCGTTGACTATGCCTCAGGCGATGATGACTTGACCGACACCGACTACAAAGCGTACAACAACCTCTACTACACCGGGCACAAGTTCCGGGGCCATATGGACTATTTTCTGTCATCGGGTAGTACCGGGTTGATGGACATCATGCTCCGCGGCAAGTTCAACCCGCATCCGAAGTGGACCGTCAAGGGTGATTTCCACTACTTCAAAACAGCCGCCGAGTACACCGATGTCACCACCACCAGTTCAACTCTTACCTCCGATATGGGGATGGAATTCGACTTCGCCGTCAACACATCAAGTGTAGCGGGCGTGAAGCTGGAGGGTGGAGTATCGATCTTTCTGCCGAAAGAATCTCTGGTACGCCGGATGACCAATGATCCAGCTTCAACTGACACCGACCCGACCGTTTGGGCCTGGGGGCAGACAGTATTCAACTTCTAAGCCTGTTTAATTTTTAAAATAACAATCGGGTAAACTACCTGATTGACCAAAAGGCTGTTCAGATTCTGAACAGCCTTTCTTAATTGGCCACATAACCACCAGGTAAATTGGTTGCGCCACGTAACATGCATCAGCATATTACGTATCAAGAAACAGGAAAGAACAATTAGTAAGAGTGAATTGATGAGTAACCGTAAGATTTTCATGGGTCTGATTTTGGTCCTGATAGGCTTTCTCCTGTTAGGCCGAACTCTTGATTTCTTTGTGTTCTCTATTCATGATTTCATCCGTTTTGTTTTCCCACTCCTGTTGATTGGAGCCGGGCTATGGATGTTGGCCCACCGCCGGGGTCAGAGTCAGAGCACCGAGGCTGGTTATCAGGCTCCGAACGATCCAACTAACATTTCCGCCGCTCCATCGCCCCAATCCGTTCATGTGGGGCCGACTCCGGTTCCGCCTCCTCCCGGAAAATCAGAACGAAGCGCACGTACTTCACAATCACCGAAGAGCGGTAAACACGATCGAATGCGGTACAGCAAGTTCATTGGGGATATGTTAATCGATTGTAGCGGTATTGACCTTCAGAATGTTGAGATCGGAAACTTCCTGGGGGACGTTGAGGTCAAACTGCACGGTGGCGAACTTGCACCCGGCCTCAACCGGATGATTATTTCCGGGTTTATTGGCGATGTGCGTGTGCTGGTGCCCGAAGGTATGGCGATTTTCGCCCAGAGCTCCAATTTCATCGGTGACATCGAAATGATGGGCCAGCGTTCCAGCGGGTTTGGCAATTCGCTTGATGCTCAGAGTGCTAACTATAGCGAGGCGGACTCAAAACTCTACATCGCTTCCAATCATTTCATTGGCGATATCCGAATCTACATTGTCTAAGCCTCTCCCCCAATTTAACAACTACAGGATGTACCGACTGAGATCTTCGTCCTCTATAATTCCGGATAGCTTGGCCTCGACCGCCTCGGCGTTAATTATCACCTTCTCGCCTTTGGTTGGTGGATCAAACAGGAGATCTTCAAGCAACGTGGTCATCACGGTATGCAGGCGACGCGCGCCGATATTCTCTGCACGGCTGTTCACAATTTCAGCTATCTCGGCAATTTTGACTATGGCATCCTCGGTGAATTCCAAAGTCACCCCTTCGGCCTGCAACAAAGCCTTGTATTGACGAGCCAGTGAGGCTTTCGGTTCAACCAAAATGCGTTCGAAATCTTCGGCCGTCAGCGAATCAAGTTCTACCCGAATCGGAAAACGTCCCTGTAGTTCTGGAATCAGATCGGACGGACTGCTACCGTGAAAAGCTCCGGCGGCAATAAAAAGCACATGATCGGTGTGAACCATACCGTACTTGGTCATAACGCCACTACCCTCAACAATCGGCAGAATGTCACGCTGAACACCTCCGCGGCTAACATCGGGACCGCTCTTGCCGTCACCAGCGGCGATCTTATCGATCTCGTCCACGAAAATGATCCCCGAATCCTGTACCCGTTCCAGAGCCATAGCGATGACTTCATCCATGTCAACCGCACGTTCAAGTTCTTCGTTGAGGATAAACTTGCGAGCCTCCTTGACAGTCATCTTACGCCGCCGGGTTTGTTTGGGCATCATCCCGGAGAACATCTCCTGGAAGTTGACACCCAATTCCTCGATTCCCTGTGGAGAGAAAACTTCGATCGTAGGAAAAGTCCGATGTGGGGCGTCGAGCTCAACCTCGCGATGATCCAACTTTCCGGCCTCCAACATCTTGCGGAATTTCTCACGGGTGTTAGCGGCTGATTCTGAAACATTTGCCTCAACCACCACGACCCCATCCGGCCCAACCTGTGGTGGCTTGCTTGATGGTTGCTGAGATGATCCGACCAATAGATCGAGCAATCGTTCGACCGTGTTTTTCTCGGCTTTACCTTGATGACTCTCAGCCTTTTCGAGCTTCACCATATTGACCGCGATTTCCACCAAGTCACGTACCATCGACTCAACATCTCGGCCGACGTAACCGACTTCAGTAAATTTCGAGGCTTCGACCTTGATAAACGGCGCTCGTGCCATGTCAGCCAGACGCCGGGCAATCTCGGTTTTGCCCACACCAGTGGAACCGATCATAATGATATTATTGGGCATAATTTCGCCCCGGATTTCTTCGGGAGCGTTCTGCCGTCGCCACCGGTTACGCAAGGCGATTGCCACCGATTTCTTGGCGGCGCCTTGACCGATGATATACTTGTCCAAATGTGCGACTATTTCTTTTGGTTCGGGATAGTTTTCTTTCATTTGATTGTTACCACACTAACATTGTCATTGGTGAACACGCAGATGTCGGCGGCGATTTCCAATGCCTTGCGTGCGATAGCATCGGCCGTCATTTCCGGTTTGGCAAACACAAGCGCACGAGCGGCAGCCAGAGCGTATGGCCCCCCGGAACCGATCGCTATAATATCATCATCCGGTTCGATAACATCGCCGGTACCTGATATTAGAAAGAGGCGTTCGCCGTCGGTAACAATAATCAACGCTTCAAGACGACGCAACATCTTGTCGGTTCGCCAGTCTTTGGCTAGTTCAACCGAAGCTCTGGCAAGGTTGCCATTGTATTCTTCAAGTTTCTTCTCAAACAGCTCAAACAGCGCAAGAGCGTCAGCCGCTGTCCCAGCGAACCCGACCAGTACCCGATCTTCGTACATGGTGCGAATCTTGGTCGCCTGGGCTTTCATAATCATGTCATCAAACGTGACTTGACCGTCACCGGCCATAGCCGCCTCGCCATTGTGTATCAGACCGAGTATGGTTGTAGATCTGGTTTTCATAGTGTTCCTTATTGCTTGGTACCGGAACGGGGATGAGCGTTCTGGTAGACTTTCTTCATTGTTTCCGCGGTCACATGGGTGTATTTCTGTGTAGTTGATAATGATGCGTGACCAAGAATTTCCTTTATCAACATTAAGTCCGCCCCGTTTTCCATCAAGTGGGTAGCGAACGAATGCCGTAGTGTGTGGGGGGTAAAATCGATCCCCTCGCCACGGCCAAACAGTTTTACCCGACGATCAATTGATCGCATCGACAACGGATTCCCGGTCCGGTTGAGAAATAATGCGGGCGAGTCATGATCGATCCCCGAGATAAACTGATCCCGTTTTTTGAGATACTCTTTCAGATCAGTTAGCGTGATATCACCAATTGGCACCAGGCGTTCTTTGTTGCCTTTGCCAATCACGCGGATCAGCCCCTGACGCATATCAATATCAGAAAGCTGTACTTTGGACAGCTCCTCACGACGCATACCGGTAACATAGAGCAAGGCGATCATCAGATAGTCACGCCAGTACAGATAGCTCTGTTTGTCCTCGCGGGCGTTGCCATGCTCAAACAGACGGGCGGCATCAGCCTGTGGAATGAAACCCGGAAGTCGACTGCCAAACTTGATACGCGGAATCTTGAACAAGTATGGCTTCACATTACGACGAACACCAGAGGTACCAAAAAACTTCTGAAAACTCGACAGCGCCGACAAAAACCGTGCCAGCGACCGGTTGGAAACCCCGGCCTCACCCCGTTCCCGCAGGTAAATGCGCAACAAGAGAGGGTCGTTCTTGGGATCGCCAGGAAGCGCAGTATATTGCTTCTCAAGAAAAGCCACCCACGGTTCGAGGTCACGACGATAGGCTTCGATTGTCTTAGCCGCCCGGCCCTTATTGTCGGCCAGGTCTTTGAGGAAGGCTGTCAGCGCTTTCTTGAGCATAGGCGCACGATATCGGATTTATGACGACAGGTCAAAGGTTTTCGGAGGGTGGTGAATACGATCAATGGGCGGCGATGATGTCACTCGTAGGTCAGGCCGACTCGGGGCGTGACATTGTGTCAGCACGGGCTACCTGTCAGGCCTCAAGGAGGCCTGACCTACAAATGCTCAAACCGTGGTTTCTTCAGTCGTAGATCCCTCGGCTTTGCTCTCTTCGAACAGATCATTTTTGCACTCAGGACAGCGCAGGAAATCGCCTTTTACTTTGGAGGTCTTCTGGAGCATATAAGGGTGCTTGCAGACCGGGCACGTTTTGGCTACTGGTTTATCCCAACTGGCAAAATCACACTTTGGATAATTGGTACAACCGTAGAAAATCCGCTTGGTCTTGGTAGTTTTCTCGATAACCTTGCCATTGCAACCTTCCTTGGGGCAATTGACACCCAAAGTCAGAGGCTTGGTATTCTTGCACTCAGGATAGGCCGAACAGGCGATGAACCGTCCGAAACGTCCCGACTTTATAACCATATCAGCGCCGCATTTATCGCACTTTTCATCAGTCTTGTTCTTAGCCGCCTCTTCAGGGAGAGGCTGGGTCGACTTGCACTCAGGCCAGCCGGAACAAGCTAGAAAACGACCGTTGCGACCCCACTTAATCACCATCAATTCACCGCATTTGGGGCACTTGACATCGGTCTTCTCGACCATTGACTCTTTGATAGCTTTCTCTTTGCCCTTGAGGCTCTCAAGTTGCTCGGAGAACGGGCCATAAAATGAGCGAATGACTTCCACCCAGTCATCCTTACCCTCTTCAATCAAGTCAAGTTGCTCCTCCATACCGGCAGTGAACTTGACATTGAAAATTTTCGGGAAATGCTCAACCAAGATATTATTAACGGTTTTACCTAAGTCAGTGGGATGTAGTTTTTTCTCAAGCAGTTCCACATATTTACGATCACGGAGCGTGGAAATAATCATAGCGTAGGTTGAAGGTCGTCCGATACCATCAGCTTCAAGTCGCTTGACCAACATCGCCTCAGAATAGCGCGGCGGTGGTTTGGTAAATGACTGGGTCGCCTCTACCTTCTTGAGCTTCAACACCTCACCTTCGGCCATTTCCGGAAGTGATTCGATTCCGCTGTCACTGTTGCCGTTTTCATCCGGCTCTTTTTCTTCGCGGTAGACTTTGAGAAACCCCTCAAAAGTCAACCGTTGGGCTTTGGCCCGAAGCAGATACTTACCGCCTGTGATATCGACGGTCTCCACATCATAGAGAGCATCCTTCATTTGGGAGGCGACAAAGCGATTCCAAATCAAGCGGTACAGCTTGAACTGCTGAGGTGTGACACTCTTCTTCACTTTATCCGGAGGCAGATCAAGATGGGTCGGACGGATTGCTTCGTGCGCGTCCTGCGCCTGCTTTTTCTTGCTGTAGAATTTTGGTTTGCTCGGCAGATAATCTTTGCCGTAGACTTCGCCGATGTGGCTCCGCACGGCGGCAATAGCTTCAGCGGCTATCCGGGTCGAGTCTGTCCTCATGTAAGTGATCAGACCGACCGGACCCTTCTTCCCAAGTTCAATACCTTCATAAAGAGCCTGTGCGACAGACATCGTGCGTTTCGGTGACATCCCGAAAACCTTGGCGGCTTCCTGTTGTATAGTCGAGGTAATAAACGGAGCGGCAGGTCGGCGCACGCGCTGTGTGCGTTTGACCTCAGCCACTTCAAGTTCCTGTTTCTTGAGATCTGCTTCGATCGCCCTAGCTTCTTTTTCGGAAGTTATAACGACCTTTGTTTTGGATTCTTCACCGCCCTTGACCACAGTCTTGCCATCAATCTTGAAGAGGTTAGCCCAAAAAGCGGACTTGCTCTTGTTGGCCAGGTTGGTGCGAATCTTCCAATATTCCTGCTTGACAAATTCTGTGACTTCGACTTCCCGCTCACAGATCAAACGCAAAGCAACCGACTGCACTCGTCCGGCTGACAAGTTACGTGCCACCGTTTTCCACAGGAAGGGGGAAACCATATAGCCAACCAGCCGATCAAGAACGCGCCGAGCCTGCTGAGCATCAACTCGACCCAGGTCAATCTGGCGCGGGCTTTTTATCGCCCCGGTCACTGCTGATTTAGTGATTTCGTTAAACGTCACACGATAGACGTTAGCCTTGACACCCTTAAGATGATTGGCCACATGCCAGGCAATAGCCTCACCCTCGCGATCTGGATCGGGAGCCAGATAGACATTATCAACTTTCTTGGCCGCTTTCTTCAACTCAGCCAGGATTTTCTCTTTGCCTTTGACTACCGTATAGTCAGGCTGGAAATTATTTTCGGGATCAACACCTAGTTTGGACTTGGGCAGATCAACCAAATGACCAATCGTCGACAGAATAGTAAAATCCTTGCCGAGAAAGCGTGTGAGCGTTCGTGATTTAGCGGGTGATTCGACAATTACTAAGTTCTTGGCCATCGATCTTTCCTATGCGAGTGGCTGATATCAATGTTACTCGGTATCGGTCCGCTCAAAATTAACTTTACCCTCCATAACATCTCGGAGAGCCACTGCGGTCATTTTTCGTGCCTCGATATCCACTTCGACAACTTCCTCGACCATGCGTGCTATCTTGGCCAGGCGCTTGGCGTTAAGATTCCGGGCGTGCTTGGATGTGACGATCACAGCTTCGTAGCGGTTCAGTGTGACATTATCCAAATCATCAATGGGACAGTAAGCCATGGGTTATTTCCTCACTCTATGAGTGCATCAACCAGTTATTTTCTTTATAAGTTCCGGATCACAGCGATCAATCCGGCATTGGTGAGCTTCAACAATCGCCAACACCTGTTTGACGGCGACCCCAAGCTCTTTATTTACAACAACATAGTCAAATTTATGTTTCTGGAATGTCTGCATTTCTTTAAGTGCGTTATTCTGTCGAACTCTAAGCTGTTCTTTTGTTTCCGTCCCACGGCGACGCAGACGTTTTCGCAATTCAGCCTGAGACGGTGGGAGTACAAAGATCGAAATCGCATTAGGGAACTCTCTCTTGAGACGTCGGGCACCCTGGACATCAACATCGAGTAGCATCACTCCGCCTCGACGTGTAATTGCGTCTATCGGACCCCGGGGCGTACCGTACTGATACAAATGAACCTTGAAATGCTCCGCAAAAAAATTGGTGCGGACTTTACTACGGAATTCATCAGACGATACAAAATGATATTCACGTCCATCGCGCTCTCCCCTTCGCGGCGAACGCGTAGTATACGAGATCGAAAACTTCCACCCCTGCCGCTTACGGACCGGAGACAGCAGTTTTCGACAAATTGAAGTCTTGCCACCACCAGACGGCGAAGATATTATCAGGATTTTACCGGGTTTCGTTAGGACCACCAATTGCCTCTGCCGCTATTCCAGGTTCTGCACCTGTTCTCGTATTTTTTCAATTTCTTCTTTAAGCGAGATTACATTCGCCGAGATATCAAATGCGGAACCTTTGGAGCCAATAGTGTTGACCTCACGGTTCAACTCCTGAAGGATGAAATTCAGTCGGCGTCCTACGGCGTCTTTTTGCTTAAGGGTGCTCACGAACTGATCTATGTGGCTCCGGAAACGTATACATTCCTCGGTGATATCGGTACGATCGGCAAAGAGAGCGATCTCTTCCTCCAACCGGGTCGGGTCTGGCTTTTGACCATTGAGAAGTTCCTCAACCCGTACAGCAAGACAATCGGCGTACCGCTTGGTAGCGCCTTCGGTTGCCTTTTCGATATCACGAATAATTCCGCTCATCATCTTAAGTCGCTGACGCATATCAACCACCAGCGCTTTACCTTCACGGGCACGCATCGCCAGCAAGCTCTTGAGTGCCTTGCTCAAAACCTTCTGCAATACTACCCAGAGAGCATCCAGATCAGGTTCCGTCCGATCACCAGCCATAATTTCCGGAAACCGGAGTAGATCCCCAACCGTGATATCCCCGGCTAAATCGAACTCTTTTTTGAGTCGAGCTAACTGTTGATAACACTGGCGGGCCGCCGCTTCATTAATAGCGAAGCCATTGGCGTGATCTTCGGACTCTACCAAATTGATAAAAACGCTCAATTTACCCCGTTGAACAGAGGCTTTAAGTACTTCACGTATCTTAGGTTCCAACGCCGCATAAGGGCGCGCCAACCTGACGGACGACTCCAGAAAACGGCTATTGACACTGGAGATCTCAACCGTCAAGCGACCAAATTTACTGTTCTGTTCTGCACGGCCGAAGCCAGTCATTGAATTCATAGTCCACCTAATCTGACGAACAAGGGGGCAAAATAGAAACTGGAAGCCATTTGTCAACCGCTATTGTGAATAGGCACATGGGCTTTGACACCCAAAATCAGCAAATCCGGGATGGTTATGAGATCACCCTGGCTTCATCAACGACTTCGTGACTAACCTCACAAGCCGCTTCAATTGCCCTGTAAACGGGTGCCGGGATTGGGGTTCCGGGATCGGTTCCCCAACTTGAGTAGCTGTCAACCAGAGCCTCAATAGCAGTTACAACCCGCTTTGGCATCTCCGGTAAACCGGCTACTACCAGCTTGACATCCTGGCGTGCCAGCCGAATCGCTTGCACCAGATCATAGGGTCGTTCAATGCCCTCTAAGCTCAAAATAGCGATATCATAATGTGTAGCAAGGAGTTCGCGTACAACCTCAGCACCAGAACTGAAACGGGCGACCATCGACGATGAGACAATTTCAGATACAATTCGTTCGATTAGAAGTGCGCGGTAGCGGTTACAATCAAGAATTAATATGCGGACAGGGTCTGTCACACTTATGCCTCCGGGAAGATAATCCTGATGCCAATACCACGGACGCAATTCGGGTCAAGATCCATCCGTCCGCCCATTGATCGGATCAAAGCCCTGGCCTGAGCCAGCCCAGCCGGTCGATGTGATCGGATTTGATCTTTGTTGATCGGCGACGGGCCAATATAGTCAAACGCTTTTCGCGCCTGTTTTTTCGTTATTTGGTGACCATCATCAACAATTGAAATGGTACAGCTACCACCGTCAACCACAGCGGTCACAAAAATGTCGATCCTGTCGTCATCAACCCGAGCTATCGCGGCTTCAATCGTGTGGCGTAATGCGGCGGTTAATTTCTGAAGGGGACACTTCACCTTTGGGAGATCAGTATATTTGACACTTAGTGACAAATCACTCTGACTGGTATCCAAATCGGCAACAATTTTATCTAGCACAAGTCCGAGATTGACAATCTGGGGTTCCTCGGTAGCCTTGGTTGATTTGAAAAGCCGTTCCAGTTCGATCAGGGTCTGTTCAACCGTATTGAGATGGTGACTTAAGCATTGCAGATAGAAACCACCATCACTAGTCAACTCATTATGGTGCTGATGTTCGAGTTTTAGCCACACCGATTGGGCCGCGCTCATTGATGAGCGCAACCGATCGAGACCGGCCAATGTCAAATCGTCATGTGTCCCAATCGCTTCCGAACCTGCCACCGAACGAGAATCGACACGACTGAACAGGAAACAGCCACTGAGATCATCTGAGCCCGGATTATGGCGTTCAAAGGTCAAAGTGACCGATCCCGTCTGATCTGATTTGATGTTCAAACAAAGACGCGGCGGAGTGTCATAACTGGACGAAGCACGGAAATAAGCATCTATTGACGCCGCGGTAGACTTATCTCCCCTGGACTCAAAAAGCTCAATTAGATCGGCGATAGATTCGAGACCAGTCGGGTTTTCAAATAATTTATCAAAAATTGTATTACGGCGCTGGATATGTCCCTTGCTGTTGAATTCAAGTAAACCTATTTGAAGCTGGTCAAGTATCCTGTCTGTCGATGACACCTGGGCGACATCACCATCTACGGTTTGGTCAGCCGGTATGGGACAAAGGGCATGAAGCACAACCGCCGCCAACTCAGCCTGTTCGCGCGCGACTGAAGGATCGGGACCAGATTCAGACAAAGTCAGAATCACCAAACCCCAATGACCGTTGGCCAACCCAAAAGTAGCTCGGATTTCATGTTCTGATAATATTTCGGCCTCAGTGTTCACCTCAGAAGTGTGTAACTCACTGCCCGATTCTGCCCTGGCCAGCAGATTATCTTCGTGCGCCTCGGTCTCGTAGATTGTTGCCGAGGATATCGGCGCAAGATTAATGAGATGTTGCGCCAGAGTTTCCGGAGATTCGATCTGATAATTTCCTGACAAGTACTCAAGATATTCCAGCCAAGCCTGACCTGGCACCGAGGTCGTGTCGGACACGGTTGCTCTGTCGACGTATATAATAACCTGATAATTAGTTGGGTTGCCACCACCAAAATTGACCGATATGATCAGCGTGGCGTCTATCCGATTTTGATTATTGTCAAGCAATGTCACCGGTGCGGCATCGAAAACTGTCTCGTACGAATTACGGTTAGTAGTCATTGCTACAATAGTAGCGTGGTCATCTGGATCGACAAAGTCGACTAGGGGACGACCAAACAGTTTGACTTCGTCGAGACCAAACATGTCCTGCGCCACTGAATCAGCGAGAATGAAACGGCCCTTGCGATCTATTTTACATACTGCACAGCGATGAACGCCTGGATGATTCTCGGTACTTGTTACCGTCATTTAACTCCTGCTTTGCTATAGCCAAACCGGTTGGCACGGATGTCGATCCGACTTAAATGTTTCATCGGCAACCTGAGACCATTTGGGCTACGGCCCACTATTCTTTACTGTATCGGTAGTTAGAGCAGGATTATTGAGATCAGGCCACTATTATTTTGGCTATTTGTCTTGAATTGAAACAACAAAGGTGACCAGAACAGACTTATATTGGTATGTTGATAATCGAATTTATTTTATTTTGAACAGATCCTTGAGCGCCTTCTTGGCGGCATCTTTGACAGCCGACTCCCCAGCCTGCTTCGCCAGGGCCGCCAGGTCAAATTCCAACTTAGGTGACGTCATGGTACCGCCAATCCGGAACGGCAACTCGGCCCGTTCTGAATTTCCAAGGCTCAATTTGCGTGAATGAGCCTGACTCAAAACTAACGTACCGGTGTACTCAAGAGATTCATCAAAGCCATAAGAGCCATTGAGTTTAACGTCACCAATTTCACCTAAACGGCTGGTAAGCTCATCGATTCTCACTCGACCATTCTTGACTGTAACCCGAGTGGCAAAATTCCTGATTGTCTGTTCCCGATCAAAGGTCTCACCAAAAGTAGAAGCAAGCTTGCTTATGGCCGAGAACACGGCACCCGAAGTCACCAACCGACCATCACGGACATTAAGATCGCCCTCGACGGTTAACGAGTTAAGGAAATCTTCCGGTTCCCAACCGTGGGCATTATAGCCACCCTCGAAATTACCTTTACCAAAGAGATGTTCACCAAAATTAGAAAATCGTGAAACAAAATCCTTGGCTTCAATCTGAGTAGCGTTAAATTCTCCGGTGTAGTGTGGATTGCTAAAATCAGAGAGATCAATTATAGTCTTCCCCGTTACCGCCCCGGAGTAAACCCGCGCACCAGCATCGTAGCATTCGATCCTGCGGTCTTTGATTTTGATCTTAGCCTCGACCTGGGTCATTTCGACCTGACAGTAGATGACAGTATCGGCCCGAACGGTACCACGGCCTTCGATGTCGGGCAGAATCAGGGTAGAGATTGAATCGCTTGAAAGAATCACCGATTCTCCGCCCGCTCCAGGAACAGCTTCAGGGAAAAGTCGGTCGGTGTCAAAGCGTTGCGAGTACAGCTCAAACAGGAAAAGAGGCTTGGGCAGGGTGTCACGTTCCAAACCGAGAATCGGCAGAAAATATGGGAACGGACGTATAAGCATACCGGTGAACGACACATCACTGGATGTAAACCGCGCCGCAAGCCGGGTAACTTCGATGGTATCCGGTCGGAGGATCAACTCGGCATCCAAACTTTCAACTGGTTCGGGCAATAGGGAATCAAAATAAGACGCCTCTGCTATTGAGACCGTTCCATGCGCTCGAAAACTTGACAGGTCGGTGATATTGCCAGCAAGTCCCACATCAAGCGCAAGCGTGCCGGAAAGTTGAGGGTTGCCTTTAGCTGGCAGATATGGACCGGCCAAAGCAAGGTCAACCTCACCCTTCACGTTAGCTTCGACATCCGGTGCCACCGCACTATTTGAGTCAGCCAACAGATACGGCACCAAGTCGGTCATCCGTCCGGTAAAAGTAAGCTGGCCTGAGCCAAACTGACAGCCAAGCCGGCGTATTTTCAGCAGTCGATTTTCGAAATAAGCATCAAGATCAAAAGTCTCGATCGGCTGAGGCACCAGCACCGAATTGTAGCTTCCCTTATCAATCACCAGGTTACCGGTGAACAAAAGTCGTTCCGGTTCGCGAATCGGCCCCGAGAACTTCAAATCAAGTTCTGCTTTACCTGATAACTGATGAGCATTCTCGGCCGGAAGAAACGGTACCAGAAGAGCCAGATCCAAGCCACCAGCCAGTTCACCAGAGATACTAGGACTCTCAAAATCATCCAGTACCAGGTAACCTTTGATTGGTTGGCCGTCAAAACTTCCCTGCTCGATATTCATGCGCACATTATCCGGCTTAAAATCAACCAAACAACGCCCCACCACCAGGCGGCCATCGAACAAACTACTGGTCACTTCCAGGTTGTTCAACGTAGCAGAACCGGTGTAGTGCCAGTTGGGATTATCAGCGAACGGATCACGATTGAGGTCGGCGTCGAGGCTGAAACTGCCATCAATCGTATAATCGGTCAAAACTTCCCGTTGCCCCGGAGGCAGTAATGACAACAACTCGGTTATCGGCAACTGCTCTGACTGTACATTGAGTGCGGCTGATAATTCCTGGCCGAAACCACCAATCTCTCCGGTCACTTTGAATCTGGCCTGGTTGATTACGGCACCAATTCGTTCCACAGTTAGTTCACTACGATTGGCATTGTAGACCACCCGATAGTTCAGATCACACGCCAGAGGTGGATACGGCTCGTTGTTTCTTATCAAAATCGTGTCAGCCTGTAAACGGCCAGCCGACCGATAAATACCATCCTCGGGATACTCAAGCGAAGTCGCCAGATTAAATCCGATCAGCTCAAACGATACCGAAGATGAATCATCCACGAAACTGAGCCGACCGTTATTAATTTCCAGTTCATCGAATGACACCACCAATGCGGCCGCCTGAGCTTCATCAGGAATGGTTTCAACATCGGGCACCTGCTCGATTGTATCTGACGACACAAAATCATAATTAACTTCCCCAACTGCAGATTTTGTCATCTGCACCGTAGGAGCATCGATAATCAATCGATCAACTCGGAAATCGCCGGAGATTAACGGCAGAAGTTGCAACTTAAGATCAACTCGGTCGGCACTAAGGAAATTCGGGCCGGTAATTCCTTCAGGGTTGCCAACCTGCACACCTTCAAGCTCAAGACCCAATCCACCCCAAATAGAAATATCCAGACCGGCAACTTCAATCGGACGCCCGAGCCGAGCCGAGCCTTCCTCGACTGCCATTGCCCTAATCTTCTCCGATGGAAAAAACAGTTTGAGACCGACCACGGCCAAAATAATCAGCACAGCCAATATGCCCGCCAACCACAGCAATATCTTGAGCAACTTCTTCATCTTACCGTATACCTATACCTGTTCGTTTAATGTGCAAAAATGCTATATAGGATAACAATACTGATGAACCTCGCCGCACAAGTTTGAACATTAGAAGCGGTCAGAATGACGAATAAAAAAAGGCAGGTGTGACATTTGTACCCCACCAAACGGATGGGTTTTCTTCCGTTTACGTAGTATCGGGTGACTCTGCCCGACACCTGTCAGCGCCGTAGGGCGAGTCCGTCTTTGGACCCGCCATGTTGTGCTTGTACATGGCTGTACGAAACTGGCAGACCTGACACAAAAAGCATCGGGCCTCAAATAGGCAGGGTTCCAAACATTGGCCATTTAAGTGAAGACACCCGACATATAGTGCGTGGTGTACGTCCCCGTGCGCCACGAGGCTCTGGGGCAGACGGAACGTCTGCCGCCCACAACAACCTCTTGCGGTTCCGACATTGACAATTGTCAGGTTGCAAGCAACCATGACCTACGAATTTTCTCTCCCGTCACATCCGCCTCTTTTCGTCACATCCGTCTTTTCTGTCACACCCGTCTTTTCTGTCACACCCGCGCAGGCGGGTGGCTGGACTCACGTTTGAAGTGCAACACTTTTTCCCAAAATAGTTCA